>SXPV01000131.1 GCA_005793215.1 Actinomycetota bacterium
ACTCTCTCCTTCGCGCATCAATACCTTCCTCGGATGCGCCATGAAGTACCGCTTCCAATACGTGGAATCAGTGCCAGGGCTGCCGAGCGAGGCGATGGTTCGAGGTTCCTTCGTCCATCGCGTGCTGGAGTTACTTCTCTCGCGTGAGCGCGACGCTCGCACGATTGATGCCTCCCGTGACGACTTCGAAACTGCGAAACAGGAATTCTTGATTCGCGACGACTTCCGACTGCTGCTCCTCGACGACGCCGACGAAGCAGCGTTCTGGGAATCTTCTCGCGAATGCCTCCGCTCGTACTACCGAATCGAACGACCCACCGACGCCAACATCGTGGAACTCGAGAAGTGGGTGACCACACCATTGGGCGAATTCGAAATCGGCGGATTCATCGACCGGCTCGAGCGAGACGCACAGGGTTTGGTGGTGAGCGACTACAAGACGAGTCGACCAAAACCTGCTCACTTCTCCACCGACAACTTCCGACAACTCACCTACTACGCGCTCATGTGCGAGACACAACTCAAGGAAACCCCGCACTCCGTGCGGGTGTACTACCTCGGGGGCGGCAAGGACGAATTCTCCCGCGACCAGCGCGTCGTGTCACAGGCCGTCACACCAACCACACTCAACGAAGTTCGCGATACTGCGCGACGAGTGTTCGGCAACATTGCCAGTGCCGAGTCCATCGGTGAGTTCTCCACCAATGTCACCAAGTTGTGCGAGTGGTGCGATTACAAGGAATGGTGCCCGGCACACGGCGGCGACGCCGGTCGCGCCCGAGAAGAAGGGGCAGCGAGAGTCAACATTCGACGTCGCGAAGCCGGGTTGCCCGTTACGCCATGAGCTCGTTCAGCAACCGCATCGACCAGCTCGATGAGCGGCTCGACGGCTACCTAGAGCCAGTTCGAAACTCGCGACTGCTGGTCTACGTCTTCAACACCTCCAGTGCCGTCGGCGACTTCGGTGCAATCTGGCATGTGATCGGCATCGTTGGCGCACTCAATGGCACCCTCACATGGCCGCAGGCCGTCACGCTTGCGTTGTTGATGGGTGGCGAAAGCCTGCTGCTCAACCAAGGCATCAAACGAGTGTTCCGACGAGAGCGCCCCACCGTTGCGGGTGATGACCGATTCACCGTACGCCGACCGCTCACCAGCAGTTTTCCAAGCGGCCATGCCTCATCGGCGTTCTTTGCAGCAGTGGTGCTCAGCGGTTGGGTGAGCACCACGTGGACCGTCATCTTCGTGGTCTTCGCGATCATCATTGCACTCAGCCGTGTGGTGGTTCGAATTCATCATGTCAGCGACATCGTCGTAGGCTCAGTCGTCGGCGCACTGCTCGGCACCATCGCCGTGCAGTTCACCACGACCATCACGTGACCACCGACTCCACCACCGCCACCGACTCCAACGTCGCCACGTCGTTGCCGCGTTTCAACGCGCGCATGTCCGACGCCGAAGGTCTCATGTGGCGCCTGGAGAAGGATCCTTATCTTGCGTCCACCTTTGGCAATGTCACCATCCTTGATCGTCCAATCAACTTTGCACTGTTTCGTGAACGCCTCGAGCGGGCCACCATCGCGGTTCCGCGCTTGCGACACAAGGTGCGCCCGAGTCCGGCAGCCCTCGGTGCTCCGAAATGGATCGACGATGCCGAATTCAACATCGACTACCACGTTCGACGCGTTTCGCTACCCGAACCGGGATCACTTCGACAACTGCTCGATCTGGCCACGCTGATCGTCAACGATCCATTCGAGCGAACTCGACCGTTGTGGCAATTCACCGTGGTGGACGGACTGTCCGGTGGACGTGGCGCACTCATCGTCAAGTTGCATCACACGGTGGCCGATGGCGAAGGCAGCATCATGTTGTCGTTGCAGTTCATCGACTTGGCGCGCGATGTGCCACTACCGCCACCGCTGCCGACACCCTCCCAGCCCGAGCCGTCGATCACCGACGATGATGATCCCGCCGACTTGTTGCGCTCATCGGTGAGCGACGCGTTGCGGGTACCCATTGGATTGTTGAAGCAGGTTCGCGACGTACTCGCCGACCCGGCACGCTTGCCGTCGCTTGCCTCGCAAGCCAACGACTCGCTCCGTGGGCTCGTCGCACAGATGGGCGAAGTTGATCCAGCCCGTTCTCCGCTGTGGAAGAAGCGCTCCCTGCAGCGTCGACTCGAGACTGTTCGCATTCCGTATCGCGAATTGTTGGAGGCAAGTCGGGCACTCGGCGGAAAGCTCAACACGGCATTCGTTACCGCAATCGCCGATGGAGCCGGGGCCTACCATCGCGAACTTGGCGCACCAGTGGAGTCGTTGCGCACCTCCATAGCGGTGAGCACTCGTACCGAATCGTCGGGCGGCAATGCATTTTCACTGGCCAAGTTGCTCGTACCCACCAGTGAGATGCCCATCACCGAACGGTTCGCCGCAATCCACGAAGCACTCACCCAGGCACGTGAAGGCGCAAGGAACGCATCACTTGACACGCTCGCATCGCTTTCCACCACACTGCCCACATCCGTACTCACACGCATCGCGCGAACGCAAAGCCAGTCCATCGACTTTGCAACTTCCAACGTGCGCAGCGGTGGAGTACCGCTGTACATCGCAGGTGGACTGATCCTGGAGAACTATCCGGTCGGCCCGCTCGGTGGCGTTGCATTCAATGCAACCTTGTTGTCGTACAACCACTCGCTCGACATCGGCATTCATGTGGATACCGAGGCAGTCGAACAGCCCGAATTGCTGCGCGACCACATTGAGCGAGCGCTGAATCGGTTGATTCATGCTGCCGCACCCCAGGTGCGAGCAACGACCGAGGTCGCCGCCAAACGGGCAGCGGCTGGAACTACTTCGCGATCGAAGTGGTGGGCTCGGCTTTTTCGCTGAGCAACTGACGCACGTCCAAGAGCAGGTCTGCCACTTCCGTGGTGGTAACCAACTGACGCTGACCAATCTCCGAGAGCGCTTTGTCGATGACTTCGATCGCCTCCGCGAGGACGACCAGATCGTGTGAAGCGTTGCGCTGAATGGTCTCGGTCATCGGGATGGTTTCCTTCCGTTGGTCTTCTGGCGAGAGGCTATCTCTGTCCTACCCCCATGATGATGGATACGCACGACCGACCTAACATCGTGCTGTGAAATTCGTTGGTGCCGTCACTGTTGTCACAGGGGCGGGTGGCGGAATCGGTTCGGCACTTGGTGAACGCTTTCACGATGCAGGCGCCACCGTGATTCTCAGCGACCGCGCTGGAACCGACGTGCAGCAGGTTGCCGACCGACTGAATGCTCGGCGGGCGAACTCCGCGCACGTGGTGATTGCGGATGTCTCGCGTGAATCGGAGAATGAACGTCTCGTACGAGAAGCGCGTCAGTTCGCTGGGCCAATCGATCTGTTCTTTGCCAATGCCGGTGTCGGCATGGGCGCCGACCTCTCCTCCACCGAAGTGGACTGGAACACCTCGTTCGATGTGAACGTGCATGCACACCGCTGGGCCGCCAAGTACTTGTTGCCCGAATGGTTGGTGGCTGGTCGCGGCTACTTTGCCAGCACCGCGAGCGCCGCAGGCGTCCTGGCCCAGATTGGTTCGGCTCCGTACTCCGTGACAAAGCACGCTGCCGTGGCCTTCGCAGAATGGTTGTCGATCACGTACGGCTCGCGGGGCATCAACGTTTCCTGCCTGTGTCCGCAAGGGGTGAACACTGCGATGTTGCGAGGCGGCGATCGTCCGGGAATCGATACCAACGCCGGCAATGTGGTGCGGGCAGCGGGCGTGGTACTCGAGCCGTCAGCCGTGGCGGACATCGTGCATGATGCGCTCGTCGCCGAGCAGTTCTTCATTTATCCGCATGCCGAGGTGGCCGAGTACGTGAAAGTGAAGGCCAACGAACACGAACGTTGGCTTGGCGGCATGCGCAAACTACAGCGACGCGTCTTCGGCGTCTAGAGGTTCTTGGTCGCCGCAGCCAACTCGCGCCACTGCGCCATTGGAAGCGCTGCAACATCGGCATCCAATACCTGGATGCTCACGTGCGAGGCGCCCGCGTCAAAGTGTGCTTTCACTCGCGCGACGGCATCGTCGATGGTTCCCCACGCCACGATGGCGTCCACCATGCGGTCGCTCGGCGGATTGTTCTTGTCGCCGAGGTCGGCATCGGTGTAGCCCAGTCGACGCAGGTTGTTCGCATAGTTCGGCAATCGGATGTACGTGGCCATGTGCTTGCGTGCCACATCACGCGCCTTGGTCGGATCGGTTTCCAAGAGCACCGCTTGCTCCGGTGCGAGTAACGGCCCATCCCCCAACACGTCGCGCGCAATCTTGGTGTGTTCTGGAGGAACGAAGTACGGGTGCGCACCCAGCCCACGTTGCGCCGACAACGCCAACATGCGCGGGCCCAGTGCGGCGAGCACGCGACGGGGTGTCGAGGTTGGTGCCGCAGCGGCGAACAGTCCGCGATCCATCTGATCGAGATATTCCACCATCGCGGAGTAGGGCTTCTCGTACGAACCCTTGTGCAACTTGGTTGCCATGTGTTCATGGCTCGCACCAATGCCCAGGGTGAAGCGATCACCAAAGGCTTCAGCGAGCGTTCGCCAGCCGGCCTGCATGGTGATCGCCGAGCGGGCGTACATGGATGCAATCCCGGTCGCAACTCCGATGCGATTGGTTCCCGACAACAACAACGAGCACGATGCAAATGGTTCGCGACCGACGGCTTCTGGCACCCAGATGCAGCCGTAGCCGAGTTCCTCCAGCTCGCGGGCCGCCTCTTGCGCCTTGCTCATTGGCTGCAGATCGAGGGCGAAGGTCCACACGCCAACACGCCCAAGACCGAAATTGTTACGCGGTGTCATAGTCATACGACCACCGTACTTGCATGGCTGCACACAGCTGGTTGATGAACAGGCGATTGATGAACACGCTTCGTACGTGTTGGTGGGTTCGCGTGCATCCACTTGCGCGAAAAAGTCCGCATTGGATCACGTTGCTGTTCATTGCCGGATGCGGCACGTCGGAGCCGGCCCAGACCACACCGTCGCCAACGGCTCACGGCAAACACATCACGTCTGGCGTGGTGGAGGAAGTCATCGATGGCGACACCGTTCGTCTGCGTATCGGGGGCAACACCGAAACGGTCCGACTAATCGCCATCAATACACCGGAAACCAAGCATCCAACCAAGCGCGTGGAGTGCTACGGCCCGCAGGCCAGTGAATTTCTCTCCAACATCCTCGCAATCAACTCCACCGTGCGTATCGAGCGTGACATCGAGGCGCGGGATGCCTACGGGCGTCTGCTCCTGTACGTATTTCTTCCCACCGCCACGGGTGAAATTTTCGTCAATCAAGAAATGGTGCTCCGTGGCTATGCCCGTCCGCTGAACATCGCCCCCAACTCCCGCTACCAACAACACATCGTGTCTGCGGCGTTCGACGCACAGCGACACGCTCGCGGACTCTGGAAACACTGCAAGTAGCGTCACAGCGTGGACTCGTACGTGCGTCACTCGCTCAACGAGGCACTCGGCTATTCGAACGACGCCAAACTCGTCGTACTGAGTTGTGACGATTTGGGTGCGTTTCACGCATCCAACGAAGGCGTTCTGCAGGCAATCCACGATGGATCGGCCACCTGCGCCTCGCTGATGGTGCCGGCACCCTGGGCGCGTCACGCAGTGCAACATCTCCGTCCTGGCGACGACATCGGCGTGCACATCACGTTGGTGTCCGAGCACGCCGCGTACCGCTGGGGTCCGCTCACCTATGCGCCGTCGCTGCAGTCGGGCGACGGAGGATTTCCTTCGACGCTTGATGATTTGTGGGAACACGCCGATCCCGAAGAGGTGCGTCGCGAGTGTCGGGCCCAAGTGGAGCGGGCCATGCAGTGGGGAGTCGACGTCACCCACTTGGCGCCTCACCTGACGGCGATCACCTTGCGTCCCGAGTTCTTCGGTGTATACCTCGACGTAGCGGTGGAATATCAATTGCCGATTCGGCTGCCCTCATCCATCTCCACCAACGACGCTGGTTTCGACTTCCGCGGGCTTGCTCGTGAGGAAGGCGTGTTCTTTCCCGATCATTTCGATCACGACTGGTCCTCCGGTAGTCGCACTCGGGTGCTGAAAGCGATCGACACTCTCCAGGCAGGAGTCACCGAGATTCACGTGCAACCCGTGATCGACTCCCCCGAAGTGCGGGCCCTCGGTGCGGTCTGTCAGGGCTGGATCGACGATTTCACTTTCGTCACCAGCGCCGAGTTGCGAGATGCCCTCCGTGCCGCAGGGGCGAACCTGATCGGCTATCGCCACATTAGGGACGCGATGCGAGCCGCTTCAGCACGGCGCTGACGTCACCCGAACGCAACAGTCGAAACCAGTCGCCAGTACTTCCGGTTACCTTGAGCTTTCCCTGCATGTACAGAGAAGTTGGATCGCCGTGCGCATCGGCGGCTGCCGCACTGATGACGAGCGCTGCGTCGTCCGGACCTTCCACCACTTCATCCTTCTTCCCGAATGCCACGCGGTATTGCACCGTCGTCATGACTGATGAGCCGGAGTTCGGATGCCGTCGAAGAGGTCGCCCTCGAGTTCACCCTCGCGTCGAGTGGATGGCACCAAGGTGCGCGCCAGCACCCAATCTTCGTAGGGAAACACGTCTGCCAGTTCGTCGTCGCTCAGTCCGAACCAGAATGGCTCGGTCTCATCGACCTGTGTCTTGTGTGCACGCAGTGCACCCGATCGCGCCCATAAAAACTCACCGATGTGCAACCGTGTGGTGATGCGGTGATCCAAATCTGGACGCTCGAACCACTTCTCGTCGTACGGCGATGAACCGCGCAAGCGCAGAAGCGCTTCGTGAACGGCGGTGAGTCGTGCGCGCGACCACACCGAGTAATACATCTTCAGCGGCTGCCAGGCCGGACCGGCGTCGGGATACCACCCGCCGTCACCCGCGCGATCGAACGCCAGCACGCTGATGTCGTGCACCTTGAGATGATCGGGGTGCGGATAACCGCGTTGATCATCTCCGTACGTGATCATGACCTGCGGACGGTGTTCGCGAATGAGTTTCACCAGCCGGCCGGTTGCTTCGTCGATGTCCGCCATGTGAAAGCATTCGGGATTCGAATTGGCTGGCGACTCGGCCATGCCGGAGTCGCGATAGCCGAGCATCTCCACTCGAGAAAATCCGATCACCTTGGCCGAGTTGGCCAACTCCTCTGGACGCAGCGACGCCAGCAACCGCTTGGTTGCAGTTTCGTCGAGACCATGAAACGGCTGCCCTGGCTCCTTCAACGCCGGATTGTTGAGGTCGCCTTCCTCGCCGCCCGTACAACACACGAGCACGGTGTGCACGCCCTCACGTGAGTACTTGGCGAGTGTTGGTGCCCCTTTGGATGCTTCGTCATCGGGGTGCGCGTGCACGGTCAAGAGGCTGAGACGCTGATTCATTCGCTGACGCACGCTAGTGGTCTGCACCTCCTACTCTCGTAGGCGACGATGATGATCCTCAACATCCACCGCTCTGCGTTCACCCGACACGTTGCGTCGACCGTCGTAGCGATGATGATCCTCGTGGGATGTTCACGCGATGGTCGCACTCTGGCACCAGCTCGCCCCGAACAGACGGAATCCATCGCCATCGCGCCGAGTGATTCCGCTGCATCGCTCGAGCCAAGCGAGAGCTTCACCGTGAGTGGTCCGTGGACGGAGGGCGCCGACATCGACCCCACATTCACGTGTTACGGACGAAGCGTTTCACCGCCGCTGCAGATCTCCGGACAGCCCGCCGGCACGGTGTCCTTGGCGGTGCTGTTGCATGACGTAGAGACTCCAGAGAAGTTGCTGTGGACGATGGCCAATCTCTCGGGCGACACCGTCGCCATCGGCGAGGGTGCTACACCACCCGACGTGGTGGTCGCCACGAACAGTGACGGCACCATCGGATACGGCGCACCGTGCCCCGCGGCCGGAGAGCGACGGCAGTACCTTCTCACGGTGTTCGCCATGGACAAAGTGATCGATCCGACGACGCTCGTCAACGCCGACGGTGGAATCGACGCCGAACTCTTGCTCACCGAGGTGGAGATGAGCACCTTCGACCTCGCCGAGAGCACCTTCTACGCGCAAGCACCCTGACCGCCGACCGAACACCCTCGTGCTCTGCGTCGAACGATGCATGTTCCCGCATCGGTGCGACAAAACCTGAGAGACTGTGCGTATCGATCGCGCACTCGCCCTGCTCCCCGTCGCCCTCTGCGAAACGGACGCTGACGGTCGACTGACCTCGGCCAATGATGCGTTCCGCGCACTCGCATTGGGTGGTGCTCCGCTCACGCTCGGTGTTGCCCCCTGGTCACATGCAATCCCTGCCGTGCGTGCCGAGATGGAAGCGCGCTGGATTGCGACGCGATCTTCTGGCACAACCTTTTCTGCAACGTTCGCCGTCAGCGCGCTCGACGGCAGCGAAACGATCATCGCACTTTCGGTTGCACCAGTTCGCGAATTAACTGGCGCGGTGCAGCGGTACGTGGGAACCGCCCAGGACATCACCGCCGTGGCCGCGCACGACCGCCTCAACGAACAACTGATCGGCGCACTTGACGCTGCCCGAGACGCCATCGTGGTGTACGACGCCGATCTGCGACTGGTGTTTGCCAATCGCGGGGCAAGCGACGTGTTGGGAATCGTCGACACCCGGGACGACAACAACGAAGCGGCCGCCACATTTTTCGACGCCGTGCGAAATCAAGTGCCTCGCGACGTACTGTCGGGCGCTGCCCAAAATTCCTGGACCGGCGAACTCGGCCATCGCAGCCCGGATGGTTTCATGCGCACGCTGCTGCTCACGCTGCATGTGGTCCGTGGTGCGGACTCCACCGTCGACCACTACTCAGTGATTGCTCGCGACATCACCGAGCACAAGCAACTACAAAACGAGTTGCAACGTCAAGCCACGCACGACGAGCTGACCGGGCTCCCCAACCGAACGCTCTTTCTTCGCAGGGTTGCCGAGGCACTCGATCGCAGTCGCACGCTGCGACGCGGCGTCACTGTGGCATTCCTCGACTTCGACGGCCTGAAGCACGTGAACGACACCGTTGGTCACCGATTTGGTGACCAACTCATCGTGAGCGTCGGCAAGCGTCTGGTGAATGCCACTCGCCCCTCCGACGTGGTGGCACGACTCAGCGGTGACGAGTTTGCGGTACTCGCCGAAGGTGTGGGCGACGAGTCACTCGCGTTGGAGATTGCGGAGCGACTGCGTGCCAGCGTGACGGGCCAACACGTGATTCACGGAGTCGAAGTCACCTCCGGCGCGAGCGTTGGTGTCGCCATCGCCACGTCCGCACTACTCGACGAGCAATCGCCGAGCGATGCCGCACTCACCCTGCTGGTGAACGCCGACACGGCGATGTACCGAGCCAAGCAACGAGGCAAGGGTCGCTGCGAGATGTACAGCGAGGCCATGCGCACACAGGCACGTGATCGTCTCACAATGGCATCGCAACTCGAACGTGCGTTGGCCGGCAACGAGCTTGCAGTGGTGTACCAGCCCATCGTCTCCTTGCATACGGGTCGCGTCGTGGCGATCGAGGCGTTGTTGCGTTGGCATCATCCACAACGTGGGCTCCTCACTCCGCCGGAATTCCTGGAAGTGGCGGAAGAAACCGGCGCAATCGGCCCCATCGGGGATTGGGTGATCGCGCAGTCGGCAGGGACTTTCCACGACTTGCTCGCCGATGGCACGCTCGAGCGCTCCACCACGGTGCACGTGAACGTGTCACCTCGACAGTTGAGCGATGTGGGCTTCGTCGAGCGTACGACGAGCACGATTGCTGCAGCAGAACTCGACT
Organism: Actinomycetota bacterium; assembly: GCA_005793215.1. GTDB lineage: Bacteria > Actinomycetota > Acidimicrobiia > Acidimicrobiales > Ilumatobacteraceae > F1-60-MAGs027. The sequence continues at coordinate 9,866 of SXPV01000131.1, forward strand.
TGCGTCAGTTGGTGTTGGAGTTCACCGAAACGACGGCCCTTGCCAAGAACTCCGCAATCACTCGCAGTCTGAATGCCCTGTCTCGTCTCGACGTCCGCCTCTCCATCGACGACTTCGGCACGGGTTACTCGTCGTTGGCACACCTGCGGGATTTCCGCGCCGCACAACTCAAGCTCGACGGAACCTTCATTCGCAACGTCGGTCGCGAAAGTACCGACGATCCCATCGTGCGGTCGATCGTGCAGCTCGCACACTCACTCGACATGACCGTGGTGGCCGAGTGGGTGCAGTCGGGAGAGCAATTGCAACGCCTACGGCTGCTGGGTTGCGATCACGCCCAGGGCAACCACGTGTGCGAACCCACCACCCCGGCAGGCATTCGTGAGTTCGTTCGCGGTAGTGCCGGGGACGTGACCCGACGTACACCTCACTCGGGTGGAACCGGCGCAGGACCGTTGCCCGAGTAGAACGCCAACACCGGTCCTGCCGACTCTGCGAGTCGCAACACGGAATTGCCGCGCACGGTGTCGCCGTACGTATCGAGGGCGAATCTTCGCAACTTCCCCGTGGCAGCGGGTCGCATCGTTCGCGCAAACTCGAGCACGTCCAAGCGTTCATCCACCAGGAGTGCAGAGGTGGCCCCACGCATCACCGTGCCGGCCCGGAATGGATCGCTCAACGTTCGATTGACGGCGGTCTGCATGAGCAGCGCCATGAACAGACGTTGACGCTTTCCGCGGCCAATGTCCGATGTTCCGTCTACTTGCCATTGGCCGTCGATTCTTTCCTCGAAGTACCTGCTTCGCGCATAGGCGAGTGAGTCGACCCCGTCGAGATTCTTGCAACCAGGTTTGATGTACAACCCCGTGTTGCGGTCGCGCGTTGGATACTCCACGCACACCGTGACACCACCCACGGCATCGACAAGTTGCTTGAAGCCCTGGAAGTCGATCTCCAAGTAGTGATGGATCGGAATTCCCAGGGCCCGATTCACCGTGCGCACCACAACGGCGGCACCCTCGCGATAGGCAACATTGATGCGCTCGGTGTTTTCGGAGTCGCCGATGGTCACCCAAAGATCACGCGGAATCGATAGGAGCGAGATGATGCCCGTCGACTTCTCCACGTTCACCACCATCAACGTGTCGCTACGCCGACCCTGCACATCGGCCTCACCTCCAACGTTGCCGAAGTCCGGATCATTGGGATCCGCCCCTGCCCGCGAATCCGAACCCACGACGAGATAGTTCACGAATCGATCATCGGGTTCAGCCAATACCGACGTGAGCGACAACTCACGTCGCACATCCACGAGACCCTGATCGAGAGCCCTACCGACGCCCACGAAACCTGCAACGCTGAGCGCGACGACGATGGCGGTGGCGACCAGCCAGTTCTGCTGACGCTCACGAACGTGTCGCGGTTGTTGTGCGCCGGTTGAATTCATTCCTCAACGAAGGTACTGGGATTACTCCGCACGCAGGTGTATGACGTCACCCACGTCGATCACGTGCGTCACACCTTCGTCGTCGCGCACCTGGAGGCGCGACGACGTATCAATGTCCTCGGCATGACCCACCAACACATCGCCCCCTCTCTGTTCAACGCGAACCCGTCGGCCGAGCGTGGAGAGTGCCGCGCGATGTTGGGCGTGAAGTTGCTCATCGTTCAGCAAAATGAGGTGGTCGACTTCGCTCAGCATTGCAGACAGCAGTCGCAGCGGAGCATCGGTCGATTCCCGAGATGCTGCCGATGATTCCAGAGACGCTGGCGAGGCGCCGCGTTGCAGCGTGGCTGCACCATCGGGAGCCCAACCTACGTTCACCCCGATACCCACCACCACAAAGCCATCACTCGGTGAAGCAACCGCCAACAGACCACCCAATTTGGCATCGCCCAGCACCAAGTCGTTGGGCCATTTCAGTTGTGGCGTCACGCCCGCCACCGATGCACATGCAGCCCGTGCAGCCAGTGACACCACACGCGAATATCGCGGTGCATCCTCGATCGTGCAACGAAACAACAACGAGCACAGCAGGTTGGCTCCACGGGCGGCTTCCCATGTGCGGTCGAGTCGACCCTTTCCTGCCGTTTGATAATCGGCAACCAACACGCTTCGGTGGGGCGCTCCGGCTTGCGCGGCCACAAAGAGATCATCGTTGGTGGATCCCGTTTCGCTCACGTGGCGCACGACCCAACCGATCGGCCAATTCGGCTGCGAACTAGGATTTAGCGAAGTCACTGCCCAAGAAGATAGGTCGTCGTGCCCAAGAAAATCCTGATAGCAAATCGCGGTGAAATCGCGGTGCGGGTCATCCGTACGGCCCGCGAAATGGGCATCGCAACGGTGGCGGTGTACTCCGAGCTCGACCGCAATGCCCTCCACGTACGACTCGCCGACGAGGCCTACGCACTTGGTGGCGAAACCGCTGCTCAGAGCTACCTCAATACCGACGCCATCCTCAACGTCATCCGCACGAGCGGCGCCGATGCAGTGCACCCCGGCTACGGCTTTTTCTCCGAGAACGCCGACTTCGCCCAAGCCATCACCGATATGGGTGTGGCATTCATCGGTCCTCCCCCTGCTGCCATCGTCGAGATGGGCGACAAGGTGTCGTCGCGCAAGGCCGCATTACGCGGTGGAGCACCGATCGTTCCGGGTACCACCGAGTTCGTGCATACCGCGGACGAGATCGTGGCGTTCGGAAAAGAAAACGGTTGGCCGGTAGCGATCAAAGCGGCATTCGGTGGCGGCGGCCGCGGCATGAAAGTGGTGAAGGACGCTGCCTCCGTGCAGGAAGCAATGGACTCTGCCAAGCGCGAGTCCAAGGCGTTCTTCGGCCGCGACGAAATCTACGTCGAGCGTTATCTCACCTGGCCACGCCACGTGGAGGTGCAGTTGGTCGGCGACAAGCACGGCAACGTGGTGTGGGTTTCCACCCGCGACTGCTCCGCGCAACGACGACACCAAAAACTGATCGAAGAAGCACCAGCACCCGCGCTGCCCGCCGGCGTCGAGGATGCCATGGGTGAAGCCGCGGTGAAGGCTGCGCGTGCGGTCGGTTATTACAACGCCGGCACCGTGGAGTTCATCTACCAAGACGGCGACTTCTTCTTCCTGGAGATGAACACCCGCCTCCAAGTGGAACATCCGGTGAGCGAAGCAATCACCGGCATCGATCTGGTGGAGTGGCAGATTCGCGTGGCGGATGGCGAGAAGTTGCCGATGACACAGAGCGAGGTCAACGCACTTCGCCGCGGGCATGCCATCGAGATCCGTATCAACGCCGAGAATCCTGCTGGCGGAAAGTTCCTCCCGTCCCCCGGCACCATCAGTGCACTGAAGACACCCGACGGTTTTGGTGTTCGCTTCGATGGCGGTTACGAAGCCGGCGACACCATCAGCCAGTACTACGACAATCTGGTTGGCAAGTTGATCGTGTGGGGCAAGGATCGTCCCAGCGCCATTGCGCGGACCATTCGCGCGCTCGAGGAAATGAAGGTGGAGGGTGTGCACACCACGATTCCGGCCGACCTCGCCATCCTGCGACACCCGGACTTTGCCGCCATGCAACACAGCACCAAGTGGGTGGAGGAGAAACTCGACCTCTCCAATGTGTCGTCGAACGTTGCACCTGGCGAGCCACCCGCTGCTGGGCTCGTGGAACGAACCACCACGGTGGAAGTGAACGGTAAACGTTTCGAGGTTCGCGCCTGGGTGCCCGAGTCCGGTGGTACGGCTGCGGCCCCGCGTCGCGCCCCACGCGCATCCGGCGCCGCTACCGGTGGCGCTGCAACGGGTGATGTGGTGGCGCCAATGCAGGGCACCATCGTGAAAGTGCTCGTCGAAGTCGGCCAGGAAGTCAAGGTGGGCGATGCCGTGGTGGTGCTCGAGGCAATGAAGATGGAGAACCAACTCCAGGCCGACAAAGCCGGCACGGTGAGCGCCGTGAAAGTGAAGGCCGGCGACAAAGTAGGTTCCGGCGACGTGCTCGTCGTTGTTTCATGAGCGACAACATCCCTACGGGGGCCGACGCCACGACCACTCCTGCGGGGGCAGACGCCTCCAACCTCGAGAACTTTCGCGAACGACGCCTCGCCGAAATTGCAGCGCTGCGCGCCTCCGGAGTGAACCCCTACCCCTACCGATTCGATCGCACGCATACGCTCGGCGAGATTCGCGCTGCGCACGGCGCACTGGAAGCCGGCACCGAAACCTCCGAGGTGGTGGCCATCACCGGTCGGGTGATGCTCAAGCGAAATCAAGGCAAGTTGATGTTCCTCACGGTGCGCGACCGCTCGGACGAGATCCAACTCTTCGTCAGCAAGTCGGTGGTGGGCGACGATTCGTTCGACACGATTGCCACGTTGGACCTCGGCGACTGGGTTGGCGCCAGTGGAACCGTTATGACCACTCGCAAGGGTGAACTCTCGGTCAAGACCACCGAGATGCAACTACTGGCAAAGGCGCTCCGCCCGATGCCCGACAAGTGGCACGGCCTCTCGGATGTGGACACACGATTCCGTCAGCGCTATGCCGACCTCATCGTCAACGCCGATGCCCGACGAACCTTCGAGGTGCGTCACGCCGTCATCTCCAGCGTTCGCAAGACCTTGGGCTCGCGCGGATACGTGGAGGTGGAAACCCCGGTGCTCCACGTGGAGGCTGGCGGCGCACACGCTCGACCGTTCATCACCCATCACAATGCGCTCGACATGCAGTTGTATCTGCGCATCGCGCTGGAGTTGCACCTGAAGCGGCTCATCGTTGGCGGTATGGAGCGTGTGTACGAGATTGGCAGGGTGTTCCGCAACGAAGGCATTTCCACTCGTCACAATCCCGAGTTCACGATGCTCGAGTCGTACCAAGCATTCGCCGACTACAACGACATCATGGAGTTGACCCAGGACATCATCGTGAATGCCGCACGGGATGCACTCGGCGCTACCACCCTGGACATCGGCGGAGTTGCATGCGACTTGAGCGCTCCGTGGCCGCGCCTGCGAATGGTCGACCTCGCGAGTGCGAAAGTTGGACGCGAACTCCACCCCTCACAGCCCGTAGCCGACCTACGAAAGGTTGCCGACGACCACGGTGTGAAGTGGGAACAGCGCTGGGGTTCGGGGCGCATCATCGAGGAAATCTTCGCCGAGAAAGCCGAAGCCGAACTCCACATGCCCACTTTCGTCACCGGTCACCCGGTGGAAATCTCGCCCCTTGCACGAATCGACCGCAACGATCCACACCTCACCGAGCGATTCGAGTTGTTCGTGCAAGCACGCGAGCTTGCGAACGGATTCAGCGAGTTAAACGATCCAATCGAACAACGCGAACGCTTCGAAGCCGAGCAGCGCGCCAAGGAAGCCGGCGACATCACGGCAGGTACCGTCGACGAGGACTACCTACGCGCTCTCGAATTTGGTATGCCACCCACGGGCGGCCTCGGCATCGGCATCGATCGCCTCACCATGTTGCTGGCGGGTGTCTCCACCATTCGCGAAGTCATCCTCTTCCCCACGCTGCGACCGGAGGTGATGGAGTGACGGTCAACTCAACAGGTGATTCGAGTCGCAAAGGGCATCCGACACGGGCGTGGGGCGTTGGGAGTGCCACCATGTCGTCAAGTGGCGTCGTGCTCGATGCTCACTTCCGCCGGCTCGGTTGGGGTGAGTCGTGTCCAGCCACCGAGCGGGCTTCTGCTCCCCCGCGCGCCATCGACGATCGTCGCGGTGTCGAGATCGTGCCAATCATCGTGGAAATCGATACTGCGGTGGCGCCGCGCGACGCCACCGACGTGTACCTGCGATTGCACCTGCTCTCGCACCGCCTCGCCGCACCGCGCACACTCAACCTTGACGGCGCGTTCGGATTGCTCGCCAATGTTGCCTGGACCAGTATCGGCCCTGTTGCACTCGACGTACTGGACGAAGTGCGCGATGCCCTGCGTCGCAAGGGCGAGCACCTCACCGTGAACGGTGTCGACAAGTTCCCGCGCATGACCGATTACGTCGTACCCACCGGCGTGCGAATCGCCGACGCCAGTCGCGTGCGTCTCGGCGCACATCTTGCCGAAGGCACCACGGTGATGCACGAAGGTTTCTGCAACTTCAATGCCGGCACACTCGGTGCATCGATGGTAGAAGGCCGCATCTCGGCGGGTGTCATCGTCGGCAACGGCAGCGACATTGGCGGAGGTGCGTCCA
>SXPV01000132.1 GCA_005793215.1 Actinomycetota bacterium
GCGTCGATGTTTTCGATCGAGCAGATGATCACGCAGTTGTCGGCGCGATCACGCATCACCTCGAGCTCGTACTCCTTCCAGCCCTTGATCGAAGTTTCGATGAGCACCTCGCCGATCGGACTTGCCGCCAAACCAGCCGTCACGATGTGTTTGAACTCCGCCGGCGTGTTTGCGATTCCCGTGCCGCGACCGCCGAGGATGTATGCCGGTCGAATGATGACGGGCAACTTGATGCTTTTCAGTACGTTCTCGGCTTCTTTCAGCGAATGTGCGATGCCGCTCTTGGGAACCTTCAAACCGATTTCCTGCATCGCCACCTTGAACTTCTCTCGATCCTCGGCAGTGGAGATGGCTTCGGCATTGGCACCGATGAGCTCCGGTGTTCCTGGAACACCGGCCAATCCCCGCTCGTAGAGCGCCATCGCCAGATTGAGTGCAGTTTGTCCGCCCAACGTGGGAAGCACCGCGTCGGGTTTCTCGCGCTCGATGATTGCCGCCAATACATCCGGCGTCAACGGCTCGATGTAGGTCCGGTCGGCAAAGTCCGGATCGGTCATGATCGTTGCCGGATTGGAATTGGCCAGGATCACGCGATACCCCTCGGCACGCAACACGCGGCACGCTTGCGTACCCGAGTAATCGAACTCACACGCTTGACCGATGACGATCGGACCCGAACCAATCACCAGGATGCTGGAAAGATCGTTGCGGCGCGGCATCAGGAATCCGCACTCCGCATCAGGTCGGCGAATCGGTCGAACAAATATCGGGAGTCATGCGGTCCGGGACCTGCTTCGGGGTGGTACTGCACGCTGAAAGCCCGCGCTCCGCGCACCGACATTCCTTCGTTCGTCTGATCATTCAGGTTGACGTGCGTGACGCTTACCTGGTGGGCCACGGAGTCCGGATCGATGCAGAAGTTGTGATTTTGGCTGGTGATCTCGACCTTTCCAGTCACCACATCGCGCACTGGATGATTGGCGCCATGGTGTCCGTAGGGCAGCTTGAACGTTCGCCCACCGAGCGCCAAACCAAGCAGCTGATGTCCCAAGCAGATGCCAAAAAGTGGTATGCCCGCTGCGATGATGTCGCGAACATTGCCCGGAGCGTCGATGACCATCTCCGGATCGCCCGGTCCGTTGGAAAGAAACACGCCGTCGGGTTTGCGTGCGATGACCTCGGCAGCGGGCGTGCGCCACGGCACCACGTGCACATCGGCGATCTCACTCAAGCAGGAGAGAATCGTGCGCTTGATGCCGAAGTCGTAGGCAACCACGGAGAACGGCTTCACGCCCTTGCGCGCGGTGGCTGCTACGTCGTATGGCGACAACGTGGAGACTTGGGCAACGAGATTACGTCCGGCGGTGCCCTTCTCCTTGGCCAACGCGGCGCGCAGCGTGGCTTCGTCGGCACTTCCGAATGCACCTAGCAACGAACCCGTGTCGCGTAGGAGTCGCGTGAGGCGGCGCGTGTCCACTCCCGTGATGCCGCCAACGCTGCGCGCACGTAGGAACACTTCGAGCGGCTCGTCACTTCGCCAGTTGCTTCGTCGACGCGCCATCTCACGAATGATCACACCGCGAGCGAACACCTTGTTGCTCTCGTTGTCGTGTCGAGCCACGCCATAGTTTCCGATGTGCGGTGTGGTGAATGTAATGATCTGCCCGGCGTAACTCGGATCGGTCATCACCTCCTGGTATCCACTCATCCCCGTGTGAAACACCACTTCGCCGGAAGCGACGGGTACATCGGCTCCGATCGCCTCGCCTTCGAACAGGCTGCCGTCGGCAAGCACCAACAGCGCGGGACGAGAGGCCGTCATTGTTGTGCGGCTCTCTCCGACTCGGTCATCGTTGCGCCTCTCCATCCAGCACCGTGGCGGCTCCGTCGAAGAACGTGTGTCGCACCTTGCCGCGCAGGGTCATACCCACGAACGGCGTGTTTCGGCTCTTGCTGGCCAACGAGTCGGGCGATACCTGCCAGGTGATGTCGGGGTCGAACACGACCATGTTGGCAGGTGCTCCCACGTCGATGTCCCGACCATGTCGGTCGGCGATGCCGGCAATCCGTGCAGGTTGGATGGACATGATGCGTACCAGGTGCACGAGGTCGACGTCGAGCACCCCAAGCGCCACTCCGAGCGCGGTTTCCAAACCGAGCATTCCCGGTGGGGCCTGATCCAGGGACAACTCCTTGTCACGGCGTGGATGCGGTGCATGATCCGTGGCGAGTGCATCGATGGTTCCATCCCGTACCCCTGCACGCAACGCTGCAATGTCGGCCGGTGATCGCAACGGCGGATTCACCTTGAACACCGTGTCGAAGGAGGCAAGCCGTGTGTCGTCGAGCGACAAGTGGTGCGGCGTAACTTCGGCCGTGACGGGAAGTCCATCGCGTTTGGCGGCGCGCACGAGATCCACACTCCGCGCGGTGGACAGGTGCAAGAAGTGCACCCGAGCACCCGTCAGCCTCGCCAACTCGATGTCACGAAACACCATGAGCTCTTCGGCAAGCGACGGCCAACCCGGTAATCCGAGCGAAGTGCAACATTGACACTCGTTCATCACGGCACCCTTCGTAAGGCTTGCCACCTCACAGTGTTGCGCCAGTGTTACCCCGAGACCCTTGCCGTACTCCATGGCTCGACGCATGAGCAGTTCGTCCTGCACTCCGTTTCCGTCGTCGGTGAACATCCGAACGCCGGCCGCCGCAAGTTCGGCCATTGGTGCCAGTGCTTCTCCTCTTCGCCCAAGTGTGATGCAACCGCTCGGCACCACCTCCACCAATCCGGCACGCTTGCCCTGCTCACGCACGAAGTCGATCACTGCCACGCTGTCCTGCGGCGGGTCGGTGTTGGGCATGGCCACCAGTGCGGTGTATCCAC
>SXPV01000133.1 GCA_005793215.1 Actinomycetota bacterium
ACACAGAACGTCGACGGGTTGCATCAGCGCTCGGGCATCGAGCCGCATCTCGTGCACGAGGTGCACGGCAACCTGCACCGTTCACGCTGTTGGGAATGTGGCGATCGTCGACCCATGGCACACGCCGTGCAGCGGGTGATCGATGGAGACCCCGACCCGCGCTGTCTTCTCTGTGGCGGAATTCTAAAGAGCGACACCATCTTGTTTGAAGAGCCGCTCGTTCCCGAGGTGATCGAAGCCGCATATGCAGCGAGCCAAGATTGCGACGTGTTGTTGGCCGTCGGTTCCACCCTCGGTGTGTATCCCGCGGCGTATTGCGTTCCGCGAGCCAAGGAAGCTGGTGCCCGAATCGTGATCGTGAATGGGGGACCAACCGAGATGGATTCGCTGGCCGACGAGTTCGTGACCGGCGACATCAACTCGGTGCTGCCACGCCTCTGCGGCGTACAGCCCGAGTAGGCCACGCCCCCGTGACACGAAGCGCCGGGTGACCCGCCCCGAAAAGCCGACCTCCCAGGTAGCATTTCAACCGTGGCGACGTTTCGTGACCTGCTTTCTGCCGCCAAAGCGCAGATTACTGAGGTAGACACTGCCGCTGCCGCCGACAAGATTGCTGCGGGCAACGTCGTGGTGCTCGATGTTCGCGAGCCCGATGAATTCGAACAAGGTGCCCTACCCGAGGTGGTGCACATCCCGCGTGGACACCTGGAAGCGCAAGTAGAGACGCGAATCATCGACAAGTCGACTCCGGTGGTGGTGTACTGCGCCGGCGGAGTACGCAGCGCATTCGCCGCAAAGACGCTGCAAGAACTCGGTTACTCCAACGTGGTCAGCATGGCCGGCGGTTTCGGCAAGTGGAAGGACGAGGGTCGCGCGTGGTTGACACCCGTGGCGCTGAGTGCCGAGCAACGCAACAGATACCAGCGACACATCCTGTTGCCCGAAGTTGGCGTTGCAGGACAAGCCAAGTTGCTCTCCAGCAAGGTGTTGTTGCTCGGCGCAGGCGGTCTCGGATCGCCTGCAGCGTTGTACCTGGCGGCGGCCGGTGTCGGCACGATCGGCATCGTCGACATGGACGAAGTAGATGCCAGCAACTTGCAGCGACAGATTCTGCACAACATCGATCGCATCGGTGACCGAAAAGTCGACTCGGCGAAGAAGACGCTCACCATGCTGAACCCCGACGTGAACGTGGTTACCTACGACACGCGGCTAGCCGCCAGCAACATCATCGACATCATCTCCGGGTACGACGTGATCGTCGATGGTGCCGACAACTTCCCGTCTCGGTACTTGCTGAATGACGCCAGCGTGAAACTCGGTATCCCCGTGGTGCACGGCTCGATCTTCCGGTTTGAGGGAATGGTGAGTGTGTTCCATCCGCTGCGCGGACCGACGTATCGCGATATGGTTCCTGAGCCACCACCGGCGGAGATGGCGCCAAGTTGTGCCGAAGCCGGTGTGCTCGGTGTACTTCCTGGCATCGTGGGATCGATTCAGGCGTTGGAGACCATCAAGCTGTTGCTCGACCTGGGTGACTCACTGATTGGTCGCATCCTGGCCATCGACACCACGGAGATGACGTTTCGTACGTTCAATCTGCGCAAGGATCCAAAAAACGTGGTCACGTTCGACAATCGCGAGCGCATTCAATTGCGCGATCTCGACGGCGTCTGTGCGCCGTGGATGAGCTGAACGCACCACCTCTGCGTCGCCGGACAGGTCGCCGTCGCATCGTCAACACTCGTAGCATTGAGCGCGTGCCGTTGAGCATTGCCGTCGTCGGCGCCGGATTTTCGGGTGCCGTCGTTGCACGTGAATTCGCCGAAGCCGGACATCACGTCGATGTCTTTGAGTCACGCGACCACGTAGCGGGCAACTGCCACACCAAACGTCACGACACGGGCGTGATGGTGCACGTCTATGGTCCACACATCTTCCACACCCAACACGAAGAGGTGTGGCACTACGTTCAGCGCTTCGGAACGTTCAAGCCCTACCGACACCGCGTGCGCGCCATGGTGGGGGACAAGGCATACCAGATGCCGATGAACCTCGGACTGATCAATTCGTTCTTCGGCACATCCATGGATCCTGCACAAGCGGAGCAGTTCGTCACCAGTCGCGCGGATACAAGTATCACGAATCCGACATCCTTCGAGGAGCAGGCACTACGGCTCGTCGGACGTGAGCTGTATGAGGCGTTCTTTGCGGGCTACACCCGTAAACAATGGGGAGTCGACCCCAAGGAGTTGCCGGCGAGCATCCTTGCGCGCTTGCCGCTGCGCTTCACCGACGATGATTCGTACTTCAATCATCCATTTCAGGGAATTCCCGAGTACGGATATACGCCGATCGTGGAAGCCATCCTCGATCATCCGAACATCACCGTGCACTTGTCCACCCGCTGCTCGCGCGCACAGTTGAAGAGCTACGACCACGCGTTTTGGAGTGGTCCCATCGATGCGTACTTCGACTTCGAGCACGGCCGCTTGGCGTACCGCACCCTCGACTTCGAGCCGGAGGTGGTGACCGGCGACTTCCAGGGCTGCCCAGTGGTGAACTACTGCGATGCGGATGTGCCGTTCACCCGTATCACCGAGCACAAGCACTTTGCGCCCTGGGAAACGCACTCGTCGTCGGTGATCTACCGGGAGTTCAGTCGCCTGTGTGGCGATACCGACACGCCGTATTACCCCGTGCGACTGGTGAAGGAGAAAGCGCAGTTGTTGGAATACGTGCAGTTGGCGCGCGCAGAAACCGGAGTCACCTTTCTCGGCCGTCTCGGCACCTACCGTTATCTGGACATGGATGTGACGATTCACGAGGCACTGAAGACCGCGCGAGCAGTGCAGGCTGCCCTCGCAGCAACATCGCCCGTGCCGGCCTTTGTGGTCGATCCGCTTGGATGAGCAGACAATGACGCAGTTTCTTCTCCAGCGATCGATGTTGCCCGTTCGCGGCATGGTCGAACCGCTGCTGTACGTTCGCGAAGTCGGGTCCGTCACCCGGGGTGATGCGACCGCGACGTTGGCGGCTGGTGCCGAACTCTCGTTCGACACGTCATTCGGCGTGTTCCATGCCGGACGCTGGCGTCGACTCACCACGGTGGATGCGATCGTTGCTCGAGTCGTTGCCACCGGAAGTGGTCGCGCTGACGTGGTGTCGGTGCAGCGCGGTAGGGAGCACGTGGTGGCCTGCGCCAGTCTCGGCGCTCAACCAGTTGACATTGCGGTCGGTTCGCTTCGCGACTCGCGCTTCGGTGTTTTGTACGTGCGCATCGTGGCCACCGGCCCATGCGACGTACAGCGGGTGGAGTGGCGGACTTCTACGCCGTCCTCACATGACGTGCGGCTGAGTTTGTCGATCACCACGTTCAACCGTCAGGCCTACGTGATTCCGACGGTGAAGCGGGTGCTTTCCCTGGTGCGGTCGTTGTCGGAGCTGCAAGGCCGCGTGCGAGTGCTGGTGGTGGACAACGCCAACAACGTGAACTTCGAGGAGTCACCCAGCGACGACCTCAGCGTGGTGCCAAATCGCAACCTCGGTGGTGCGGGCGGATTCGCCCGTGGCCTCATGTGGCTGCGTGAGCAGGGCTGGGCAACTCATGTGTTGTTCATGGACGACGACATCAGTCTGGAAACCGAAGCACTCGTGCGAACAGTTGCCCTGTTTGCCTATGCGCGAGATCCACAGATGTGTGTGCACGGCGCAATGCTGAGCGAAGAGCGTCAATGGATGCAGTTCGAAGCGGGCAGCAAGTACCTTTGGCGTTCGTTGTACCCGTTGCGTGCACTTGGTCAAGAAGACGATCTTCGCGACCGCTCATTGGTGTTGCGGGATGCCAAGGAAAAGCGATTCGCCTATTCCGCGTGGTGGTACACGGCGTTCCCCATTGGCATCACCAAGGACAATCCCTTGCCGGTGTTCGTGCGTGGTGATGATGTGGCATTCGGTCTCATGCATACGGGTCGCCACACGGTGACCCTCAACGGCATCGCGGTGTGGCACGCCGACTTCCACCTGAAGAACAATCCATCGTCGCTGTTTTATGAGATGCGTAACTTTGCCACGATCGACACCCTCGTGTTCGATCGTCACCGGTGGTGGCACTTGGGGCAGCGATTTCTCGCCCTGAGTTTCCGCAACTTGTTCGGATTCCGCTATGCAAGTGCCGAATACATGATTCGTGGAATGCGCGCGTATCTGGCCGGGCCGCAAGCCCTAGCCGAAGTTGACCACACCGCCTTGCACGACGAGTTGCGTCAGGTGACAGAAGAGAAGCCCGCACCACTGTCGCCCGACCATGCGTCGGTGGTTATGTCGACACCGTTACCCAAGCCCGTGCGACTCATCGGATTCGTTCTGTCGTTGCCGTTCGTGGGCGGTTACTTGATTCCGAAGTCGCTGCGCAGTCGCGAATTGCGCACCGCGCCGATCGACTCGCGAGCCGTCGGGTTGGCACTGCGCCATGAGCAGATTTTGTATCGCCACGATCGTTTGCCGGAGGGCTTCGTCTGCTCGCGCGATGGTGCGAGATTCCGCGCATTGTGGCGCGACGTATTCGGCGTCTTGTTCGAGCTTGCACGTACGTACGGTCGCTTGAAGCGGGAGTATCGCGCGGCGTATCCGGCGTTGGTGAGCGACGAAGCGTGGCAGCGCCGCTTTGACGGCGTTAGCGCTGTGCCGAAGCGCTGAGCAACGCCATCCACGTGGTGCGATCCACCACGCCGGTTGGTTTCAGCCCGACTGACTTCTGGAAACGTGACACCGTGTTCGCAGTGCCACCGCCGAAGATCCCGTCGGCACGGATCTTCACCTTCAGCACGTTGGCCAGTGCCTTCTGAATCGATACGACCGAAGATTGCCTGGCTCCGCGCGTCAGGGTGAATGTGTTGGAGTCGATACCAAGTGCTGCGATGACCTGTTCGTCGGCAATGCCGTCGATGGGTAGACCGGCAGTTTCCTCGAACTTCTTCACCGCCGCCATCGTGCCTTTACCAAAGACGCCATCTGCAACGATGCGCTGTTTCTTCTTCAAACCCAGCGCCGTATTGAGGGCGACTTGCAGCGATTTGATGGGTTCACCGCGCTCACCGGCACTCATGGGTACGGCCATTGGAATGATTCCGCCGTTACCCACCGTGATTAGGCCCGCACGACGAAGTTCGTCCAGTTGATTGCGCAGGAACAACGCAAACTCGACACGGCCGGTGTTGGTGAGATGCACCGAGTCGCTGAACCAACGGGACTTCTCCGGCCCGGCGCTGTACGTGTTCCAATCCAGCACCGAGACATTGGGGTACCGCTGGGCGGCAGCGGCGAGAGCTGCGTTGGATGCGTTGTAGTCAACCGAGGGGCGACGAGTGGACAGATTCACGAACACGATTCGCTGCACTGCACGGGCATTGAGCGCCGACACCACTTGGTCGATGTCCTGGGCGAACGTGCTCGGGCTGTCGTTGTATCCCAATTGCAGAACTGCGACGGTGGGCATCGTTTCTGAAGTGAGTGAGTTGATGATTGCTGGTGCATCGGGGAGTCCGACCGACGGTTCGACGCACGCCGAGCCGACGAGACAGCGGTTTGGCACGGCTTGAAAGTCCACGTTGGTATAGGCCGGAGCAACGATGCCGGCAAACTCGGCGGTAATGCTCGCGCCAATGGAATCACCAATCAACAGCACTCGGCCAACCGGTGCTGCTTCAAACTCCGCCGGATATATCGGCGTGACGCCGTACCACGGTGCGGGCAATCCGAACGCCGTTCGAAACGTCCAGCCCGACACCTTCACACTGCCGGACGTGCCGGTGACCGTCACCTCGGTGGTGTAGCCATTCCAGTCGCCTCCGAGTCCGTCGTGCGCCGTGGTGAGCGAGGTCAGCGTGCCGATCTGTGGGTACTTCTGCTGGAGTTGTGTCGCACTCACGCTGCGCGTCCACACCATGAGTGAGGAGTTCGCCGCGAGGTCGCCGGGGTCCGCCTGTGCGGTGAAGACCCCGCCGGCAGTTCGACCACCGTTACTGGAGGAGAACTCCGTTCGCACGACTGCGCCGTTGCGACCGCGTATCACGATTCCCGCAGTTTCGGCGATTGCCGTGTCCGTTCGCGGATCTTCGAGGCTGTAGGGCTGTTCGCTCACACCTTCGCGCAGGGCCGCGCCCATGTACACCTGACAGTCCTGCGTGTCGCAGGTATTGGCCAAACCTGGGTAGCGATTCTCGGTGGAGGCGTAACTTCGTGCCGCAACGGATTGGGCACGAAGTGCATTCATACCGGCTCCACCCGCAGCGTCACCCCAGGCGGCAGGGGACTCGCGCGGCACCACTCCTCGCAGGTAGCTCTCCATGGTGGTGACGTTGATGGTTCGATTTTCGTTGCGTGAGTTGTTGACGGCACGAATGATGCCGCGGTAGTACCGCACACGGTGGGCACGATCCGATTTTGGCTCGCAAAGCCCGATGGTTTGCGTCGGGGCGGCTGCCGGGTCTTGACCAACTTGCGTGGTGAACGAGGCCCCATCGGCAACATCGCCGATCAGTTCGAAACCAACAGAAACTGGATCCTGACTCGGCAGCGTGCAGCGACGCGAGGTGGATCCCCACACTCGATACACCTTTTCGCTCACCTCGCGGGCCACGAGCGAGGTCCAGACACGGCCCGGAACCGGGTCTTCCAGGAAGAGGGCGTTTTGTACGTCGGCCACCACACCCGTTTGGTACGTGCCCATGGCGCTCAACCACACGCGGATGGTGTCGTTTGGGTTGTCGATTGGTGCCACCACGTTGCCGGTGGCGCCGCCGTAATAGAAATCGAGAATCTGCTGCCACGACCAGCCGTGCGATGTGGCCCATCCATACGAGCCGTACTGACTGAGGCCACGTCCGTGGCCAAAGCCGCGACCGTAGATGACGTAACTGGCGGGCAACTGGCCATCGGCTGCACGGACGGGCGAGGGGGCAGGCGTCAGCGACGCGACAACGGCGGCAACAATGCCGATGGCGAACAAGGTTCGCAGTTGGGGGGAACGCATGGTGAAGTAGAACTCTCCTTCGCCCGCTTCCCGAGCAGTCTACGGCAGGATGTCGCCTTCGTTGCGTAACCTGCGTGTCGAGTTGGTCGCACGAACTCCGTGTCGCGCTAGTCGCGCAACGGTTCGACTGCTGTGAGTGTGTCGCGCTGTTGCACGATCACACCGGTGAGCACGAGTGCAATGCCAATGACATCAAGAGTCGATGGAGTCTGGTCGAGAAAGAAAAACCCGAACACGGTCGCAGTTACGGGGAGCAACGCAAGCAGCACCGAAAAACGACGAACCGGAATGCGTCGCAACGTGTACTGGTCGATGCCGTAGGCGACGGCGTTGGAAAACAAACCAATGAGAAGACACCAACCAAGAAGCGTGGGGTCGCTCCACGCCGGACCACTTTGGGGAAGCCCGATTGGCGTGAGCACTATTGCACCGATGGCAAGACCGATTCCCAAACCGGCAACACCGCGGTCGTATTGCGCGACGCGGGCACCAAGGACGATGTAGATCGCCCAGCAGAACGCCGCCAAGAAGATAAACAACAACCCGAGTGGCTCACTGTCAATTTCAATTCCGGAGAGCACCACCACACCAGCAGTCGCCAGGGCCAGTGCGAGCGCATTTCGTTTGGTGCGCGTCGTGAGGGCAGCGACGGTGATTGGTCCAATGAATTCGATCGCAACACCCTTGCCGAGGTCCAGCCGGTTGATGGCGAGATAAAACGTAAGGTTCATGAACGCGGTTGCCACACCGAACAGGGCCGCTGCCTTCAATTGCTCACGGGTGAAGCGTCCTTCACGACGAAGGTTCGTCGCTGAAAACAATAGAAGCCAGAATGCTGCGCCGATCACCCGGAACCACGCCGACGGAGCTGGCGCCAGCTGCTCGAACAAGCGCACGGCAATGACCGCTCCGACGTACTGACTGATTCCCGAGAGAACGAACAGCGCCTCTGGCGGCGCAGTGTTGAGCGGGTTGCGCGAGGTGTTCAGTCGAACAGATCCGGGTCGGTGCGGCAGATTTCCTGCCACAACGGCTGGAAGTTCAACCAGCCCGCCATCGGATGTGCGGTGAGGTCGCGGGTGTAGGTGGCCATCTCATGGGGAATCAACTTCGGCGTGCCCACCGTTTCGGCCATGATCTGGGCCATGCATGTGCGCTCCATCGACAAGAACCAGTAGGCAGCTGCATCCACCGTTGGCGCAACGGTGAAGAGACCGTGGTTCTGGTGAATGGCCGCTTTGCCTGCGGGGAACTTCGAGGCAATTTCCTGACCGGCCGCGGGCTCGAACACCACCGCGCCACCCTGTTCGACGATCACCACATGATCGTCATAGAAGTAGCAACTGTCCTGGGTGATGGGGTCGAGCTTGCGACCAAGTGACGCCCACGCCTTGCCATACACGGTGTGCGCGTGAGCGGCTGAGATGACGTCGGGGCGTGCTTGGTGAATGGCTGCATGGATGCAGAACGCCGCACGATTCACCGGAGCATTGCCGTACACCACGTCACCATCGTGGTTCACCAGGATGAGATCGCTCACCCGCATGAGGCGGAAACTACGAGCGAACGGGTTCACCCAGAAATGATCGGGGAACTCCGGATCGCGCACCGTAATGTGGCCGGCCACACCTTCGCCAAATCCAAGTCGACCAAAAATCCGCAACGCACCGGCGAGTTTCTGTTTGCGCTCCAAGCGTTCCTCTTCGATCGAACGAGTCGGCTGTGGACCGATGTCGCTGAGTTCCTTCGGGGTGAGTGGAATCCCATCGATGGACTTGGTGACACCTGGGTGCTCGGTAATGGCCATATCCCAAGGTTAGGCGTGCGGTCGGCGCGCGGAGGTGTCGTCACGAGCCCAGTGCCGTGGCGCTCATAGTCTGGACCGAGCATGGTGAATACACCCAGCGGTAAGCGCACGGATTCGGGCATCGAGATCGCCCCGCTGTACGACGAGTCGTCGCTGCGTGGGAGTGACGCAGCCGCCAGTATCGGCGCACCAGGGCAGGCTCCATACACGCGCGGTATCTATCCCACCATGCACCGAGACCGCCTGTGGACGATGCGCCAGTACGCCGGATTCGGCACGGCAGCCGACACCAATGCCCGATTCAAGTTCTTGCTGGGTGCAGGACAAACCGGATTGTCGTGTGCCTTCGATCTCCCCACCCAGATGGGCTACGACAGCGATCATCCCCGCGCCGCAGGCGAAGTGGGCAAGGTCGGTGTTGCGATCGATTCCATCGACGACATGCGCACGTTGCTTGCCGACCTCCCGCTCGACCGGGTAACCACGTCGATGACCATCAATTCCACCGCTGGAATCTTGTTGCTGTTGTACGAGTTGGTGGCAGAGGAACGCGGCGTGCCAGCCAGCGCGATCAGCGGCACCATCCAGAACGATTTGTTGAAGGAATACATTGCGCGCGGAACGTACGTGTACCCGCCCCGTCCCTCGATGCGCATCATCACCGACATTTTTGCTTACTGCGCCAAGAACGTTCCGAAGTGGAATACCATCTCCATCTCCGGGTACCACATCCGCGAAGCCGGCAGCACTGCCGTGCAGGAATTGGCATTCACCCTTGCGAATGCAATTGCCTACGTGCAGGCGGCAGTGGACGCCGGCTTGG
This sequence comes from Actinomycetota bacterium, assembly GCA_005793215.1. Lineage (GTDB taxonomy): Bacteria > Actinomycetota > Acidimicrobiia > Acidimicrobiales > Ilumatobacteraceae > F1-60-MAGs027. The sequence continues at coordinate 9,664 of SXPV01000133.1, forward strand.
ATGTGGATGCCTTTGCGCCACGGTTGAGCTTCTTCTGGAATGGTCACAACAACTTCTTCGAAGAAGTGGCCAAGTTCCGCGCCAGCCGTCGCATGTGGTACCGGATCATGACCGAGCGCTTCGGCGCAAAGAATCCAGCGAGTCACTTGATGCGCTTCCACACGCAAACTGGTGGCGCCACATTGACCGCGCAGCAGCCCCTCAACAACGTGGTGCGCGTTGCAGTGCAAAGCATGGCAGCAGTATTGGGGGGAACCCAGAGTCTGCATACCAACGGCTACGACGAAGCACTCGGCTTACCCACCGAAGAGGCTGCGCGCATCGCTCTACGCACACAGCAGATCATCGGATATGAGAGCGGCATCACCGACACTCCCGATCCACTGGCCGGTTCGTACTACGTGGAGTCGCTCACCAATGAAGTGGAGCGATTGGCGTGGGAATACATCCAACGAATCGACGACATGGGTGGGGCAGTGAACGCCATCGAATCGGGCTTTCAGATGGAGGAAATTGACGAGGCCGCCTACGCCTACACCAAGAGCATCGACGACGCGAGCCGCACGATCGTTGGCGTCAACAAGTTCACCAGTGAAGAAGCCACCGATGTGCCGGTGCTCAAGGTGGATGCCGATCGCGAGCGAAACCAGGTGGAACGGTTGAAGCAGTTCAAGGCAGCACGCGATGCAACGCAGGTTGCTTCGTGTCTCGACAATGTTCGCGCTGCGGCCCGAGGTAGCGACAACCTGCTGTACCCGATGAAGGCGGCCCTGAAGGCGCATGCCACTTTGGGCGAGGTCAGCGATGCGTTGCGCGACGTGTTCGGCGTTCATCGCCCCGGCTGATGAGTCCCGGTTGATGAGTCCCGCCTCAATCAGACGAGGCGGGTGATTCAGACGAGGCGGTTGATTCGTGGGGCGGGCCGCTCGAAACCCTTCGGTATGTCCGTTGGCCAGCCGAGATACACCATCGCCACCACCGCGGTGTCGGCGGGGAAGTTGCAGAAGGATGCCACGGCGTCGTTGGCGCCCTTTGGGCATGACGACCAAAAACTGGCCATCCCGAGTGCCGTGGCGCCAAGCAGCAGCGTCTGCACGGCGGCAGAGACGGCGTCGCGGTTTTCTTCGGTGCGAAGTTGACTGTCACCAACTTCTGAGCCAAC
>SXPV01000134.1 GCA_005793215.1 Actinomycetota bacterium
CTCATGATGAGTGCTTGCGCATCGGTATTGATGGCGACGAAGTCGACGCCGCGTAGTCCGGCATCGATCATTCGATTCACGGCGTTGACGCCGCCGCCACCAATGCCAACGACTTTGATGACCGCGATTGGCGTGTTTTGCGAGTTACTCGGCATGTTGTGTCTCACTCCCAAGTTGAGCATGAGGCTCAACCTTTACTACAGGCACACTAGCCGTTTTGCACAACTGGCTGTCCAGCCGACACATCGATGCCGATGATGAACTCGACGTTCTGTTGGTTCAGTACCGTCACCACGCTGATGAGTTTGTTGCGAATGTCGGTTGGCGCACCGAGTGTCACCACGGTCCCGGACTTGAGCGTGAACCCCAGCGACTCGGGGCCATTGACGTTGAGGTGCTTCACCTTCGACGCCAGGGACTCGGGAAGAGACACGGCCAATTGGGCTGCGGCCTGATAGACCAGGGACGGCACCGTTCCGGGCGGCAAATTGGGTCCGACTCCCTCGATTTTCATGAATTGGGTGGGCTGCCCATCCAATACGGCCAATACACGACCTTCGAAGTCCAGCACGCGCGCTCGATTGTCCACCCCAACGAACCATGCCACCGCCACCCGTTCATCGACTTCGATGGCAACGCGATTCGGCAGATACCACGACAGTCGCGCCCGAGCAACCCACGGGTCACCCTCCAGACGTCGCTTTGCTCCATCCAGATCGGCGGTGAACACACTCGCGCCACGCAGCGAATCACTCACACTCTCCAGCAGCGTGGGGTCGGCGTACGTAACACCAGTGACGTCGATTCGTCGCACGGCAAAGAGCGGTGATGCCAGCACCACGAGCACGAGGGCAACGATGCCGATCACGATTCCAAAACCGACGAGTGGCGACACGCGCTTGGGTGCGAGACGCTTCCACCAGGAACGACGACCAATACGTTCATCGACAATGACATCGGCCATCGATGACCCACCGACCGCTGCGGCCGTGTTGGCAAAGGGACTCGTTGGATCCAGCGTCAGCGATGCAGAACCCTCGGTACGTTCGTGCGGCAACAAGTGGTCGGAGTCGTCGATCATCACCGGCACGCCCGCGGCGGTGTCGTTTGCAGTTCGCAGCTGTGCAGCCGTCGAGATGTCGACCACGTCGGCAACCGGCGTATCGCCAGATGTCGCACGTGACGCGTCCGTTGCCACCTCGCTTGACGACGAATCGGACGAGTGGTCACCCGGCGTCGCATCTGGTCGCGCGATGGCACCCGTGTCGCCGAACAACTCCTGCAACTCCGCAATTGCCTCAGGCGGGAGCGGAGGTGCCATCTTTACCGCGCTCAACGTGTCGTCGCCCGCGAGTGGCCCGAACAACGCATCCAACTTGGTGAGTGAGCGAGCAGTGGTCTCAGCACCGTCGAATGCGCCACCAACCTGCGCCCCGGCCTCGCGGGCAGTCTCGGCGTCGAAGCCGACGAGTCGCACTTCGCTGTGCAGATCGATTCCCAGTTCGTCGTACACCCGCGAGCGCACCTCTGCCATCACCTCGGCTACGTCGTGAGCGCTGCCGCCGGGATCGCACTGGATGAAGTTCGCATGCTTCTCCGACACCTCCGCCGAACCGATTCGCAGACCGCGTAGCCCAAGGCGATCGATGATTGCCCCCGCCGAGCCACCGCCCGGCTCGGGATTGACGAAGACCGAACCTGCATTGTGTCCACCTGGCTGATGTTCCCGTCTCCAACGCACGATTTCTGACATCTCGGTCTCGCTCGCGGTCTGGTCACCCCAACTCAGGGCAAACGATGCCGACAACACCACGTGGTACGGCTGGATGTCGCTCCCGCGAAAGCGGAGTCCCAGGTCACTTGCTTTCACATTGGCAACGATCCCCTTGCCGAGATGGAACACTTTCGCGCTCTCGATGCTCGACGCAACGTCCGAACCGTGACCTCCTGCATTCATTCGAACCGCACCGCCGACGGACCCCGGCACTCCGACTCCCCATTCGAAACCCGTCAAACCTCGCGCCGCACTCTGGCGTGCCAGCACCGGTAGCGGCACAGCGCCACCAGCAACCACACGCGGCACGCCGGGCCGTTGCGGCCACGTGATCTCCTCGGCGAACTCGCCGAGCACGACCACGAGACCCTCGAACCCCTCGTCGGCGACCAACAGGTTGCTGCCACGTCCAATCACGAGAATCGGCACCCGTTGTTCACGCAGTGCGTTGCTTACCGCGTGCAAGTCGTCGATGGAACGTGCGGCCATGAAGAGGCTCGCAGGTCCACCAACCTTGTACGTCGTGTACTGCGCCAACGAGACGTCACGGCGTACGCGAGGTCCGAGTAGGACACCGAGTCGGTCCAATGCCCGACGCTGACGCGCGAAGTTGTCGGTGTCGTCAGAGGGCACGAGACAATTCTCGCCGACGGGCCACTACCTCATCAGGGAATGTCTCGATGTCGCCGCAACCCATGGAGATACAGAGATCACCTGCGCCGACCTCCTTTGCGACAAAATCGACGAGGGCACCACGATCGGCATGCCACTCCACACGCTTGGTCGGATGGGCCTTTCGAATGGCGTCGACCACCAACTTGCCAGTGACACCCTCGATACGTTCGGTACCGGATGCATAGATGTCGGTGATGACCACCACATCTGCATCCATGAATGCATCGCGATACGAGTCCGACAACACCGCCATTCGATTGAACCGATTCGGCTGGAAAACGGCCACCACGCGCTTCCAGCCCGAACGTTCCGCTCGGACACCAGCCAGAACCGCAGAGATCTCCGCCGGAAGGTGGGCATAATCGTCGACAAACGTGGCGCCAGTATCAACGGCACGAACGTCGAATCGTCGCCGCACTCCCTGAAAGTTGTGCAGCGCGCGCACCGCTACGTCGGGAGCGACACCGAATTCACCCGCCATGGCAATTGCCGCAAGACAGTTGCGCACGTTGTGCACACCCCGCAGATGAACTCGCACCTCGGCGCTGCCCAACGGCGATGTCACCACGAACGTGGTCCCGCCCTCGGAAAACCGCACGTCGGTTGCACGAACGTCCAATGACCCGCCGTCGGCGGCTTCCAAACCGTAGGTCAGTGCGCGATGCTTTCGCGCGAGACGAACGGCGCTCGGATCGTCACCGCACACCACCTTGGGTCCGGGTACCGCAGCAAGGTACTCGTCGAACGACGCCACGATTCCCTCGAAGGAACCGTGTTCGTCCAAGTGGTCGACATCCACGTTGGTGAGGATGGTCGCGTGCGGCGCGATGGCACGATGGCTCGAATCGCTCTCGTCTGCTTCCACCACGAACAACTCCGCACCCCAGTGCGCGCTGTGCGGGAGCTGGGGCACCTCTGCTCCGATGAGATAGCCGGGATCCTGACCCGCTTCGCGCAGGATGACCGTGAGCAATGTGGTGGTGGTGGTCTTGCCATGCGTGCCAGCGACCGCAATGGTTCGACTCTGGCGCGCAATCCACGCGAGCATGTTGGCTCGCGTCCATACCTCGATACCGGCCGAAGCTGCTGCCTGCAACTCGATGTTCGTTTGCCGAACTGCGGAGGAGTACGTGACGAGGTCACAACCAGCCACGACCGATGGATCGTGTGGAACGTTCACTCGAACACCGAACGTTCGCAGCCGGTCGATCACCGGTGATTCACGTACGTCACTGCCTGAAACAGCCAGCCCCATCTCGGCAAGGATGACGGCAATCGCGCTCGTACCAGGACCGCCCACCCCAACGATGTGTACGCGACGAAGGTCGTTCAACGTGCCACCGACTCGATGAGCGAACCGATGGCCGACGAACGATTGAGCGCACCGAGCACATACGACTTGGCTGCCAAGCGCTCGCGAATGACGGCATCGTCGAGCACCGCCAGCAGTTGACGATTGAAACTGGAGGCGAGTTCCCACTCCTCCACCATCAGCGCTGCACCGTTGTCACGTAGCCACTGCGCATTGATCCTCTGATGATCGTCGGCGGCGTTCGCCCAAGGAACCACGATCGCTGCCGACCCGACGGCGACCAACTCTGCGATGGTGCTCGCACCGGCGCGACACACCGTGATATCGGCAATCTGCCATACCTCTGCCATGTCGTCGTGACTGGCTCGACGAACGTACTGAATCCCGGCACCCGCAGGAACGGAGAAACCATCCGACATGTATCGCTCACCCGCCAAGTGCAGAATGGCGAGATCGTTTCGCGTCGAGTGACTGCGAGCGAACCGCTCGATTGCGTCGTTGACCACCTGCGAGCCGAGCGATCCCCCCATGACCACCACGATGCGTCGTGCGGGGTCGATTCCGAACACACCAGCCGCCTTGGCCCGCGCCGCCACGTCACCGGCCGAGTTGCGCACCAAGCGACGCACGCTGTTGCGCACCGGGGCACCGGTGTGCTTTGCGCCGGGAAGCGAGGATCCCGCGAATGCCACCGCCACTGCGGCTGCCTTCCTTGCTTGTCTGCGCGTGGCCAAACCTGGGTGTTGGTCGTAGCTGACCACTACCACGGGAATTCGCAGCGCACCCGCCGCACGCACCGCAGGCTCACTGGCGAAACCGCCGACACTCACCACCACATGAGGTCGCCACAAACGCAGTTGTTGCGTCGCACGCGCGGTGGAGATCATGAGTTTGGGCAAGGCCAGGAGGGATCGCAAGAGTGCCCTTGGTGCAATGCTGCGTTGCAATCCGTCGACATCCAAGAGCAAACGTGGGTACTCGGTGTTGGCGAGTAACCGAGCATCACTCGGCCGACGCGACGCCACGAAGGCAATCGATCGCGGTGATCGACCACGGTCCACCAATTGCTCGGCAATCGCCAATGCCGGGATGATGTGGCCTGCCGTGCCGCCGCCGGCGATGACGGCAAAGACTCTCGGCGACGAAGGAGTGTTCGTTGTCGTCACAAGACTGAAGTGAACGCTACCGCAGCGCACGGATGGCGCTCGGAGGTCACGACACCTTTCGCGCGATGTTCAACAAGAGACCCGCGGCACCGAGCGTGATGAGCAACGAACTCCCGCCGTACGAAATGAGTGGAAGTGTCAAACCCGTTACCGGCATCGCACCAACCACTCCACCGATATTGATAACGGCTTGCACCGCGAACCACACCGTGATACCTGCTGCGAGCAGAGCGCCGGAATAGTCGGGGGCACGCATCGCCACGACGAAACCCAGGAACGTGAGGGCAAAGAAGCCACCGATCACCAACGTTGAGCCGACCAAACCGAACTCCTCGGCAATCACGGTGAAGATGAAGTCGCTGTGCGCCAGTGGCACGTAGCCCCACTTGCTCGTGCCGGCACCCGGTCCTACTCCCAGCGTTCCGCCGTTGGAGATACTGAGCATCGACTGCCAGACCTGATAGCTGGTGTGTTCCCGATTTCCCTCGATGTCCATGAACGCGGTCCATCGACTCACCCGGGATGCCGACGTGAGGATGTACCCCAGACCCACCACCATCGCAGCGAGTGCAGTTGCACCAATCCAGCGAACCGGACAACCCGCCATGTACAACACCGTGAACGCAATCCCGGAGAGCACGATTGCGGCACCCAGATCGCTCTGTGCCATCGCGATTCCTGCGGCAATGACCCACGCGATCACTGCGGGCTGGAACGTGCGCTTGAAGTCCGTGAGTTCACGTTGACGACGACCCAAGTTGTTGGTGAGATAGATGATCAGGGCGAACTTGAGCAGTTCTGAGGGCTGAAATCGAATCGGCCCCATCTCCACCCAGGCACGCGCTCCGTTGACGGTGATGCCGAGAGGGGTGAACGGTAACAGGTTCAAACCAATCACGACGGCGAGCATCGGCTTGTTGAGTCGCTGCCACGCACGATAGGGCATGCGATACGTACCAACTGCCACGATGACACCAAAGAACGCCCACATCAGTTGTTTGAGGAACATGGTGAACGCCGAACCACCATTGTTCACCGACACGATCGACGAAGCCGAGAGCACCATCACAAGACCAAGCGACACGAGTGCAGTGACCACGAGAAGAATTCCGTAGAACAACGGCCCGGGTTCGCTGCCGACGGCAGCGCTGTTGCCCAGGCGTCGGCCGGCCAGTGCCGCGTTTCGACGTTCGCGCAACGAGGGTATGGCGATGCCACCGGATGGATCTGCATTGACTGCCGTCACTTGATGTTCTCCTTCGTGAGATTGTGTACGCAACGCGCAAAGTCGTCACCGCGCTCGCCGTAATTGGAGTACCAGTCGTAACTGGTGCAACCCGGTGACAACAGCACCACGTCGCCTGGTTGAGCGAGTCGTCGTGCAGCGTGAACAGCCTCTTCCATCGACCCCGCCACTGCCACCGTGCAGATTCCGGAGAATGCGTCTTCGATCAACGCTGCCGAGTGACCGGTTGCCACCACCGCGCGCATCCGTTTCGGCTGACTCGCCATCGAGGTCAGATCGAGTCCCTTGTTCTTTCCGCCGGCAATGAGCACGATTCGATCGAACGATGTGAGTGCCGCCTGTGCCGCGTGCGGACTGGTGGCTTTGCTGTCGTTGTAATAGGACACACCATCCACTTCTGCGACGAACTGGATGCGGTGCGGGGCGTGCTGATAGCGAGCAAGTGCATTGGCCACTCCCTCCACCGTCCCGAGCCCCGACTCCAACACCAAGGCACTTGCCGCCAATGCGTTGGTGAGATCGTGGGGCAATGCGCGTCCCAACTGCCCCACGTCGACGATGCGACCGATGGGTCCAACGAGCGCAGAGTTCTCCACGCGATAGTCGGCGTTGTCGAGACCAAACGTCACGACGCGTGCAGCCGTTGAACGCGCGCTCGCAACGATCGACTCATCACGAACGGGCGCAACTGCCACGTCGCTGGCGCGCGCCGCAAGCCAGATTCGCTCCTTGGCACGTCGATACGACTCGACATCCCGATGCCAATCCAGGTGATCGGGAGCCAGGTTGAGCCAGGCTGCTGCATGAGCGCGAAAGTCGCGTGTGTAGTGCAGGCGAAAACTCGAACACTCCACGGCGAAGGCGGTGTGATCTTCATCAAGTACCTCCACCCACGGCGTCTCGGTGTTGCCCACTGCAGCCGCCTTGTGCCCCGACGCCGAGAGCATGGCTGCGGCCATCAATGTTGTGGTGGTCTTCCCGTCGGTGCCGGTGATCGCAACGATCGGTCGCGGCGAACCGCCGGCCTGCTCGTGGCGATACGCAAGTTCAATCTCCGATACCAGTTCCACCTTGGCACGCAGTGCACTCGCAATCACGGGGTGCGATTCCGGAATCCCCGGACTCGGGGCAACCTGTGCGAACTCTCCCATGCGACGAGCACACGTCATTGCTGCGTCGGGACCCTCGAATAGTTCGGCGCCGAGCGATGTAGCGAACTCCTGATGCTCGACGGAGACGCGATCATCAGCCAACACGACTGGTTCACCGTGCGACGAAAGAAACCGTGCGGTGCTGCGCCCGGCGATCCCAAGTCCGTACACGAGCGTGGTCACAACACCGCATCTCCGATGAGACGAATCTCGTTGGTGAAGTCGGCGATGAAGAGCGCCACACCGGCCGCAACACACAATGCTGCGAGCAACCAGAACCGGATGATGACGGTGGTTTCAGGCCAGCCCGACAATTCGAAGTGATGGTGAATCGGCGACATCTTGAACAGTCGTTTCTTTCGGCCGCTCGCCTTGAACACACCCATCTGAATGGCGACGGAACCCGCTTCCATCACGTTGATTCCGCAGATGATCGGCAACAGGAAGTGCGTGTTCGTGGTGACCGCCAACAAACCGAGAGCGGCGCCGATGCCGAGTGCACCAACGTCACCCATGATGATGCGCGCAGGTGCCGCATTCCACCACAAGAAACCTCCGCATGCCCCCGCCATAGCCGCCGCCAGAACGGCGAGGTCGAGTGGATTCACCATCGAGGAGTAGATGTCGGAGTTTCGAAAAGCGAAGTATGCGATCAGACCGAATGCTCCAAAACCGAACATTGCAGAACCGGCTGCAAGTCCATCCAGGCCGTCCGTCACGTTCACCGCGTTGGTGGTGGCCCACACCATGAGTGCAGTCCAAATCACCCATACCGGAGTACTCACATCCCAACCCGGTACTTCGGCACGGGTGAATGAGATGGTTTCGCTCACGCCGGTTTGTGCGGCAATCAACCACATCAATGCCACCACGATGCCGAAGGTGATCCAACCCTTCTTCTTCCAGAAGATGCCACGGTTGTGTTGGCGTCGTACCTTCAGGTAGTCGTCGAGAAATCCGATTGCGGCGAGGATCAGGATGGCAAGCCACATGAACAAGGCCTGGTCGGAGAACACCAAGCCTTCACGCACGTGTGGAATGAGCCATCCGAAGAACGCGGCCAGCAAGATGGCGATACCACCCATCGTCGGTGTGCCCTGCTTGTGCATGTGGTGCGTTGGTCCGCGATCCTCCGCTCCGAGAATCGGTTGCCCCTTGCCCAAACGCGCAAAGAACCACATCAGGGCACGAGTGAACGAAATCGACAGCACGATGGCGATTGCGCTGGCCAAGAGAATCGCAATCACTTCATTGCCCCCAGTACCTCGCGTGCGACGGCTGCATCGTTGAAGGGAATCTCGACGCCCGCCACGGACTGTGTGTTCTCGTGGCCGCGTCCCGCGATGACGATCACATCGCCGGTGGACGCCGAAGCACACGCATGTTCGATGGCACGACGACGATCCACCTCTACCACCAATCGTGAGCGGTGCGACTCGGGAATGCCCTCCACGATCGCGTTGATGATTGCCTCAGGTGACTCATTGCGTGGATTGTCACTCGTCACCACGATGCGGTCCGCTTCGCACGCAGCCGCCCCCATGTCGGCTCGCTTGCTGGAGTCACGGTCGCCACCGCAACCAAACACCACGGTCACTCTGGACCGGGAACCGTTGGCGACAAGACTGCGCGCCGCGGCAATCACGTTGCGCAACGCTTCCGGGGTGTGGGCAAAGTCCACCAACACCACGAAGTCGCCGGGATGTTGCACGTTCTCGAATCGGCCGGGAATCTGGCTCATGGTGGCCAGACCAGTCACGATGTGATCCATCGCGATTCCCAACTCCGCCGCAGTGGTTGCAGCAGCGAGAGCATTGAGCACGTTGAAGTCTCCCCCAACCGCGCACTGAATTCGTGCACCCCTCCATGTGAAACTGCTCCCGCTCACATCGAGTGAGATGTCGGCTGCATCGCTGTAGCCGAACGGGGTGATGTCGATGTTTGCCTGGTCGGCAATCTTCCGTCCGTAGACATCGTCACGATTGACGACACCGCGATGCGTGTAGTTGCGGGTGAACAAACTGGCCTTTGCCGCGAAGTACGCGTCGTGGGTGCGGTGAAAGTCGAGATGGTCATGGCCGAGATTCGTGAACACTGCTGCCGCAAATCGCATTCCTGCCACGCGTTGCAACTCGAGTGCATGCGATGACACCTCCATCACCACGGCCTGGGTTCCACGGTCGCGTTCGACGGCCAGGGTTCGCTGGAGCTCGGGTGCTTCCGGCGTCGTACGCACGCCGCTCAAGGTTCCCAGCACACTCGTGCGTCGACCCGACTGCGACAAAATCGCGCCGAGCATGTGTGCCGTGGTGGTCTTGCCGTTGGTGCCCGTCACACCAACGACGGTCAGTGCCGTGCTCGGGTGATCATGAAACGCAGCAGCAAGATGCCCCATCGCCGAGCGGGTGTCGCCGGAAATGATTTGCGGAACGGTGACCGAGTCCAACGTGTGGTCCACGAGCAACGCCGCCGCACCGCGCTGCACGGCATCGGCCGCGAACTCGTGGCCGTCATGTCGCTCGCCACGGACACAACAAAAGATTGCACCCGGCATCAACGTGCGACTGTCATTCGTTACATCCGTTATCTGCACCGATGCGTCGCCCTCCACTCGCATCTGCGGCAGATTGTCAGCTGCACCGGCACCAGCGGTGTCTACGAGACCGGGCTTCCCCACTCGCGCGAGCACTCCGCCCAGAGTGAGCATTGGTCTAGTGCCCTGGTCCGAGTTCGGCTGGTCGCGAGCCCACACATCCCGTGTCACCGGGTTCTGGTCGCAGACTCAGTTCATTGACGATGACTTGGCCGATGCGCGCAAACACCGGAGCAGCAGCGGTTCCACCGAAACGGTCGCGTGAGCTTGGATCCGGTTCGTCGATCGATACCAGCACGGTGAATTGTGGCTTGTTTGCTGGCAGGAATCCGACGAACGACGCAAAGTAGGCGCGCGAACCGTCGTCCTTCAGGTAGGTGCCGTTGTCCTGGCGAATGTACCCCGTACCCGTCTTACCGGCGACCGACAAGCCCGGCATCTTTGCGAGTTGTGCGGTGCCGTAGCACACGACGTCGGTCATGAGTGAGCGCATGGTGGCTGCGGTAGCACTCGACACGACTCGACGAGTTGGCGCATCCGGAGTCGGCGTACTCACACCAGCATCGTTCACGGTGGCGGAGACGAGTTTGGGTCCGATGTAGACACCGTCGTTTGCCACCACGTTCACCGCCGACACCAACTGCACCGCAGTGGAGGCGTAGCCGTAGCCGTACGCATACGTGAACTTCTCGGTGCCCTCCCAGTTGCGGGCAAGTTTGAGCAAGCCCCGCGTTTCTCCGGGGAACTGCAACGACGTCTTTTCACCAAAGCCGAATGCAGCCAACCACTGACGATTGCGCTCGGCACTCAACGTTTGGGAGATCTGAATCGTGCCGAGGTTGGAAGAGTCGACCAGGATCTTGCGAACACTCATTGGCTCGGTCTTGTGCGGGTAGGCATCCTTGATTTCCTGCTCCCACTCGGTGCCCTCATTGAACAACTGCTTGCCCGGGACGATGAAGCTCGACTCGGGGGTCACCGTGCCTTCCTCGATCGCGGCGGCAACGCTGAACACTTTGGCCACCGATCCCGGCTCGTGCGCTTCGACGGTGGCGATGTTGCCAGCCACGTTGCCGTACGTTCCGTCGTCGTTGCGACGCACGTTCGACATCGCATAAATCTCGCCCGTTTGCGTGTGCATCACCACGGCGGTACCGCTTCGCGCAAGGAGCCGTTCCACTTGTTGCTGCAAAATGCCGTCCACCTGGAACTGCAGTGCACGGTGGATGGTGGTAACCAGGCTGCCACCATTGACGGGTGCGACGTACTCGGAGTCGGCCGATGCGATGCTCTGACCGCGGCTGTTGACTTCGCGATTCAGTTTTCCGTTCACCCCGGTGAGCACATCGTTGTACTGCAGTTCCATACCGCCGATTCCCACGCCATCTAGGTCGGTTCGCCCGATGATTGGTCGGAGACCTTCCGTGGTGAGGACCCTCCCACTCTCGCGGTACGAGCTGACGCCGGGCAGGTCGAGATCAGCAACGGCTTGAGCAATGGCGGAGTCCACCTGACGCACGACGTACGTGAAACTGGAATTCTTGTTCTGCAGGCGCGTTGCCAAGTCGTTTTCGGCAGCAGGATCGAGTTGCAGCACCATGGCCAGTGCCCGGGCGGTGGTGATTGGATCGGTCACTTCGCGAGGATCGGCAAAGATGGTGCGAGTCGGGACGGGAATCGCAAGTTCGGCGCCATCGCGATCGAAGATGCTGCCGCGCTCGGCCGGGATCATTTGTGCACGCGTTCGCTGGTCGATGCTGATCTCGCGATACTCGGACGCCTTCACCGTCTGCAGGACGAACACCCGCAAGTACACCAGCGAGAGCACCAGAAAGATCGCCATGAACATGGCAGAGATGCGCTTGCGCATGTCGCCGGCATGGATGTTGTCGGTCATGCGGGTGACGCCGTAGCTGGAGATTGCACCAAAGAAGTCGCCCATCGTCATGGAGCGTGGTTGCCGGTTGCGTACGTCGGAAGTGCGCGGTTGCGGGTTGCGTCGCTGCGGGTTGCGTGCTGCACGCGATCGAGTTGCCCCGGATGCGCCAGGACGACGGAGTGGTGCCGTATCGCTCATGGCCTGTTCGCTCCTTCCACGGGCTGTATTCGAGCGATTGCACCGGCCGATGCCACACCGGCTGGTGGGTCGGCAAAGAGCGGATTCATCTTTGCCGTGCTGGACATCACTTCGGCAACGACCTCGGGTGATACCTCCACGAACTTGGTGCTGAGACCCTGGTACATGCCCATCATGACTGCTTCTTCACGCAAGCGGCTCGGCGAAAGCAACTCGGCACGCTCCTGGCGCAAGTTGTCGTAGTGAGACTCCGCCAGACGAAGATCCTTGGTGAGCGCATCGAGACGCAGCTGCTGTTCTGCGATGGTTGCCTGAAACACAATCACCCCGATGGTGAAGATCGTGAGCGTGAACACCACCAAGGTTGCACGTGACACGTTGCTACGGCGGCGAACAGGCTGAGGCGGCACCACCCGCAGATGGGAGCCGGAATCTTCCCGACGTCGTGGCTGAATGGTTGGTACCGACGCTTCGCCCGCGGGCTGAAGTTGTCGCCTTGCACGGGCGCGCGCGGTTGCCGACGACGTCATGCGGCAACCTCGCAACGTTCCATTGCTCGCAATCGCGCCGACGAGGCACGTGGATTTTGATGTTGCTCAGCATCGCTCGGTTGTTTCGCCACCCGCACTTTTTGCCACGCACGGGGGGCCGTGCGCGACGGATGCGCAAATGGGGTGGCGATGTTGGGGCGAGATGCATCAGTTTCGGCCTCGCGCAAAACGTTCTTGACGATGCGGTCTTCGCCGCTGTGGTA
>SXPV01000135.1 GCA_005793215.1 Actinomycetota bacterium
CAAGATCGCAATGCGCCGAATGCCCACCCGTCTCCCGCTTCTGCAGCAGCAACGAGGGCGGTCTCCATTCCTGCTCCACCAGCCAGCAGCACGTTGACCAGATCAAGATACGCCGAGTACGCATGCACGAAACTTCGCCGCCGTGCGCGAGCTGACGCACGCAAGAAGGCGACAGGCAGCATGAACCCAACGAACCCGCCAATGAACATGACAGCCACCACCACGACGCCCTCCCCAGCTATCGACATCACCGCAGCACTCATCGCTGTGCCGAGTACCACACCAAGAAGTTGACGAGCCACCAAATCGGTCGGCGTCCAGCCAACGATGTCGAGATCACTCGCGTGAGCCCGCGCCGTGCGATCTTGGATCATTATTCCTGAACTCCCCACGAAACGAGCGAGGCGTTGACGTAGCTTCGCACCCAACCCAGGAATTGCCACGAGTGCCACCCCACCACCCGAGAAACAACCCATGAGGGCAGCAAACACGATCATGGGCGTGGATCCTCACGACGACCGACGAACCGTTCAGGTGCCACCACGATTGCCAAACGTTGCATTGCAAGCAACGCACCAAAGAACACGAGCACGACTCCGCTCAACACGATTTGGCCTTCTGCCGACCGATACGGAGTCAAATACTCCGGACTCAACATCACCAAGCCACCCACAAACAGCACCACCACCGATGCAATGATCCGCACGGCGCTGCGAGTACGTGATCGTCCCACCCAGATACGAGTATGCATGCGTGCCTCATCGCGCGCACACGAAGCAAGGTGACCGAGCAGTGCACCAAGTTCACGTACTTGTCGGGTAGCAGCCGTAGACAGTGCCGCAACGACGAAATCGGCAGTGGGGTGGTTGACGTCGCGAGCAAATCTCGACAAGCCGTCGGCCATTGGCGCATACGACATCGTCGCCACCAGTCGTTCAAGCGGCTCACGCAGAGCCGCCGGTGCATGTGCCGCCGTGGCCGTGATTGTTTGTTCCAGACCGTTGCTTCCTGCCAAGGTGTCACGGAGCTGTTCGGTCCAGACCGCAATGGCATCTACAAGTGCGCGCTCGTCACGACGTCTGCCATGACGACGCACTGCGATACTCGCCATAGTGGCAACCAGGGCGATCGTTGCCGCGGCAAGCGTCCAACCCGTCAGTGCCCAGGTAACAAGCAGTACCACTGCAGCAACGACGACCTGGCGAAACGCTCCGGATGTTGATTTCCCCGAGAGGCGCGTGAGTCGCAACTTGCCGCGCCATGCTGCACCGAGCACGAACATGCCGAGCCCCACGACAGAGCCTGCAACAATCGCAGCAATTGACGTACTCATCGTGACGTTCCCACGAACGCAGGGGCAACGAAGCCATGCAATTCGAGCAACTCACGCGTGGCAGAACGCAGCGGATACGGCCACTGCGTTTCGCCGCGCGAGTCAAGGTTGATGACTTCGTTTGAAACGATGTTGTTGCCATCTGTGTCAACCACCTCTCGGATGGAAGCAACTCGGCGACGGCCGTCAATGTTCTCGATAAAAATGACGAAATGTAACGCGCTTGACACCAGGTTGTTCACCGTTTCCACTGGTAAACCAGTGGAAGCCATGGCGACGTATGCCGCCAGTTTCGGGAATACTGAACGGGTCCCATCGGCATGCATCGTGCACATCGATCCATTGTTCCCCTGGCTCATCGCCATCAGCATCGGGAAGGCTTCGGCACCTCGTACCTCACCGACGATCACTCGATCGGGGTCCATACGCAACGCCATCCGAGTGAGGTCTGCCAGCGTGACCTCACCTTGACCCTCGATGTTGGCGTTACGACTTTGCAGGGCGTCATAATCAGGATGTTGTTGTGCGAAATGTTCCAAACCAAGCTCGTAGGCGTCTTCAATCGTCACGATGCGCTCCGTTGGTGGAACCTCGTTGATCAGCGCGCGCAACAATGTCGTTTTCCCCGAACCAGTACCACCTGCAATCACCACATTGCGCCGTGCTCGAACCATCGCCGTTAGCAACGACTGCACGCGGTCATCGAACACCTCACGCAGACGCAGCTCGTCAAGTGATGACAACTCAAAGCGATGTCGACGAACGATCAAGCTAGGACGAGTCGAGACTTCCATCACCGCGAACAATCGCGACCCATCCGGCAATTGCATGTTGAGCTCGGGGGTTCCCGCATCGAACCGTTTCTCGGTACGACTGAATCGAGTTGCAGCACGCCGGATGAGACTTATCAACTCCTCGTCTGAATCTGCAATCGGCTCACGACGTTCGCGGCGACCGTCACGTAGTTTGACCCAGACCGAATCGCACCCACGAATGTGGATGTCACTCACCTCGTCGTCAGCCAGTAGGGCCTCAAGTCCACCCAACCCCAACACGCGAGCAATCACTTCGTTGATCACCGAGTCTTCATCGAGTGGTGGCCAGGAGTCAACAGGACGCTTTGCCGCAACACGAGAGATTTCTGCTCGCAAGATGTCACGGGCAAGTTCGAGCTCGGCTTCACGCGTTGGTGTCTGCTGGAATCCGTCAGAGCGAATTCGCTCCTCGGCAAGAGCGTCGGCAACGTGATCAGCGAGCGACCTGACTAATGAATCATCAAGAAAGCTCATCTGTTTGTTACCTTCAGCAACTGCACACGCTCAGCACGTGCTAGGTCCACTGCGATATCGGCATTTGCTCGCAATGTGACCGCAATGGAGTCATCAAAGTCGTCCGAGTTCGTAATGTCAAACACTTCAACGACATCACCAAGGACCTGAGGTGCTGGCGCATCAATACCTTGATTCGGAAACGAAATCACCACGCGAACTGCATCGCCGCGGCCAAGTCCGCTTGGTACGGCTCCACGTTCCAGCGCAACCGGAATGAGAGCTTCGGAAGGTCCGAGTAGTTCATCGGGTACGACCACCTGAGGAGAGATCGGAACACCGGCCGGTAAATCAACGAGGAGGCGCTGACCCAACAACACTCCGGCATTGCCAGCCGATGTTGCAGCTCCTTCAGGAAGTGCGCCGACCTCGACGGCAATCACATCTGCGCGCGTGAGCACGGTGCCTCGCTGTAGTTCTCGTGCTGTCCCCACTACTACCGTGCGATCATTACTTCGTTGGAACACCACAACTCCGCTAAGGGCACCGCCCACCACCAACAGCAATCCGAGCAACATCTCTGGAGTACGTCGTCTTGCCCGAGGCTCACCGATGTCGGTGTTACCTGGTTCGTTGAGGGCGTCACGCAAGCGCGACCGCACCGTCTTGTCTGACATCCGTTCCGCCACGGCTGCCTTCCTTTGCTCTCGTTCGATGATGAATGCCCAATGCGCCCACCACCTATGTGTGTGTCGGGAAATGTTGTAGTGGGTGCACTTTCCGTCGTGCCAAACCGAGCTCCAAAAATCTCTTCCCAAAGCGATTCGCCCAATAGTGAAACTGGGCTCATTAGCCTCGTGTTGTGGGTGCGCGTGACGAAATCGTTAAGCGCACTGCGTTTGCGATACTCGCTCCGCTGAGTTATCTCGCGATCCTGATAGCTCGCTCATTCTCGAGTATGGGTCGCCTGCCGGCTGACCCAGGATACGACTATGTGTTGGACGGATCGGAGCAGGGTTGGGGTGCCTTGACGCTCGGAGACCCCTACTTTCATTTCGGTGCTCGATTCATCGCCCTGATTGTGTCCTGGTTCCCACTGCCGTCTCAGGTTGTCGCCCTTTCCGTTTTCGTTCATCTCGTATGGTCGGGATGTGCTTTGATAATCGCATATATAGTCACCCACGAATCGCAGCAGAAGTGGCTTGGGTATCTCTCAGGTCTTCTGATAGTTACCGCACCACACGCATCAGAGAGCGGACTCGGCAACGTGGGTAATGTGAAGTGGCCGATAATTGCGGCTCTAATCACCGCCTGCTGTTCGCCTACTTCACTTTCCCGACACCCAGCCCTTCTGTCGGTACTCGCCGTAATCTCTGGATTTACTCAGCCACTCACCATCTTGTGTGTAATCCCCCTCGTACTCGAGTCGCTCCGCAATCGGAAGCTCTCACGTAACCAACTCATCTTGATGGGCGTGATTAGTGGAACGTTGTTGGCTCAGATCGCAAAGGTTGGAGTCAGTACAGCTTTTAGCGGACAGAGCACCAAAGTGACTGCTCCGTGGGGTGGCATGGGATTGTTCTGGTGGTCCGGACTCATCGGACCGTTTCTGGTCTCACTCGCGTGTTGCACAATTCTTTTGATTCGTCAACGGATGGGTGCCATCTCACTGTTTCCCTTCAAACTTGCTTTCATGGCAGGGCTGTTGTCGATTGCGAGCTACAGAATGGGAGGGATTGCAGATCGATACTTTATTGCCCCCATGTCGCTGGCACTCATCGCGATGTTCGTGACTCAGAATGAAGTCTTTGTCACCAGGCAACGGTTACGAATATTGAGTTGGATTGTTTCTATCTTGGTGTTGTCCGTCCCAACGGTCAAGTGGTTTTCGTCCGGGTCATACCTAATGACTTCACCGAACTGGAAGGCGGAAATTGCACGAGTAACTCAGCTCTGTGCTACTAGCCCCTCTACTTTGGTGGCGGTATCTACTTCTGCCTATGGCGGGAATGAGCTTCGTTGTTCGTACATCCTCAATGACTAACTTGAGTCAGAACTCCGACATTGCTGACGACGAGTACCTGTCGGCGTTCTACCGATGCGCATACGGACATCTTGCGACCGTCGTCGGCACTGGGCACCAGCCCAGCAGAACCGTGGAGATTGGCTCAGGGCGTGGTCTAGCACGACTCTCTGGTCACTCATGGTGGCATTCCGATGTCCTTCCCTCTGAGGCGCTGACCTTGCGAAACAGTGCGGAGCGCCTTCCGTTTCACGATCAATCGCTTGATGCACTCATTCTCAAGGACACATGGCACCACATTCCCGATATCGAAGCCTTTCTTGATGAGGCGCACCGAGTGCTTCGCGTGGGGGGAACCATCGCGGTGTTCGACCCGTATTGGGGAATCCTCGCCAGGTTCGTCTACCGTTTTCTGCATCAGGAACGCTGGGATACACGCACACCGCAATGGTCGTTTCCCTCAACCGACCCGTGGGACTCCAATCAGGCGCTTACGTACATGATGTTGCGCCGGGACCGAGAGGACTTTCATCGCCGATGGGGTGACCGATTCGTACTCACCGAGTACCAGCGCCATATCGGTCCGAGCTTCCTTTTGTCGGGTGGTGTCTCGCGGCGCACGGCCGTGAGCGGCGCATGGCTCAAGCGCCTCCTGTCGTGGGAGGAACGGCGTGGACCATGGTTCGACCACTTTCGTTTCTTTCACGTCTTTGGTTTGGTGAAACAGTGACCTTCCTACGGCGGTATCTCCAGCGTGAACTGCACCGAGTTGTTGACGCAACTTCGGGCGCATCGACACGACGCGTTCTCATTGTTGGTTCAAGCGCTGAAACGAGTCCTGACCACGTTGTGATACCAGATTCCGAATCCGGGCTGGCCACATCACACGAGCTGCATCGTGTACTTGCTGAAAGCGAGTCGATGCAGTCGGAGGCAATAGTGCTACTTGGTGTCCTCAATCGCGTTGATGACGTGTATACCGCACTACATGGAGTGGGCGAGATATGGGAACCCAATCGCCGACTGATTTCCGTGTCATACAACCGACTATGGCGACCTCTCGTTCGACTCATGCGCACGCTTACTGGAGTGAAGGCTCATCACGAGAATTGGATTCCCCCGAAAGAAACTGAAAATCTGCTCGAGCAAACGGGCTTCGAGGTGGTTGAGCGTCGAACAGCGGTACTACTACCACTCCCGCTACCACTATTGGGTGCCTTCATCAATCGCTGGCTCTCACCGTTGCCGCTCTTGCGCCACTTTTGTGTGTACAACATCGTGATTGCACGACCTGCCGGAAACCGACGTCAAGCCTCACCCGCCGTCAGCATCATTGTTGCGGCACGCAACGAAGAAGGCAACATTGAAGCCCTGGTGCAACGAGTGCCCAAGTTGGCAGAGCGACAGGAACTGATCTTTGTTGAGGGAGGTTCGCGTGACGATACCTGGGGGGCAATTCAACGCACGATTGGAGTCGCCAATCCCTCAGGCTCGGTGGTGAGCGCCCACAAACAGACTGGGGTTGGAAAGGGTGATGCGGTGCGTCTCGGATTCGACAAAGCGAATGGCGATATTTTGATCATTCTCGATGCTGATCTCTCTGTTCCTCCCGAGGAATTGCCACGCTTCATTCGACTTCTCCAAACGAATAGTTGCGAGTTCGCCAACGGCTCACGCCTTGTGTATCCGATGGAAAAGCAGGCAATGCAGTTCCTCAATCTGATCGGCAACCGGCTGTTCGGTGTGGCCTTCTCCTATCTGCTTGGTCAGCCGGTGCGAGACACTCTGTGTGGAACGAAGGCTCTGTGGTCGCAGGATTACCGCCGAATTGCCAATCAGCGCACGCATTTTGGTGACTTCGACCCCTTCGGAGATTTTGATCTACTTTTTGGTGCTGCTCGTCTGCACCTCAAGATCCGCGATGTGCCCGTGCACTACAAGGAACGTGTCTATGGATCTACGAATATCTCTCGATTTCGCCATGGACTCATGCTGCTGCGTATGACTGCCGTTGCGGCCCGAAAACTTCGCTTCATCTAGCAATCCCATAGCCTGATTACGTGCGCTCTACACCACAACCGCCCACGGTGTTGCCGCTTGCCAACGATCAGTGTTGGTGCGGGAGTGGTCGCAAGTACAAGCGTTGTCACAAACCGCTCGAAGGTCGGGTGCTGAAGGGTGTGGTCAGCCCCATGCGCAGCGTTCCCGACCACATCGCCAAGCCGTCCTACGCCCTCACCGGCCAAGTCAAGCGACGCCCCGAGTCGGCCGTGAAGTCCCCGGATGTGATTGCACGAATGCGCCGTGCCGGAGCAGCAGCGGCCGAAGTACTGCGCCTTGCGGGTGACATGGTGAAACCAGGAGTCACCACCGAGGAAATCGATGTCTACGTACACGAATTGTGCATTGCACGTGGTGCATATCCGAGCCCGCTCAACTACCAGAACTTCCCCAAGAGCGTGTGCACCAGTGTGAACGAAGGGATCTGCCACGGCATCCCTGACTCCCGCGAATTGCAGGATGGTGACATCGTCAACCTGGATGTCACGTGCTATCTCGATGGTGTTCACGGCGATACGAACGCAACCTTTGCGGTAGGTGAGATCAGCGATGAAGATCGTCAGCTCATCAAGGTGACCGAAGAGTGCACATGGCTAGGTATCGAGGCAGTGAAACCGAACGCTCCACTCTCCGATATCGGTCGAGCTATCGAGACACACGCCAAGAAGTTCCGCTATGGCGTCGTAAAAGCTTTCATTGGTCACGGGATCGGGGAGCAATTTCACACCGACATCCAAGTTCTCCACTACTACGAGCCTCGCAACAACATGTTGATGCGCCCGGGCATGACCTTCACCGTCGAACCCATGATCACCCTCGGATCCGACAAACACCGCATGTGGGACGACGAGTGGACTGCGGTCACCATTGATGGCAAACGAACCGCCCAATTCGAACACACCGTGTTGGTCACCGAAGACGGTTTCGATGTGCTCACTGCCCCAGGCGCCGTCTCGGCGCAATCACCCTTTGCGCGCTGAGATACACCCGCAGAGAGCGTTTCTTGAACGAGTCGCATAGCGTTGTATCTGCGTGATCGACGGGGGTGATGTTCCGCGCTTTGAGCGTTTTGAGCGAGAAGAGTGGGCCGCACTTCGTGCCCAGACACCGCTCACCATCCGCGAGAAGGACTTAGAAGCCCTGCGAGGCATCAACGACCAAATCGACCTCGACGAGGTCGCAGCGATCTATCTGCCGCTCACCCGATTACTGAATCTCTACGTTTCTGCCACCCAGAATCTCCATCGTGTTTCGGCCACGTTCCTGGGCACCATCGCACCGAAGTTGCCGTACATCATCGGAATTGCCGGCAGCGTCGCGGTGGGCAAGAGCACCCTCGCCCGCTTGCTGCAGGCGCTGTTGTCGCGTTGGCCAGAACACCCACGGGTTGAGCTGGTCACCACCGATGGTTTTCTCTTCCCCAACTCCGAGCTCCAGGCCCGAGGCATCATGGATCGCAAAGGATTCCCCGAAAGCTACGACACGCGTCAACTGCTCGATTTTCTCCGCGCAGTAAAGAGCGGTGAACCAGAAGTTGCGGTTCCGGTGTACAGCCACGTCATCTACGACATCCTCCCTGGTCGACACGAAATCGTGCACCAGCCCGACATCATCATCCTCGAAGGACTCAACGTGCTACAGGTGGACTCGCATGCGAACGAATTCGTCAGCGACTACTTTGACTTTTCCATCTACTTGGACGCCGAGGAGTCACTCGTTGAATCGTGGTTCGTGGAACGCTTCCATGCATTGCGTCGAACCGTGTTCCAAGATCCACAGAGCTTCTTCCAGCACTTCGCCGAACTCGACGACCAACAAGCCAACGCACTCGCCCATCAAATTTGGGAGTCCATCAACGGTCGCAACCTGCGCGAGAACATCGCACCGACGAAGGGCCGTGCATCGCTCGTCATTGAAAAAGGTGCAGATCATCGTGTCACCGACGTGTTTCTGCGCAAGCTCTAGAGCGCGGTTCTTTGCAACGCGCAATTGTTAGCGGTGCAGTGAATTCAGATAGTTGTACACCGTGATGCGGGAAACACCCATCGCATCGGCGACATCCTCCACGGCACGGCGCAGGATGAACGCACCGCGTTCGTCCAACAAGCGAATCGCGCGCTGCTTCTCCGCACGAGACAACAACGCCAATTTGGCGCCCAGTTGTTTCTCCACCGATTCGATGAGACGTTCCATCGCACCATGCAAGGCGGGTAGTCGAACGCCGGCCACTACATTGCCTTCCCATACCAGGGGAACGTCTGCCTTGTTCATCTCACTTGCTTGCACGATGGATGCCCCGAGCGCCTGAAGGAGCGGTTGAACCGTGTCGATCAAGGGGTGACGGGCGGTCATGATGCCGATTGACGAGCGACACTCACGCTGACGAACGTGGCTCCATGGGAATAGGCGGCTCGCATCATGTCGGCCACGATCGTGGGCATCGACGCTTCCGTTGCCGTGAACATGGAACCAAACGGCCCAAAATCCACCTTCACGCCGTGCTGCTCGACTGCAGCAACGGCTTGGGTGACATGTGGGCCGGGTTGACCCTCCACGAACGGCTCGATGGTGAACTCAACGACCAACAACGACATGTGCTGACCCCAGCGTAGACGCAAGCGCGCGACCTACGATGAGTCCATGGCAGAGAACTCCCAGACACTTGCTGCTCGCGACGTGCATGGCACCGCTCGCGAACTCTCAGCGCACGTTGATGATCTGTTTGACGGCGCTGTTGCACTTCGCCGTCGCCTACACGAGTGGCCCGAGGTGGGCAACCATCTACCCAACACGCGCGAAGCGGTGTTGGAGTCGCTGGACGGTCTCCCCCTCGACATCACCTTGCACAACACCACCAGCGGAATCACTGCAATGCTGACCGGTGGCAAGCCTGGCCCCACCGTGATGCTGCGCGGCGACATGGACGCTCTCCCGATGCCCGAAGACACGGGACTCGACTTCTCGTCTCGTACCGAGAACATGATGCATGCCTGCGGACACGACACCCATACCGCGATGCTTGCCACCACGGCCCGACTGCTGTCGGAACGTAAGGACGAGCTCCCAGGTCGAGTGCTCTTCATGTTTCAACCCGGCGAAGAGGGACACCACGGAGCCAAGTTCATGCTCGACGAAGGTCTGCTTGATGTACCACCCCTTGCCGATGGCACGCCATCACCAATCGCTGCTGCCTATGCGATCCACATCACCACTGCAATCCCCGCTGGATGGATCACCGGCAAGGGTGGGCCCATCATGGCGTCATCCGACACGTTCGAAATCGTCGTCAACGGCAAGGGTGGACATGCCTCGGAACCGTTCCGTGCCCGCGACCCAATTCCGGTGGCGTGTGAAATCGTCCAGGCACTTCAATTGCTGGTCACACGACGTATTCCCGTCTTCGACCCTGCCGTCATTACGGTGACACAGATTCATACCGGAACAACGTCCAACGTGATTCCTGAATCGGCCTACATCAACGGCACCATTCGTGCGGTAAGCGAGAGCACCCGAACAAAGGTGCACGATGGCCTGCGCCGTGTCGCCGAAGGTATCGCCAACGCACACGAGATGTCGGTCGACGTCAATGTGAAGATCGGATATCCCGTCACGGTCAACGACGGGCCGAGTTCGACATTCGGTTTGGAAGTCGCCGATGCACTGGTTGGTGCCGACAAGGCGGTTCGCCTTCCCAGCCCCGTCATGGGCGCGGAGGACTTCTCGTACGTGCTCAACAAGTTGCCGGGCGCAATGATGTTCTTGGGCGGCACGCCCGAAGGGATGAATCCTGCGACTGCCGCACCGAATCACTCCAACCGGGTGATGTTCGACGAACAAGCGATGAAGACGGGCATTTCGCTCTATGCGTCGTTGGCATTGCGCACTCTCGGTGTTCGCCTCAGTTAACTGCACCGATGACACGACCACTCGAGGGCATTCGCGTTCTCGATTTCACTCGCGTCTTGGCCGGGCCCCACGCAGCGCGCATGTTGTGCGATCTTGGTGCCGAGGTCATCAAGATCGAGCCACCCGAGGGCGACCTCACGCGCTTTGGCCAACCCCGCCTGAACTCGCTCGCGACCTACTTCATCCAACAAAACGTCGGCAAGCTGAACGTGTCGTTGGACTTTTCCCATGCGCGGGCCGTGGAGATCGCTCGTCGGTTGGTGGAGGTCAGCGACGTGGTGATCGAAAATTTTCGACCAGGGGTGATGGCTCGGTTGGGGCTCGGCTACGACGATTTGGCAACGCGAAATCCTCGTCTCGTCTACGCCTCCATCAGCGGCTACGGGGCCACTGGGCCCTGGGTGAATCGACGTGCATATGCC
>SXPV01000136.1 GCA_005793215.1 Actinomycetota bacterium
CTTGTCGCGATCGGTGAAGAACCCGGTGGACTCGACGACGACATCGATGCCCAAGGCCTTCCACGGCAGGTTCTTTGGATCGCGTTCGGACAGAACTTTCAGCGATTTACCGTTGATGACGAGGCCATCCTCCGTGGATGTCACCGTCTCTGGAAGCACCCCCATCACCGAGTCGTACTTCAGCAGGTGTGCCATGGTCTTCTTGTCGCCGAGGTCGTTCACCGCCACCACTTCGATGTCGGCGCCACTCTTTGCAATCGCCCGCCAGAAACTTCTTCCAATTCGCCCGAAACCGTTGATACCCACGCGTACAGTCATACGTGAGAGCCTAGTTTTTTTCGATGTCGCGGTGCGCCACACGGGCCTGGACACCACGATTCGCCAAACGCAAGCTCAGTGCTTCGGCGATGGCAACCGATCGATGCCGACCACCCGTACATCCAACGGCGATGGTGAGGTAACTCTTTCCTTCGTTGCGGTACGCCGGAATCAACGACTCGAACAACGCCTCGACACGATCGAGAAAATCCCGTGTCGCAGGTTGATCCAGGACGAATCGACGCACCGGTTCGTCGAGCCCACTCAACGGACGCAGCGCTTCGTCATAGTGCGGATTGGGAATGAAACGCACGTCGAATACGGAGTCCACATCGAGCGGTAGTCCGTGCTTGAACCCGAACGACAACACGGAGACCTGCAGTGTGTCTGGCAGGTCCTCCACGGAGAACAGTTCCGTCATCTGGGTTTTGAATTGCGCCAACTGCAGGGACGTGGTGTCAATCACCTTGTCGGCAACCTCGCGAACGCTCTCCAATACGTCCCGCTCATGCTCGATGGCCTCGGAGACCGTTCCCGTCTCCGAGCGCAAGGGATGCTTCCTGCGCGACTCCGTGTACCGCTTGACCAGCGATTGGGTCGAAGCCTCCAAGAACAAGATTCTCACCTCGTGGCCTGCACCCTTCAGGCGCGGCACCAGTTTGACTGCATCGATTTGTTGCGTTGCCACCCCGATCACCAATGCCAATCGTGATGGTGTGTCGCTCGAGACACCAGCGAGCTCGACGAACTTGTCAACCAGCTCCACCGGCATGTTGTCGACCACGAACCATCCGAGGTCTTCCAAGGTGTCGGCGGCCTGCGACCTTCCCGCTCCGGACAACCCGGTGATAAGCAGAATCTCTGCCACGCTGCGAAGGCTACTGAGCGGGATGGAACCGCTGGTGAACGGCGTCCGCAACCTCACTGGGCAACCACGTGAGTGCGCGCAACTGTTCGAGGTCGGCATCGCGCACCCCGGCAATGCCCCCGAGCTCCTTCAGCAGACGCTCTCGACGTGCGGGACCACAACCCTTGATCCCGTCGAGTTCACTCGCCTTCATCCTCCTCGAACGACGTTCTCGATGGAAGGTGTTCGCAAAACGGTGTGCCTCGTCCCGAATCACCTGCAACATGAACAGCGCGTCACTGCCCCGCGGGATTCGCACCGCATCCGATTGATCGGGCACGAACACCTCTTCGAAGCGCTTGGCGATGGAAGCAACGTTGATCTCGTCCTCCAGGCCGAGTTCGCGAACCACCTCCACGGCAACTCCGAGCTGTCCTTTACCGCCGTCCACCAACAGCAGTTGTGGTGGATAGGCGAACTTGCTCGGCTTGGCACGCCGCTCCTCCGCGGGTGCATCACGTTCCGCAACATAAGCGGACAATCGTCGGGTCAACACCTCACGCATGGCTGCGTAGTCGTCATTGCCAGCGACCGAAGTTACGTTGAACTTGCGGTACTCGCGCTTCAATGGCAACCCGTCCTCCAATACCACCATGGAGCCCACGTAGTCGGTTCCGTGGAGGTGTGCCATATCAAAACACTCGATTCGCAGAGGGGCCTGATTGAGACCCAACACGTCCTGCAGCTCCGAGAGTGCTCTGCTCCTCGAGTTGTGATCACTCGCACGCCGCATCTTATGACGGATGAGGGCGTCCTTTGCATTCTTCATCACCGTTGCCATCAGTTCGCGTCGATCGCCCCGCTGTGGAACCCGAATCTCGACGTGTGACCCTCGATACTCGCTCAACAACTCCTCACATGCCACGAGTTCATCGGGCTCGATACTCACCATCACCTCCTTTGGCCAGCCCAACGCAGGTTCATCGGCATAGAGATCCACCAGGATTCTGCGCATGAGTTCACTGGAGCCAAGGGGCTCCGATTTGTCGATGACGTAACCATTGTTGCCGAGCACACGTCCCTTGCGCGCATAAAAGACGTGCACGCTTGCTTCGAGATCGGAATCGCAGAGAGCCACGACGTCGAAATCGTCGCCCCGTTCTCCCACCATCACCTGCCGTTCCAACGCGCGGTCGATGGCGCCGAGTCGATCGCGCAAGCGCGCAGCGTCCTCGAAGCGCTCCTCCTTGGATGCTGCCACCATCAACTCAGCGAGATCATCACGAATCCCATCGGTATCGCCGCCAAGAAATCGGATGAGTCCTTGTACATGGTCCGAATACGTCTCCGCGGCGACCTCCCGCACACACGGACCCGCACATTTTTCGATGTGGAACAACAGACATGGACGACCGAGGCGTTCGTGCTGACGAAACTTCGCCGGGGAGCAGGTACGAACTGGGAAGGTTCGCAGGAGCGCATCGAGGGTGTCTCGAATCGCCCAGGCATGAGCAAACGGCCCGAAGTACTTGGTTCCTTTTCGTTTTCTTCCCCGCATCACCACGGCACGGGGCCACTCCTCGTCGACGGTCACCGCCAGGAACGGATAGCTCTTGTCGTCGCGCAGGCGAACATTGAAGCGTGGTCGATGCTGCTTGATGAGGTTGTACTCCAACAAGAGCGCCGCCACCTCGCTGTTGACTTCGATCCATGTCAGTTCGTGCGCCGCCGCGATCATCGCAGCGGTGCGGGTGTGCAGTAGGGCTGGGTCAACGAAGTAACTGGCGACTCGGGAACGCAAATTGGCGGCCTTTCCCACGTAGATGATGCGTCCGTGTTCATCCTTGAACTGATACGAACCGGGTCCCACGGGTACCTCGGCGAGGTTGGGCTTCAACATCGGCTACCGGCACACCACCGCGACACGACTACCCACGCAGGACATCTGCGAGGAATCGAGCGGTGTGACTTCCCTTCACCTTCGCTACTTGTTCGGGGGTTCCTTCTGCAACGACGCTGCCGCCACCGTCGCCGCCTTCCGGACCCAGATCGATGATCCAATCCGCCGTCTTGATGACGTCCAGGTTGTGTTCGATC
>SXPV01000019.1 GCA_005793215.1 Actinomycetota bacterium
AAGTATCGCCGTTCAGATTCATCACTCGCACAACATCTTCCTGCTTCACGCCACGTTCGGCGAGGGTCTTCATGAGCACACCCCTGGCTTGACGATCGGAGCCCTCGAATCGTGCTTGCGGCTTGCTGGTGAGCGCACTGGTACGAGCAGGATCAGATCCGCCGTTGCATGATCCACCGTTCCATGAACAGTGCGAACGAATCGGACACTCATCGCAGCGTGGGTTGCGAGCAGTGCACATTTGTGCTCCGAAGTCCATCAGTGCCTGATTCCATTCCCATGCCAGACCACGTGGCAGCACGCGATCGGCCAATTCCTGCGAGGCGCGCGCCGACAACGGCTGATTCGTCACTCGTGCCAATACGCGCGCCACATTGGTGTCGACTACGGCGACATCGTACGAGTCCGCGAACGCCAACACTGCGCGCGCGGTGTACGGCCCGACGCCCGGCAACGCCAGCAACGCATCGAGGATGCCGGGAACGCATCCATCGTGCAACTGCACCATGGAAAGTGCTGCATCATGCAAGTTCTTGCATCGTCGCGGATAACCCAAGCCACTCCACAACGTGAGCAAGTCAGCAAGTGGTGCGTTGGCGCAAGCGGTTGGCGTGGGATACTCACGCATGAACGCCAGGTACTTCGGAATCACTCGCGATACCTGCGTCTGCTGTGCCATCACCTCACTGACCAACACCGCCCAACGGTCGCGCGTATTGCGCCATGGGAGATCTCGTAAACGTGGCATCCCCCACGCCAGCAACGGCTCGACGATGATCGAGTGAGTCGCTGGTTCGGTATCGACCGAGTCGCTCACTCCGACCAGACGTCGCGACCGTCGTACGGACGCTCGCGCGTCGGTGCCGAAGCCCGCTTCCACACCATGACTCGTCGACGGAAGTAACACACCTCTTTACCGTCCTGATTGAACCCTTTGGTCTCCACCGTTACGACGCCGCGGTCGGGCTTGGACTTGGACTCTGCTACTTCCAACACGCGCGTCTCGGCATGAATCGTGTCGCCATGGAACGTGGGGTGCTTGTGTTGCAGAGTTTCCACTTCCAAGTTGGCGATTGCCGCTCCGCTCACATCGGGCACGCTCATGCCCAGAACCAGCGAATACACCAAGTTGCCCACCACGACGTTGCGTCCCTGCACGCTTCGGGCTGCAAACCAATCGTTGGTGTGCAATGGGTGGTGGTTCATGGTGATCATGCAGAACAGATGATCGTCGGCTTCGGTGATGGTTTTGCCCGGCCAATGCTTGTAAATGTCGCCCACCACGAAATCTTCAAGGTGTCGACCAAAGGGGCGTTCGTGTGTGGTCATGACCTCCAGAGTAGGGCTTACTCGTCGTGCGGCCGCTGTTGCGGTTCGTCACCGGGTTGCTCCGGCAGCTCCCCTGTGTCTTCGTATCTCGGTGTTTCGAACATGCCTGTGCGATCGCGTGGAGCATTGCGTTCGATCCAGCGAGCCTTCGACTCACTGACCTGCGAACCTGCGCGGGCCGCCGATTGCAGTCGACTCAATCGACTCTGCGGTGTGGGAACCGGCGTGACTGCCCCGATACGCAATGACGCGTAACTCACGCCACCAACGATGATGGGCAACCAGAACTGTGCGATGCGATACGTGAGCACCGTGACGGTGGCCGTCGCCACGGGCACTCCGAAACCCACGAGCGTGGGGATGTACACACCTTCCACGATGCCGAGGCCACCAGGAGTGATCGGTATCGACGCCAATACGTTTGCCAAGCCGAAGGCCACGAGCAACCCGTCGAGCGACACGCTTCCACCGAAGGCCCGCAAGAACAACCACAGTGCCACGAGGTCGAGCAACCAGTTGGCGGTACCCCACATGACCACCCGTCGCAACACGTCGCGCTCTGCAAGCAACCCGCGAATGCGATCACGCAGATGGTCCAGGAGACTGGCTGCAGATTCCCCGTCGCGGCCCATCTTGTCGTACGACCACCGAACGAACCGATGGAGGCGACCCTTGTCGTCCACGATGCCGAACACCACTGCACCGACGATCGTCATCAGCACCGCACCGGCAACTGCGGCGGTGCCGTACACCGGGCTGGACCCGCGCAGCGGAATCGATACCACCAACCCGACCCACAACAACACATTGAGAATCACCGCCGATCCGATTCCCGCGGTCGCCAGAGCGAATCCTGCATCGGCCTTGGAGATTCCCGAGCTGGTGATGAGTCGAAATCCGAGCGCATTACTCGCAGCGCTGCCGCCGGGAAGGATGCTGCCGAGGGCTCGCGTGCTCAATTGAATGCGGAACAAGTCGAATCGGGTCAGGCGATTGGCGTCTTGCCCGAGGGCCGCATGCGTGAGCAGTGAATAGCAGTACAGCGCCATGAATTCCAGCCCGATCGCGACGGCCAACAGCACGGGATCGATTCGGGTGAGGTCGCCAATGGCATTACGAAACGCCGGCAGAAGCGGCAAGATGAAAAAGTAGATGACGACGGCAAAAAGCACCCAGCGCAGCGCCTTCAGCATTACCCCAGCGTAAATGAGGGCGTGGCGTGTGCCACGACCCCCTGTACCACTATTTCTCCGCAGGGACAGGGAGAACGAAAGTCATTTCACTACCGTTGAGATTCGTGCACGACTCCGTCAAAGACCTCACGACTGCCGCCACCATCGTCGAGGGTGTAGCCGCACTCTTGCGACGTGCCACTCAGCGGCTGGCCGAGGCGGGCGGACCGGAGCGTCAGCAAACGCTCGCCTACGACTTGGCCCATGCGAGTGCAGCACTCGAAACTGCACGCTCGTTGATCGACTACGGCGCCAAGGGTGAACTCGAAGCGACCATCACGTGTGCCTTCGTTGCCGACATGGTGCACGACTTGTCGAGTCGATTGATCGGTCGCGAACGACTCTGGACAGTGCAGATTTCGGAACTTTCCTCGTACGAACCATTCGTGGCCGCGTATCGCGCACCGGAACTGTTGGCGTCCCTTGCTGCGACAACCGGACCGCGTCATCTCGACGACGATTACGAAATGGTGCAGGACACCTTCCGGAGTTTTGGCAAGAAGGTGATTGGCAAACACGCCGAACACGTGCACCGAGAGAACGCCGACGTTCCCGAGGAGATCATCAGCGGTCTCGCGGAGATTGGCGCGTTCGGGCTTTCCATTCCATCGGAGTTCGGTGGGTTCAGCGAAGGTGGCGAGGGCGAATACATGGCCAGCTGCGTTGCAACCGAGGAGTTGTCGCGGGCATCGCTTGGAATCGGAGGCTCGCTCATCACGCGACCCGAGATTCTCACTCGCGCATTGGTGAGGGGTGGAACCGAGGCGCAGAAGCATCATTGGTTGCCCAAGTTGGCCACCGCGGAAGTCATGGCGGCAGTGGCCGTTACCGAGCCCGACTACGGCAGCGACGTTGCGTCGTTGAAGACCACCGCCACTCCAGCGCAGCGCGATGGTGCCGATGGCTACGTCATCAATGGAGTGAAGACGTGGTGCACGTTCGCTGCCCGCGCCAACGTGTTGATGCTGCTTGCGCGAACCGACTCGGATCGCTCCAAGTCGCACCGCGGACTGAGTCTCTTCATCGTTCCCAAGCCGCTCGGTGACGCCCACGGATTCGTCTTTCAACAAGACGGCGGCGGAAAGATGGAAGGTCGCCCCATCGACACCATCGGCTACCGCGGCATGCACTCCTACGAAATCGCGATTGAAAACTGGTTCGTTCCCGCCGACCATCTGATCGGCGAAAACGACGGACTCGGCAAGGGCTTTTATTTCCAGATGGAGGGTTTCGAAAACGGTCGACTGCAAACAGCCGCACGCGCCGTTGGTTTGATGCAAGCCGCCTACGAAGCCGCGTTTGATTACGCGAACAACCGCAACGTGTTCGGCAAGAATATCATCGACTACGAACTCACCCAGGTAAAACTTGGTCGTATGGCCGTGGTCATCCAGGCTTCCCGGCAGTTCAGCTATGCCGTGGCAAAGATGATGGGCAAGGGTGAAGGCGCCATGGAGGCCAGCATGGTGAAGGCGTACGTTTGCAAAGCCGCGGAGTGGGTCACCCGTGAAGCCATGCAAATCCACGGTGGTTACGGCTATGCCGAGGAGTACCCGGTGAGTCGTTTGTACGTCGATGCACGCGTGTTGTCGATCTTCGAAGGTGCAGACGAGACGCTGTGTCTCAAGGTGATTGCGCGTCGGCTCGTCGAGTCTGTCCAGGGCTAGGCGGGTAGCACCGCGCCGCGCGCGGTTCTAGGCGACGAATTCCAACACTTCGTGCAACGAGCCGAGACGCTCACAGTCGTAGTCGGCGTGGTCGTCGAACGGGTCGTACAACAACGGCACGAGTCCGGCTGCACGAGCGCCGCCCACGTCGTTCACGTACGAGTCCCCCACGTACGCAATTCGCTCGGGCGGCAGGTCGAGTGCGGCAATCGCATCGGAAAAGATTCGCGGATCGGGCTTGGCATACCCGATCACGTGCGAGTCGGTCACGATGCTCACCGGTACTCCGGCACCAGAACCAACTTGGCAGATGCACAGGTTGTGGAGCGTTGCCTCGATTTGTCCGCTCGCATTCGACACCACTCCGATGGGTACCTTGCGGTAATGCAGTTGGCCGAGTGCTGCCACCGACTCCAACATCGGGAATCGCCAGAAGTACGGCGAGAACAGTCGTCGCATCGCCTGTGATGCGGGCTCCACATTGTCGTCGGCCACTCCCGCCGCGCGAACGTACGCGTGTCGATATATATCCCAGGTGATCTTGTCGATCGAAGAATCGGTGCGATTGCTTGCCACCGCGTCTAGCGCCTCCATTCCGGCGTAGTGACATCGAACGAGAACGTTGGTGTCGGTGGATCCGCCGAATGGCGAGATTGCCACTGCCGTAGCCACAGGGTCCGGGATGACGAAGATGCCACCAGCGTCGAACAACACACCATCGAAGCGCTTTGCCATGGTTCGGGGCCTAGTTCCGCGACGTCATCGAGCGACTCCTGGACATCAGTTCGCGACGTTTACTTGGAGCGGGTCAAACCGGCGCGGGTGCCGCGCGAGATGAACTTGAGCGCCATCTTGCGACTCGCTTCGTCGATCATCTCGTCGCCGAACATCACGGCACCCTTGCCTTCGCCTTCGGTGGCGGTCTGATAGGCATCGAGAATTGCGCACGCGCGGTCGAACTGTTCCTGGGTTGGTGAGAACACCTCGTTGAGAATCGCCACCTGGTCGGGGTGCAACGCCCATTTGCCGTCGTAGCCGAGGGTGCGGGTGCGCTTGCAATAATCGCGGAAGCCGTCAGCGTCACGGATGTACAGGTACGGTCCGTCGATCACCTGCAGCCCGTTCGCGCGACCCGCCATCAGGATCTTGTTGAACACGTAATGGAAGTGGTCGCCGGGATAATCCGGAATCTGCACGCCACCCGTGAGCACGGGCATTTCCATGCTGGCGGCGAAGTCGGCCGGACCAAAGATGATGGTTTCCAGTCGCGAACTCGCGGCGCAAATCTCCTCCACGTTGATGAGT
>SXPV01000137.1 GCA_005793215.1 Actinomycetota bacterium
GGCCATCTGCTCGGTCAGTATCGCTTGGGTCCGGCACGCCTTGCTCACTGCATGCGCTGGATCGGTCAGGCGGAAATCGCCCTCGACATGATGGTGGACCGATCACTCAACAGGACGAACACCAGGTTGTCGAGGTGCTCACGTGAAGCAAGCGAGAGTGCGCCGAGTGTTTCGGGCTCATCGCACTCACCGTCACCAAGGAACGCCCACACGCGACTCTGGGTGGTGTCGTCCAATTTGCGGTTGGTGAGGTACCGGTTAAACCGTGCGTGGTACAGCGCGGTGATCGGGCCCAGGCCCATCGACACCGTGGGGAATTCCCAGAACTCGGGCATGAGTCGAGGATGTGGGTACGACGACAACCCCCGACCACCTCGTCCGATTTCGCGACGGAAGTGATCGAGATCATCGACTTCGAGGCGTCGCTCCAGGTACGCACGCGCATACACGCCGGGCGCGGCGTGTCCTTGGAAGTACACATGGTCGCCGGCGCGCCCGTCGTCCTTGCCGCGGAAGAAGTGATTGAAACCGACCTCGTACAACGATGCCGATGACGCAAATGTGGAGAGATGTCCGCCGATGCCTTCGGCGGCTGCGTTCGCGCGAACCACCATGATTGCGGCGTTCCAGCGAATATAAGCGCGGATTCGTCGCTCGAGATGTTCGTCACCGGGGAACCACGGCTCGTGCTCGGCGGGAATGGTGTTGACGTAGGGAGTGGAAACGGTTGCTGGAAAGCTCACTTGGGTTTCGCGGGCACGCTCGAGCAAGCGGGACAAGAGGTAGCGGGCGCGAGTCTTGCCCTGTACATCGACGATGGCGTCGAGCGAGTCGAGCCATTCCTGGGTTTCCTGCGGATCGGTATCAGGAAGCTGGTGCACGGAGCCGTCGAACAGCATGCGCCCATTCTCGCACGGCGGCGGGCACGTGCCACGCCGCCATTGACAAGTGCGACAGCGTCGTCATCATTGGGCGCCATGGTTCCCGTCTTCTTGCTTACCCATCGGTAAGTATCTGAGGTGATGACGGACGTTCGTGTGGTGTACACCGATGGTGCATGTTCGGGAAATCCCGGACCAGGTGGATGGGCATGGGCAGTATCTCCCGACGGCGAGCCGCACGACAGCGGCGGCGAATCACCCACCACCAATCAGCGCATGGAGTTGCTGGCGGTGTTGCAAGCGTTGCGAACGTTGTCAGCGAGCGCTGGGCCGATCGAAGTGGTGTCCGACAGTCAGTACGTCGTGAAGTGCTTCAATGAAGCATGGTGGGAGGGATGGTTGCGCCGCGGCTGGAAGAACAGCCAGCGTCAGCCGGTGGCAAATCGCGATTTATGGGAACCACTCATCGCATTGGTACGGGAGCGGGGTGACATTACGTTCCGTTGGGTACGCGGACATACGGGCGAGCCAATGAACGAACGAGTCGACGCTCTCGCTGTGGCTGCAATCGCGAACGTGCGCTAGCGTTCGCCGCCATGGAACTCACCAACTCAAGCGCCATCGTTACCGGAGGAGCCAGCGGAATTGGAGCCGCAGCTGCTCGATTGCTCGCCAAGAAGGGTGCCAAGGTGGTCATTGCCGACTTGCAAGCCGACAAGGGCGAGGCATTGGCCAAGGAAATCGGTGGCGCGTTCTGCAAGGTGGATGTCACCAACACCCAGGACATCATCAACGCAACCGAGATGGCCAAGTCGATGGGTCCGATCCGCGCGTTGGTGAACTCTGCCGGCATTGGTTGGGCACAGCGCACCGTGGGCAAGGACGGCACGGTGGAGTCGGCTGCCAACCTGGATGCATTCAAGAAAGTGATCGCCATCAACCTCGTGGGTACGTTCGATTGCATTCGCGTGGTTGCCACGGCGATGAGCCGTAACGAGCCGCTCGAAAACGGCGAGCGTGGCGCCATCGTGAACATTGCGTCGGTGGCCGCATTCGACGGGCAAATTGGTCAAGCGTCGTATTCGGCGTCCAAAGGTGGAGTCGTTGGGATGACGCTTCCCGTCGCGCGTGATCTGGCCGCAATCGGTGTGCGCGTCAACACCGTGGCACCGGGTTTGATCGACACTCCGATCTACGGCCAAGGTGATGCCAGCGAAGCCTTCAAGAGCAACCTGCAAAAGGGTGTGCTCTTCCCACAGCGATTGGGTGCACCCGAGGAGCTCGCATCCATGGTGGTGGAGTGCATCACGAACAGCTACATGAATGCTGAGTCGATTCGCGTTGACGGTGGCATTCGTATGCCACCGAAGTGACCTCGTTCGTCACTCACCGCGATCCGTTCACCCCGTTTGATTCGGCGCCATCAACGCCCAGTGTTAAAGCCGGCTACGTAGCCCGCATTCCACACGACGACATCCTGCCGCAAGTGGTTGGCGATACGTTTCGTCATCGGGTTGGCACCAAGCCGCTCGACC
Source organism: Actinomycetota bacterium (assembly GCA_005793215.1). Classification (GTDB taxonomy): domain Bacteria; phylum Actinomycetota; class Acidimicrobiia; order Acidimicrobiales; family Ilumatobacteraceae; genus F1-60-MAGs027. The sequence continues at coordinate 2,417 of SXPV01000137.1, forward strand.
TTCAGCAGTGGTTCGTGCGTGATGCGGAGTGGGAGCCCACGCTGGCCATGAAGCGCGACCTCATTGCCCGACGTCGCAACGATGTGGTGTGTTATCGCGATGATGCCCACGAGGTAGCGCAAGAAGCAGGGGAGTTGGTACTGAGTTGGTTGGACAAGACCACCTCAAATACGGGTGTAGAGGCACTGGTGGACGCGGCGTTGGCGGTGCCCGACGATCTCACGGTGCTGAGGTCGATTCCCAATGACGCAGGCGAGCAGTTGCCGTTCGTGGCAGGCGTGGTGTGTTCGCCGAGTCGTTGGAGGTTGTCGGAGAAAATCGGCCACGACATGCTGACGGTACACAAACCCGTGTCGCTCTACGCCGATCACATCGGTGCAGCAGTCGACACCACCCTGACGCGACTGTCGCCAGAGCGGCCAATCTGGCGCTCCAACTGGACGTTGGAGGATCACCCAGCGCTCTTTCAGCCGCAGTCACCGAGCAAACCATTGGTGGAGCATCCATCGGAACTATGGATTCGTATCGAGCGTGAAACGCTGCGACGTCTACCGCAAACTCGTGGCATTTTGTTCACCATTCGAGGATTCCAGGAACCTCTCACCACGTACGTGCAGCGAGGCACGCAAGCCGTTAGCACGCTTCGAGAGCTGGTGTCGCGCCTACCCGACTCGCTGGCGCGTTACAAGAGTGTGTACGACTATCGCGCTGCAACGATCAGTTGGCTCGACTCGCTGATTGCCTAGGTGGTGTAGTCGGCGTTGATTCGCACGTAGCCGTCGGTGAGATCGCAACCCCACACGGTGGCCTCGCTGGTGCCGGTGCCGAGTGAAACATGAATCAACACATCGGCACCTTTCATGTACGTGCTCAGTCGTGCGAGCCCAGCATCGTCGACTTGACGTGGGTACACCTCTTGACTTCCGAACCGGATCACCACACGGTGCTGGTCGATGTCCGAATACTGCGAGCACTTGCCAATGGCCATGGCGACGCGCCCCCAGTTGGGGTCGGCGCCGTGCACTGCGGTTTTCACCAAGGGTGAGTTGACGATGGCTCGTGCCACGGTGACGGCTTGCTCGGTATCGCGTGCATCATCCACACGAACCTCGATGAGTTTTTCGGCGCCTTCACCATCGCGAGCGATCTGTTTGGTGAGCGACAGCAAGACCTCGTGGAGGGCATCATTGAATGCGGTGGCGTCTACGGCGCCTGCTGCACCACTCGCCAAACATACCGTGGTGTCGCTGGTGGAGGTGTCGGTATCGATGGAAACCCGGTTGAAAGTGTGCTCCACGCATCGGCGGTAGGCAACTTCCAGCGCACTGCGAGGGATCATCGCATCGGTAAAGACCATGGAGATGTGCGTAGCCATGTTCGGCTCGATCATGCTGACACCCTTGGCAACCCCTACGATTCGTGCGCTCGATCCGGCAATGGAGGCTTCAGCCAACTTCGGCTTGGTGTCGGTGGTCATGATTGCTCGCGCAACCAACGTTGCATCAGCGGACTCCGGTAAGGCCCCGACTCCGGAGATTCCGGTGCGAATCTTGTCCATGGGGTATTGACGGCCGATGACGCCGGTAGATGCAATGACGAGTTCGTCGATCCTGCAATGCAACTGCGCAGCAACGCCGTCGGTGATCTCACGGGCGTTTCGCATTCCTTCTTCACCCGTTGCCACGTTGGAGTTCTTGGAGAGCACCACCACGCCGCGAGTGTTCCCGTGAGCGGACAGTTCACGGCTCAATACCACACTGGCGCCAGCAAAGCGACTCTGTGTGTACATCGATATGCCGGTGGTTCCGGATTGTCCAAGTACGACGACGAAATCGAGCGTGGCGTCCTTGATGCCGAAGTTTGCGGTACGTGCGACAAACCCACGGGGGAGCAGCGTCATGCCGCAACCGGGGAGGACGAAGTCGGGACGATTAGCGACGTCACGAGAATCGCTTCGCGAGGTTCAACAGTGTCTTTCGCATGGCCACCTCGTTGTTCACGATGGCGTTCATGGCCCGCAGGAACCAATTTGCTTTGTTGGTGGAGTAGTCGAATTGCTCGGTCACCAACGTGCCACCTTCGACTGGTGCCAACAGGTAACGCCACACGTGACCGCCGAAGTGACGCCAGCCAATCCCTTTCCCTTCTTCGAACTCGACCACCGTGTTGGTGATGCGGTAGGGCACACCCATGCGCATCGACATGCCGAACTTTGCACCAAGTGAGAGTCGCGTCGGACCCTTCAACCTGCCACGCAGCGTGCCCGAACCGTCGATTTCCGGATGACGCTCGGGTGATGCCAGCAGATCGAAGATCGCTTGCGGTGCTGTGGGTACGAATTGTGATACGGAAATGAGTTTTCGTTGCGGATCGTGTGCTGGCGAGTCGCCACTCGATGAAGTGTTTGTCATGCCTAAGACGCTAGGCGAGTGCGCCTGCCACCAGCTCGCCGCAACGCCGACCAGAAAACAACGCTCCCTGCAACGAGCCGGTATCTCGATGATCGCCACATACGAACACGCCGTTGCCGAATGCGATGTTGCGTTTGGGCGAAAACGGAGGCCGTTGTTCCACTCCTGCGTGCGCAATCCGATAGGTACGCAGATGCCGCCATGCGTCGACCTGGGGACCCCACCACGTGCGCATCTGGTCGCGAGCCATGGATTCAAGATCGCCTTCGATTCTCTGCGGAAGCGCAGCCACGATGAGATGCTTGCCTGCCGGGGCGTAACTCGTCGCGACATTGCTCATGACGGCTGCGTTCAATACGGGTCCTTTACCCGTGCCATCGAGGATGACGAGTCGCGAATCCGTCGGAGCGTCGTCGGCGGCGAAGTACACCGCACCGGCGCTGCGCGAGACACGTTCTTGTAGGCCGATCAAGTCGCGCGCTGCAGGAAGCTCGGTTGCAATGATGACGGCTCGAGCGTCGATACGGCGACCATCAGTCGTCACGACGGTACGACCATCCAGTGATGCCACCTTGGTGTTGAGGTGTACGAGCCCTGGCAGACGATCGGCCATCTGCTTGGGTAACGCACCCATTCCAAGGCGAGGAACGGCGGCGTCCCCCTCACCCAAACTGCGGAAGATGATGTCGAACATGCGACGCGACGTAGTGAGCGATGGATCCAGCTGGATTCCACCGAACAAGGGTCGGAAGAAACGATTGATGATGGTTTCGGAGAACCCGGCGCGACGTAGTGCCACGACGGTGGGCAGGTCCTGTCCGCGCAGCAGCTCGCGCGGATCGCCTCGCAGGGTTCGTGCGCGCAACAACGCGATGCGCACCTTGTCGGCAATGGTGCCAATCGGTGCTCGCACCGTGCTGAC
>SXPV01000138.1 GCA_005793215.1 Actinomycetota bacterium
AAGGACGGCCCCGACTCACAGCGTGACGCCAACGGCGACATCGCCGGAATGGCGAGTGAAGTCAATCGCTACTACCAGTCTCAGTTCCCTGGAAAGCGTCTGAGGTACGACACCTTCGAGGGTGGTCTTGACGTGCAGCACATGCAGTTGCCACTGAGCAATGCGGAGTTCAACCGGCGTTGGTGCTTCAACGCCTGGGACAGCCCGGCTGGGTGCGACAGGCCAGATGTTCTGAACGTGCTTGAGGATGCATTTCGCAACGCTGGGCTGGGCTGGGAGTCTGCGTACACCACCGGCCGGTGGAACGACAATGACCGTGGTTACGTGCTTCTCTTTGAAGGAAATCGAGGTCTGAAATCGTTTAACGGAGGTTGGCAGAAGAAGATCTGCTCGGACGGGGACAATGAGAATCTCGGCCTCGTGATGCGATTCTTGCGTGACGAGCAGGGGAATGAGTGCCCGCTTCTCGGACGGGCTTGGTCAACAGCGCAATCCCCCTTCAAATGGTGGGGCTTTACCGTCACCCGGGGCATCACCAGTTTGCTCACTCTCATGCCCGGTTGTGCACATGTCACTCGCGCCAGCGACGGCACGATATCGCTCAACGAACTTCAGCCCGGAGAGGACATGGCTTCCCAAGGTGCGCTGTACAACTACCCGATCGGGAGTTCGAAGATCGCACAACTTGATCCTGCGCGCAACCGGTACTTCAAGATCAACAACGGACCGCATGTAGGTGATCGCTGTCGTGATGTGCAGTATTCGCCGCTTTGGGAAAATGTTGGAAGCTAAGTCGCTGGAGAGCGACTGGTCGCAAAGGGTCACTCCGTCATGCCGGATACGCCCTAGTGGCGACGTCTAACTTGAGTGGGACCGCGCGGGGTCGGTAACTAGTTCGAGCGCACACGGCGCAAGAACTGCTGAGTTCGCTCGTCGCGTGGCGCGCCGAACACCTGTGATGGTGAGCCGATTTCGGCCACCGAACCGGCATGCAAGAAGCACACACGATCGGAAATCTCGCGCGCAAACGCCATCTCATGCGTAGCAATCAACAGTGTGATGCCGCTGCCCTTCAGCTCACGCACCACATCCAGTACTTCGCCCACCAGTTCGGGGTCGAGTGCTGATGTGATTTCGTCGAGCAGCAACACTTCGGGTTGCATGGCGAGCGCACGAATGATGGCAACGCGTTGCTGTTGGCCACCCGACAACTGATCGGGGAATGCGCCAGCCTTGTCGGCTAGCCCGAAACGGGTAAGCAACTCTGTTGCACGTTGGGTTGCCGCGTCGTTCTCCAAGCCGAGCACCTTGGTGAGTGCAAGCGTGATGTTGCGGGCCACCGACATGTGCGGAAACAGGTTGAAACTTTGAAACACGATGCCCACGCGGCGTCGCACCGGGTTGGGGTCGAGGCCGATCGCTGAAATTTCGTCACCATCCAGCAACACGACACCGTCGTCGATCTGCTCGAGCAGGTTCACGCAGCGAAGCAAAGTGGTTTTGCCGCTGCCACTCGCACCGATGAGCGACACCACTTCACCTGTCGCAACGTCGAGCGACAAGTCGCGCAGCACCGTGTTGGTGCCGAACGATTTGGTGACGCTGCGCAGGCTGACCTTTGGCGCGCCAGTTGCGCGTGACGCTGCCAGGGTCGTCATGCCGCCACCCGCGTTCCACTCGTGCGACGACGCTCACGGTGCCACAGGTAGTCCGTCAAGCGGGTGAGCGGAATGGTTACCGACAAGAAGATGAGGGCGGCAACGACGAACGGAGTGAAGTTGGCAAATTTCGCCTTGTCGATACCCGCTTGGCGCAGAATTTCAATCGGGCCGATGAGCGATACCAAGGCAACATCCTTCTGCAGTGACACCATGTCGTTGAGCAGAGGCGGCACGACACGGCGGATGGCCTGCGGGAGCACTACATGCCGCATGGTTTGTGCACTCGACAAACCGAGTGATCGCGCGGCAGCGCGCTGGCTTTCGTGCACGCTGTCGATGCCGGCTCGGAACACCTCCGCCACGTATCCCGAATACGTCATGCCCAGTGCAACCGAGCCCCACAACAATGGCGAGTTGAACGGCCGCTCAAGCCCCAAACCTGGCACGCCGAAGCCAACGAGATAGATCCAAAGAATCACAGGCACACCACGCATCACGTCGGTGTATGCGGCGGCCAGCATGCGCACCGGGAACAAGGCGGGCGAGCGTGAATTGCGTGCGAGTGCGATCAGCAGTGCTGCGATGAAGATTGCTGGTGTGGTCCAGACGAAGATCTTCACGTCGAGCCAGAAGGCGTCAATCAAGCGGGGGAATGAATCCCGCATCTGGTTGACGTCGAAGAACGATTTCTTGACGCGATCCCAGCGGGGCATGCGGGGGATGAATACAGCCACGGCGACCAGCACCACGAAGGTGCTGGCCGCCGCGATGAACGAACTACGACGCCGTTGCTGGCGTTCGTGCTCCTGACGCGTGGTCAGTCGAGGCTGATGACCGGAGCGCCGGTGTAACCCGAGAGCCACGTCTCCTCAATGCTGACCAACTCGTAGGTGAGGTCACGCATGCGCGAGAGCGCCTCGTTCACACACTCCACAAGCGGGTTGTTGAGGTCGAAGACCATGCCGAAATCGTCGCCAGGGGCAACTTCACTTGGTGGGAACTGTCCGACCACTTTCGAGCCCTCGATTTCCACTGCGCTGATGTACAGCGCGGTGGGCAAGTCGACCACGATGGCGTCGATCTGCTTGGCTTCGAGCGCTGCCTTGGCGGCGGCGTTGTCGTCGTAGGCAAACGGTTCTGCATCAGGCTGAATCACGCTGGTGATGAACTCAAGGCTGGTGGTGCCGGCTTGCGCGCCGAACTTCAAGCCCTTTAGTTCGCTCACCGACGTGGCGCTGGCAACCGGCGAGTCGGCGAAAGCGACGAGCGCCTGGTTGGTGGAATAGTACGGATCGCTGAACGACACTGTCGCCTTGCGCTCCTCGGTGATGGAGTACTGCTGCAAGTTGAAGTCGAAGTTCTTTGCGCCTGGCTGGATTGCTTCGTCAAAGCCGGTGCGGACCCACACGACGTTGTCATCGGTGAAGCCCATTTCCTCTGCAACGCCGTAGGCCACTGCCGCTTCGAAACCTTCCTTGCTCTCGGGTGCATCGCCAACCACCCATGGTTCGTAGGCCGGGTTGCCAGTGGCGATGGTGAGTTTTCCTTCGACGAGGGTCTTGCCGGCGGTGCAGTCGTTGCCCGTACCCGAGGCAGTCTCCTCAACAGATTCCTCGGTGACTTCCTCGGCGGAGTCTTCCGTGGCTTCATCGCTTCCGCCACAGGCCGCCAGACCAACAATGGCTGCTGCGCCAAGAGCGATAAGTCGAACGCGAATGGAACGTTGTTTCATTTGGGAGTCCTTTCGGTGGATTGACTGGCGTCGCGCTGATCGGCGACTTCGTCATGCTAACTGAAATCGCATGCAAAGGCGATGGCGGCGGTCAACAATTCGTAAAGCCGACCAGCGTGATTCCGTAAAGCCGACCAGCGTAGGTTGGCGTGGTGCCAACGAGCGATGTACCAGCGAATGGCGAGTCACCCGGCAGCGGCGATGCGCGCGTCGGGCGCGTGATTGCCGTTGGCGTCGCGGCCGGCTTGCTCTCGGGAGTATTCGGAGTCGGCGGTGGCATTCTGATCGTGCCCGGTCTCATGTGGGTGGCGACGATGGAACAGCGTCGTGCACACGGAACATCGTTGGCTGCGGTGTTGCCAATTGCGCTGTTTGGTGTGGTCACATACGTTGCCAACGACCACATCAATGTGGGAGCCACGATTGCGCTCACGCTCGGGTCGCTCGCGGGCACACTCGTTGGCACGTCATGGCTGGCCCGCGCGCCGAAGCACCTGCTGTCGTTGTCGTTTGCCGCGTTGCTGGTGGTGTCGGCGGTGCGGCTGCTCCTTGAGCTCGACACATCGCGCGAACATGCACTCGACCTTGGCTCAGTCGCGGCGTTGTTGGCAACGGGATTCGTCGCTGGCGTACTCGCCGGCCTGCTCGGCATCGGTGGAGGTGTGGTGATGGTTCCGGCAATGATGCTGGTGCTCGGGCTGGCGCCCGTGGTTGCCAAGGGCACATCGCTGGCGGTCATCGTGCCGACAGCAATCATCGGGACGTGGCGCAATCGACGCAACCTCAATGTGGATCTCCGAGCAGCAACGGTGGTGGGTTTGAGCGGGGCTGGGTGCGCGGTGATAGGCGCCATGGTGGCCGAACAACTGCCCGACCGTGCCTCCAACCTCATGTTCGCTGGCCTCCTTCTCTTCATGGCGCTGCGCCTCGCGCGCCAAGCACAGCTTGCAAAGAGACAAAAAGCGTCTTAGTGTCTCAGGTGATGACGGTCACAGATCAGAGCCTCAGCGACGCGATTCTCGACGCCACCAAAGTGGCGATCGAGCGCTGGGGTGTGGAGCGACTCACCATCAACGACGTCTGCGAAGCAGCAAAGGTTTCTCGTGCAACGTTGTATCGCGCATTCCCCGGCGGCAAAGAAGTGTTGCTCGAAGCGTTGCGCGTTCGCGAACTTGAACTCTTCTTCACCACGCTGCGCGCCAACGCCGAGGGTGAAACCACCCTCGAAGACACCATCGTGCGCTGCATGGTGGTGGCCACCAGCGAATTGCG
>SXPV01000003.1 GCA_005793215.1 Actinomycetota bacterium
GAAATCAGCGCCGTGAGGTGAGCAATCTCGTCGTCCGACAACTCCGTGTGTTCACTGGCAAGTTCGAGCAGTGTCGGCATGGCTGGGCTCTATTCTTGCCGTTCGTCGGGTTCGGGACGCAGTGCTCCGCGGCTTGGGACGCAAGGCTCTGCGACTACCCGCGGATGGCCTCGCCGAGGGCGAGCAGTGACGACACATCCGTGATGTCTCCCCCGCGTGACTCGCTCGTGAGTACTCGGGCCCCCCACTGGCTGATGCGTACGAGCGCGGCCGAATGTTGTTCGTGAATACTCGCAATCTCGCGTTCAGCAGCGGCCAGCGCTTGACGCACGGCAACGAGGTCCGGGGAGTCACTCGCCTCTCCCTCCTGCCGAGCACTCGCAAGCACCTCGGCGCGTTGGGCAGCCCCCGCGGCGAGTCGCGACGGTACGAGTCGATTGGCGATGACCGCCTCGAGCCGGTGATTTCGCCGACGCAGTTCGTCGGCAAGAAAGTGGGCTTCGCGCATCGCGACCGGCTCGGGACTGGTAACCACCACATATGACGTTGCGGGATCAGACAGTAGGGCGCCAACGCGACGTGCCCGGGTGACGATGGGGGTCTCCATCGTGCGGAACAACGTGAAGAATTCTGCGATGTCGGTGAGAAACGCGGCGCCGAGGATTCGATCTGCAACGAGGAAGAACGGCCGCGATGCCAAGGACAACAAGCGAGATTGCGTTGGGGCAGTCAGCAGTTTGAGTAAACGACTGGAGAAGAACTGCTCCATACGCCGAGGCGCATCCAATACCGAGAGTGCACTCCGCGATGGCGGCGTATCAACCACCACGAGGTCGTACTTCCCGGCTTCGCGAGCGTCGTACAAACGCTCGGTCACCACATAGTCGTGACTATGAACGAAACGAGTTGTCAGCGTCTTGTACAAGTCGTTGTTCAACACACGATCGCGAGTTGTGGGGTCGGGGGCGTGTCGGCGCACCATGTCGTCCCAACTCGCCTTGGTGTCGATCATTGCGATGCTGAGGGTCCCCTTTGCATCATCCATCTGCACGGGTACCTCGGCGTTACCGATGACATCCAGTCCCAAGGCGGTTGCCAATCGACGTGCTGGGTCCACCGTCAACACCAACACCCGTTTGGCCGAGTGTCGTGCAGCCAACACACCGAGTGCGGCTGCCGATGTGGTTTTGCCCACACCGCCGGGCCCGCAGATGATGATCATCTTGGAGTGCGTCAGCAGGTCGAGCACGTGCGAATCCAGCGTCGAGGTCATGCGTGTTCATCCAAAATGCGAGTGATTTCGCAGACGAGGTGCTCGGTGACTCGTTCAGGTGAGTGGCTCGCGGATGGCGCTTCGGAGATTGTCTCCACATTGCCGATCTCCAGTGCATCGGCCAGGCGGTTGGCGTGGCGTTCGGCATTGACGCGACGCTCGTTCAACCACTCACACACCTCGAGGGTCGATGCCTGCGAATCGCGTGCTGCGTCGAGCAACGTCGCATCCACCAACGCAGCCGGCATCCGATTGATCAAGACACCGGCAAAGTCAATCGGTGTGGCTTTTGCCAGGCGCTCGCGCAACTCGATGGTCTCCACCACCGGCATCTCCTCCGGTGTTGCCACTGCCAACACCGTGGATACCGAAGTGTCGTGCAACAAATCACTCATCCATTTGGTTTGATCCGCCACGATGCCGATTCGCACCAATGTGGCAAGCGCGTCGGGCGCCGAAACCTGCGCGACGAAGTGCCCACTTGCCTCGGAGTCCACGATGACGATGTCGTAGTTGCGTTCGCGAACTTCGTAACAGAGTTTTCCAACGGCCAGGATTTCCTTCACTGCCGGAGCCGCATTCGCAACGAAGTCGAAGATTCGCGCAAGTGGAGTGAGGCTTCCTATTACTGGCAGCCGCAGGAACAATCGAATGTATTCCCGCAACGAATCTTCCGTGTTCATCGCCATGGCGAACACGTTCGGCGACACCTCGACTGGCGAAAAGGCCAAATCGTCGCGTCCCAAGTACGCAGCAAGCGAGCCTTTGTCGTCCATCTCGCACACCAGCACACGTTTACCCCGGCTGGCTGCCACCTTCGCCAATGCTGCAGCGACGGCAGATTTACCGACACCACCTTTTCCCGTGACGAAGACGAGTCGTCGGGAAAGCAACGCTCGAAGCGTCAGGCTCCGAACCCCAGTCGGCGTTCACCATCGGGGGCACCGAATTCCACGAACGCAATCTTTTCTGCTGGTACGGCAACTTCACGTCCACGTTTGTCCTTCAACCAGAGCACTTCCACCTTGCCGGCCAGTGCTTCTTCCACTGCCTTGTGCGCTGCAGTGCGCGATTGCTCGTCGTTCTCAATCTCCAGACTGATGTCTCGTGACGAGTGTGTAACTCCGATACGTAGGTCCATGGTCACCAGTGTGTCAGGTCAGTTGACCTTCAGTGCCTGACTGAAGACCTTTTTGGGTCGCATCTCCACGATTTTCTTGGCAAGTTCGGCGAAAATCAGCCCGACTTCGCTCTGCGGCGCTATCGCCGCGATGGGCTTACCTTCGTCGCCGCCTTCGCGGAGTTGATTCACCAACGGAATCTGGGCCAGCAGCGGAACACCAAGCTCGTCAGCCAACAACTTTCCGCCTCCTTCGCCGAACAGTTGATACCGCTTTCCGTCATCACCCGTGAACCATGACATGTTCTCGATGACGCCGCGCACGGTCATGTTCACTTTCTTGGCCATCGCCGCCGAAAGTCGAGCCACCTTTTGTGCGGCCTCTTGTGGAGTGGTCACCACGTATACCTCGGCACGAGGGAGGTACTGACTGAGGCTCAGTGCGATGTCACCGGTTCCCGGCGGCATGTCGATGATCAGGAACTCGGGCTCGTCCCAGTACACATCCGTCAGGAACTGCTCGAGAGCCTTGTGCAGCATCGGTCCACGCCACACCACTGCTTGACCCTCCGGAACGAAATATCCGATCGAGATGCAGCGAACGCCATAACTCTCTGGTGGAAGCAGCATTTGATCGATGACGACGGGATCGCGATCTGCGCCGAGCATTCGTGGAATGGAGTACCCGTAGATGTCGGCATCAACCACACCGACCGTGTGACCCGCCGCAGCCAACGCAACCGCCAGGTTGGTGGTGACGCTGCTCTTGCCCACTCCGCCCTTCCCAGATGAGATGAGAAGCGGCCGCGTCTTGGAGCCTGGCTGCGCAAACGAGATAGTCCGACCCTGCGCATGGCCCTGGGCCGGTGCGCTTCCGGCAGTGGCTCCGGGTGAGCCGTGCAGTTTCTCGCGAAGTGCTGCGCGCTCGTCGTCGGTCATGACTCCGAAATTCAGCTGCACATCGCGCACTCCCGACAGCGGACGAATTGCGCCGTTGACACGAGTTTGAATCTCGTTGCGCAACGGACAACCCGCAATGGTGAGCGTGACGGTCAGCGATACGACACCGTCATTAATCACTACGTCGCGAACCATGTTGAGATCCACAATCGAGCGGTGCAACTCGGGATCTTCAACGGGACGCAACGCTTCAATCACGGTTTCTGGCGTCAGTGTGCTCATGTGCGCTCGTTAGGCTAATCGCGTGACACGCAACAAGACTGCAACGAGCAGCGTGACGGGTGGCGCATTCGGTTCACAAGTGTCGGCGATTACCTCGGCATTCGGTGATCCCACGCGTCGAGCCGTGTACCTGTTCGTGCGTGAGATCAGCGACGGTGTCACCGCCACACAAGTGGCTGAACAGTTCGAGGTGCATCCCAACGTGGCACGACATCACCTCGACAAACTTGCGGCTGGGGGCTACCTCGAAGTGGAAGTGGTTCGCGCCGAACATGCCGGGGCTGGGCGACCATCCAAGCGATACCGCACGGTGAGCTCAGCCGAACCGATGCAATTTCCCGTGCGCAGTGACGATCTCGTCCTCTCCCTGTTGGGTGAAGCACTCGAACGACTGCCGCGCGACGCAGCCGAGGCAATGGCGGAAGAAGTTGGCCGCAAATACGGACAAGCGATGGCTGCAGGACTCACCGGCGATGATGTTGCAGTTGGTCAACGTTCGTTGCGCTCGGCCCTGCAGAAGGTTGCCGATGCACTCACGGCACACGGCTTTGCGGCGCACGCCGAAAAGCGTCAGAACAAGCTGCGGATCATCAACAATCACTGTCCGTTCGGTGATGTCGCAATCGAGCATCCGGTGATTTGCGCCGTGGATCGCGGCATGGTGAAAGGAATGCTGGACGCGTTGTACGGTGAAACCTCGCCTGAGACGTCGGCATCACTGCCGCAAGGTGATCGTTTTTGCGAGACCACGCTGCACGACCAGATTCGGTAGCGCGCTCAGTCACCCCAAAATCGTTGTTCGAGGAATGGGTCGCCGTACATGTGGTAACCGTTCTGCTCCCAAAAGCCGGGTGCGTCCTGCGTGGTGGCTTCCAGTCCACGTAACCACTTGGCGGACTTCCAAAAATAGAGATGTGGTATGAAGAGCCGCACGGGTCCACCGTGAATCGGCTCGATGTCGACACCGTCGTATTGATACGCGACCAGAGACTCGTTTCGAGTGGCGTCGGCCAAGGGCAAGTTGGCGGTGTATCCGTACTCTGCGTGCGCCATCACGTGCGTGGCACTTGCGTCGATACCGGCGCGCTCGAACAAGTCGCGTACTCTCACGCCCTTCCAGACCGTGTCGAATTTCGACCACTTTGTGACGCAATGGATGTCGGTGGTGAGCGTTACGGATGGCAACGCCAGCAACTGCTCGTACGTGATCGTGAAGGGTGTCGACACCGCACCACCGATCTGCATTGACCACTCGCCGGGGGCATACGTCGGTACATCACCCACGTGCAGCACCGGAAAGCGCTCCGTGAGGTACTGACCTGGCGGTAGACGCTTGGGGTCGACGCCCTTGGCTTCCACTTCTGCGCGGTTGCGGTCGAAAAAGCCCACGTCACATTGTGCCACGGAGTAGGTACGTCACCGCCAGCCCACCGCGTAGGTAGGTGACTGGCGGCCCACCACACGTGTTCATCTTCACCCACTAGGTTGCCGCGGTGCCTCTGTATCTCGTGCGACATGCCAAAGCCGGTTCGCGTAACGACTTCGACGGCGACGACATCGACCGTCCGCTCACAGCCTCAGGTCACAAGCAGGCTCTCGACCTTTGCACGCGACTCGCTGCAATATCACCCAGTGTGGTGGTGTCGAGTCCATACCGGCGCTGTATCGAAACACTCGAGCCTCTCGCTGTTGCCATCGACATCGAAGTGAGCATCGACCAGCGGCTGGCAGAATTCGGGAGCGACCACGTGCAGGCTGACGGCCAATTGTTCGACTTGCTCTACGGCGTTGCCGATCGTGCCGTCTTGTGCAGCCATGGCGACGTGATTCCCGCAATCATCAACGGCTTTGCTGCAGGTGGAATGCGAGTGGTTGGTGATCCACATTGGGGTAAGGGCAGTGTGTGGGTGCTGGAACGAATCAACAATCGCTTCGTCGAAGCACATGCGTGGCCACCACCAAGCGACGATTGATCTTCCGCCAAGCGACGACTGAGGCGCCACCGAGGCACTTCGGAGTTATTCGCCGAGTGCGGCGTCGACTTCCTTCTGCAACGACTCCACCAATCCACGTACTTCTGTCGGTGGCTCACGATCCAAACACCGCTCGATGAATTCCTTGGCCGATGCTGCATCACCGCCATCGCGAAACACCACGATGCCAAGGAAGCACATGGCGTCGGGGTAACCCGAATCGAGTTCGATTGCCCGTCCCAAGGCCGTAATGGTCGACGCATACGCCTGATTGCGCAAAGACTCGTCGAACTGTCGCGCCGACAACATGATGAGCCAGGCGCGATAAGTGATCGCCTCCACATTGTCGGGGTCCGTTTCCAACACTCGTCCGTACAACTCGATTGCCGATGCCACATCGGATGCGCCGGCAAGGCGTGCTTGTGCCAGTAGCGATGCAGTGCTGTCCTCGATACCGCCGGTTGCCGTCTGCAGCGGCAAGCGCTGACCCGCTTGTCGCGCAACCAGCACGCCACCTCCAACTCCCACCACCACGGCAATCGCAGCGCCAATCAACCACGAGCGACGACGAGACGCTGCACTCGTCGTCACGTCGACTCCCGAAGTCGCATCCACACGTCGCCATCGTCGAAAGGCTGCGGCCAGCCCGACGATCAACACCACCGCGAGAAGTACCGGCAGGATCCAGATGGCTGCATCCAATCCCTCGCCGCGAGGCACGAGCAATACCGCACCACCGAATCGGTCGGCGATATAGGCAACGATCTCGTCGTCGGTACGCACACCATCACCTACTTGTCGCGCCACCTCGGCACGAATGGCTTGTGCGGCCGACGCACGAGACACGAACACACTCTCGCCGTCGCACGTCGGACATGCGATGCGCTTGGTTACCGCATCGATGCGATCCTGTTGGGTCAGCGGTCCAGAGTCGCGAAGAGAGCCAAGCACCAAACTTCCCACGGTGACGACGGCAATGAGCGCCCACACCACGCGGCGTGTTGGGAGGGACATTCCACTCGCGCGTAGCGGCACTGGGGTCACCCGCTCGCCCGCAACGACGCAAGCTGTTCTTCCAGCACGCCCTCAACCACGGATCCCATGATGCGAAGTCGAACGAAACCGTTCGGGTCGATGATCCAGGTTTCCGGAACCTTTGCCACTCCGAACGCAACTGCAATCGCACCGTCGCCATCGCGGAGTTTGGGCCAGCCACCGGAGTTGGACGCAAAGAATGCGCGCACCGCATCATCGGAGTCATCGTTCACCACGGTGTAGATCTCGGCGCCGTCGGTACGACCGGCTTCGTCGGCCGCAAACGCCAGAAGTGCCGGGTGTTCGGCAATGCACGGTACGCAAGTGGAGTTGAAGAAGTTGAACACCACCCACGATCCCTTGCGACGCGCAAGATCGAACGACTCGTCGTCAATCGTGCTGGTGACCACCGCAGGTGCGGGTTGTCCCAAGAGTGGTGAACGGGCACCCACGCCAGCGTCGCCGTCGGTTCGCAGCAGCAATACCACGAAACCCACCATCACTACTGCGACACTCAGTGCTCCGATACGTGCCGGCTTCATCGGTCGACCACTTCATCACGAATCTCGTGAACAGACCTGCGACGACTCGGGAGCACCGCCAGCAGGGTGCCGAACGCCATCACGAACGTTCCTATCCACAACCACAAGATCATCGGCTTCACGAACACCTTGATCCGCGCCTGACCGGAGTCCTGTCGCACTGGCGGCTCCAGCGTGAGATAGACGTCGTGCGTCAGGCTCGTACGAACCGACGGAGTCCCGACGTTCATTCCTATGCGGGTGAACTTGGTGATTGATGGCGCATATGCCTTGCCCCCATCCACGCTCACCAACGCGCGCACGGACGTGCTGCGGGGATCGCGCACCTCCACAACGTCGATGAGTTCGAACGTGTGACCGGCAAAGCGCGCGACCTGCCCCGTGACCAAATCAATTTCTTGACTTCTCGTGAAGGAATTCGACGCCGCAAGTGCCACGCAGATGAGGATGACCCCAAGGTGCACCACCATGCCGCCATTGGCTCGACCCACGAACCCACGCAAACGTTGCACTCGTACCGCGTGAACCAAGTGGTGCAGGGCACTTCCCCCCGCAAAACCACCGAGACCAAATGCCAGGAGTGGTGCCAGTCCTGTTGCACCAACCGCAACGGAGAACACCAGCGATGCAACTCCCGTCAACGCAGGTACGAGCAGTCGCCGTGAGAGCACGTCACGACCGTCGCGACGCCACGGCAACACTGGTGCCACTGCCATGATGAAGAGCATGGTGAGCCCGATCGGAATGGTGAGCCGATCGAAGAACGGCTCACCAACGACAATCTGTCGTTGCTGAATTGCTTCCACGATCAGCGGGAACACCGTTCCCAACAGCACCACGAAGGCAAACACCGCGAACAACACGTTGTTCACCAGGAAAGCACCTTCGCGCGAAAAGACCGAGTCGACTGCCCCGCTCGCCCGCAGTTGATCTCCACGGAGGAACACCAGCACCAGGGACACTGCCACCACAACGGCGAACATCGCCAAGAGCCATGGGCCGATATCACTCTCGGAGAATGCATGGACACTGTTCAGCACACCCGAACGCGTGAGGAACGTTCCCAAAATGGTGAGGCTGAACGTGGCAATCAACAGCGACACGTTCCACACGCGCAAGAGGCCACGTCGTTCCTGCACCATCACCGAATGGATGTAGGCGGTTCCCGTTATCCACGGCAACAACGACGCATTCTCCACTGGATCCCACGCCCACACACCACTCCAGCCGAGTACCTCGTAGCTCCACCATCCGCCGAGTGCGATGCCAAAGGTGAGAAAGCCCCATGCAGTCACCGTCCACCGGCGCGTGATGTGCAACCAGCCGTCTTCTACTTTTCCGGCGATCAACGCGGCGAGCGCGAACGCGAACGGCACCGTCATGCCCACGTAGCCCAGATACAGGATTGGTGGGTGAAACATGACGAGCAAATGGTTCTGCAACAACGGATTCGGTCCTGGCCCATCGAGTACGCCCGGTGGTCCAACGATGAACGGATTGGCGGGACCAAAGGACAACAAGAAGAAGTATGCGAGCACCGCCAACAACACTGCGAGTGCCCAACCAACGAGTGGTTCGGCGAACCGCTTGCGCATCCACCACGCAACGGCAGCGACATAACCTGCCAACACCAATACCCACATCAAGATGGAGCCTTCGAGTGCGCTCCACACTGCAGCGAAGTTGTACACCGCTGGCGTTGAGTACGACCCGACCTTCTGCACGTACAACAACGAGAAGTCACGGGTGATCATCGCCCACTCCATGACCGAAAATGCAGCCACCGCCATGGCCACCGCCAACACGACGAATCGTGGAATCAAGCGCAGCGTTTTCACATCACCGCGCCGTGCCCCAACTGCAGCTGCAAACGCGCCAAAGAACGCTGCGAGAAAACCAACGAGCAGGAATGCCCGCCCCAACTGTGCCGTCAGGCTGGCTACGAGCATGCCGACTTCTCGGCTTCCTCGAGTCGGTCGGCGTTCTCCGCTTCATATTCGTTGGAGTGCTTCACCTCGATACGAGTTGCCAAGAGCACCCCATCGACGATTCTTCCGTGCGCCACCACCGGAATACATTCTTGAAACACGCCGCCCGGTTCACCCTCATAGTTGACCGGCAGCGACACACCGTTGAACGACATGACGAAGGAGGTATTGCCCGCACGCGATTGCAGACTGCCCTCGTCAACCGACCCCTGAACACGCACGCGACGCGTGTCGTCGCAGCCTTCACGTACTCCGACTTCGTCAACGTTGCAGTAGTAGTCGATGGAAGACGTGAGGAACATGACCACGATCACCAATCCGATCACCGATGCAAGGACTGCGACAACAACCGGCAACAGCCGGCGAGAAGATCGCCTGGGCTCGGGCACATGGCGCGGTGTGAGGTCCATTGCTACATCACACCCACGGCTTGTGTTCGTCGGGAACCCGCGACGAAAGTTCGCGTGCGCGACGCACGGTGACGAGTGCAAGCACCCCTATGGATCCAAGCGTGATGATCCAGCTGGCAAGGATGAAACCGAGATCCTTCATGTCGCGCGAACTCCACCAGCATGTTCGGCACGTCGCGCGGCAATTGATGCATCCAAACCAACCACGCGCTCCACGTCGCTCAGCGCAGTGAGTCGTTGGCGATGCATCACGAGCCACACAAACATCAAGGTGAACGCCACCACTCCCGAAAACAGCGTGAAGAGCATGAGACCATCCAGTCGAACATCCCCGTCGGTGTTCAACACGCTGGCCTCCTGGTGCAACGACCGCCACAACACCACCGAGAAGTGAACCAACGGAATCTCCAGCACCGCCAAGAGCGCGATGACCGCACTTCGTCGGGCGCGCCGAACGGGATCGACATCCACACGACGAATGGCGAGATACCCGACGTACGTGACGAAGAGAAACAGCGTGGTGGTGAGGCGTGGATCCCATTGCCAAAACGTTCCCCACGTGAGGCGTCCCCACAAGCTGCCGGTGATCAATGTCATCGCCATGAACAACACGCCAACCTCGGCCGATGCGCCAGCAACACGATCGAATCCAAGCGTGCGATGTTTACGAACGAGCGAACAACCCGAAGCCACTGCGGTGATGACGAATGCAAGATAGGCGATCCACGCCGTGGGAACGTGGACATACATGATGCGCACCGAGTCACCCTGAATCACATCGGCGGGTGTGAGGAAGAACGCGCTGACCACCACCCAGGCGGTGGTCAGTATCGCGATCCAACCGATAACTCGTGTAGTTGCGGTGCCCGTCGTCATGTCACGATTCACCTTGTGCCAATGGTGCGAATGCCACGGCTCCCGCCGAACCAAAGACCACGGCATACACCACCAAGATCGCCGCCCAAGCCCAACCGTTGGCCACATCGATGGTGTCGCTCCCGAAAGCAGCCTCGGTGGCTCGTGTCGCACCAATCAGCAACGGGGCGAGAACCGGGAGGGCAAGCAGAGGCAGCAACGAATCGCGACCGTTCATGTTGGCAACCACAACGCCATAGAGAGTACCGACGAGAGCCAGTCCAAGAGTCGCCGTGACCAGCA
>SXPV01000139.1 GCA_005793215.1 Actinomycetota bacterium
ATCGCCACGACGCCATCACCGCGCACGAGGCCGATTGCATCGCCCACTTTCACATTGCCGGCGTCGGTCTTGGTGTCGCGCACGGCCGTGGTGATCTCACCGGTGACCACAGCAGCCGCTGCCTTGGCCATTGCCCCACCGTTGTGTTCGGCCGAAGCCTCCGGATCGTAGGCCACCAATGCTGCAAGTGCTTCCGGCATCGAGCACGTCGGTACCACGCGAACTTCCTTCTTGGTGAGACCATCCACCTGCTGGGCCACGGGGATGATGTTCTTGTTGTTCGGCAGGATCACCACCTGCTGGGCGTTCATGTGTTCCACGGCATCGAGTAGTTCCTGCGTCGACGGGTTCAAGGTTTGCCCGCCCGTAACCACGCCGTGCACGCCGAGGTTGCCGAACAATTCTGCAATGCCATCGCCGCTCGCCACGGCCACGACGGCACAGGTCACTTCGGGAAGTGCGGCGTGAGTCTTGAAATTCGGCTTGCCACCGTGCGTGACACCGCCACTCGGCGCCCCAGCAGTTGGTGGTGTGGCGAGCTGGGCCTCGCGTTTCTCGTGCTCTTCTGCAACTTCCTCGAACAAGTCGGTCACACGAATCTGGTGTGGTCGTCCGCCGAGCGATATCGGGGCTTCGATTGCAGCGCCGATGTCGTTGGTGTGAATGTGGCAGTTGTACAAACCCTCGCCACCCACCACCACGATGGAGTCACCGATGTCGCCCCACTTTTGCTTGAACGCATTCGATTTGGTGTCGTCGATTTCCAGAAGGAACATCACTTCGTAGCGAAGTTCGCTCACGTCAACCGTTCCGTTGGCTTCGCCGCGCTTCATCACGGCGATGAGTTGCTCGGTGTTGGGGCCCGCAATGTTCTCGGGTTCCGGTAACGGTTCACCGTCCACCACGTGCAACGCGGAGTCGAGGAACAAGAGAAATCCGGCACCACCGGCATCCACCACTCCTGCGTCCTTCAACACTGGTAACAGCTCCGGAGTATTCGCCAGCGATTCGCGACCTGCGGCGCGTGCCACGCGCAACATCGCCGCCAAGGTTGCCCCGTCACTCGCTGCACGCACCGCGGCATCGGCAGTTTCGCGTACGACGGTGAGGATGGTGCCCTCGATCGGCTTCAACACCGATTCGTAGGCGGCGACGGATGCGGCCTTCAGCGCCTCGGCGACTTTTGGTGCACCGTGTTCGCGCGCAGACTTCATGGTCGCAGAGAGACCACGAAGAATTTGGCTCAAGATCACACCGCTGTTACCGCGTGCACCCATGAGCGAGCCGTGGCTGATGGCGTTGCAGGTTTCGTCCAGCGCGCCTGGATGCTTTTCCAGCTCGGCGACGACGGCATCGAGCGTTCGCATCATGTTGGTGCCGGTGTCGCCGTCGGGTACGGGATACACGTTCAACTTGTTGATGTCGGCCTGATGGCGTTTCAACGTGTCGCGATAGGTCACCAGCGTGTGACGCAAGGCATCAGGACCCAACTGTTCCAGCACGGGCACGCGCAAAGGCTACCTGTGATAACTTTTGGACTCATGCAAGGCGTGGTCAAGGCGTTCAATCCGACCACTGGCGACGGCATCGTCCTGCGCGATACGGATCTCGTCGAATACGAGCTCGCTCCTCATGCACTCGAGGGCTCCATTTTTCGCATGTTGCGTCAAGGACAGCGTGTGAACTTCGTCCTCGATGCTGCAGGTCGTGCCACACAATTGCGTATCGGCTCCGAAAGGGACATGGGCACTCCGGGCTACTAGCCCGAACAGTCCTGGCACGGCGACGGCAATGTTGACGCGTTCGCATAACGACCGACTCAACGCATGGGTCGACGAATGGGCAGGGATTCTGCAACCCGACGCCATTTATTGGTGTGACGGCTCGCAATCCGAGTACGACAGGCTGTGCGAGGAGTTGGTTGCCGGAGGCACGTTCACCAAGTTGAACGACGCCAAGCGACCCAACTCGTACTGGGCTCACAGCGACCCGGGCGACGTTGCGCGAGTCGAGGATCGCACGTTCATTTGCTCCGAGCGCGAAATCGACGCTGGCCCCAACAACAACTGGCGAGCCCCCTCCGAGATGCGTCGTGAACTCACCGCGTTGTACACCGGCGCCATGCGCGGGCGCACCATGTACGTGGTGCCATTCAGCATGGGGCCGCTTGGTTCGGATATCGCCCACATCGGCGTGCAGCTCACCGACTCGGCATACGTTGCCGTGAACATGCGCATCATGACTCGCATGGGCAAGGGCGCGCTCGACGTGCTGGGCAACGGCGATTGGGTGCCGTGCATCCACTCCGTTGGTGCATCCCTTTCCGCGGGCCAAAAGGATGTCTCATGGCCCTGCAATCCCGACAACAAGTACATCGTGCACTTCCCAGAAACTCGCGAGATTTGGTCGTATGGCTCGGGTTACGGCGGTAACGCACTGCTCGGCAAGAAGTGTTTCGCGCTTCGCATCGCCTCCGTGATGGCGCGCGACAACGGGTGGTTGGCCGAGCACATGTTGATCTTGAAACTCACCAACCCTGCAGGTGAATACAAGTACATCGCCGCTGCGTTTCCTTCGGCGTGCGGAAAAACCAATTTGGCGATGCTGGAACCGACAATTCCCGGCTGGAAGGCCGAAA
Organism: Actinomycetota bacterium; assembly: GCA_005793215.1. Lineage (GTDB taxonomy): Bacteria > Actinomycetota > Acidimicrobiia > Acidimicrobiales > Ilumatobacteraceae > F1-60-MAGs027. The sequence continues at coordinate 2,639 of SXPV01000139.1, forward strand.
CCGTCGGCGACGACATCTGCTGGATGAAGTTTGGCGATGATGGTCGCCTGTACGCGATCAATCCCGAGGCGGGATTCTTCGGCGTCGCGCCGGGCACCGGCTGGGTCACCAACGCCAACGCCATGCACACGCTGCACGGCAACTGCATCTTCACGAATACCGCAATGACCGCCGATGGCGACGTGTGGTGGGAAGGTCTCACCGACACACCACCAGCACGCGCCACCGACTGGCGCAACAACGCATGGACACCCGAGAGCACCACCCCCGCCTCGCACCCCAATGCCCGATTCACCGCTCCTGCGGCACAATGCCCCTCGATTGCGCCCGAATGGCAAGATCCGCGCGGCGTGCCGATTTCTGCGATCCTGTTCGGTGGACGGCGCCGCACCACCGTGCCACTCGTCACCGAGGCATTCGACTGGAATCACGGCGTGTTCCTCGGCTCGATCATGGCCAGCGAAACCACGGCGGCGGCTGGTGGAGCCGTTGGCAACTTGCGATTCGACCCGATGGCCATGCTGCCGTTCTGCGGCTACAACATGGCCGACTACTTCGCCCACTGGTTGAAACTCGGGAAAGCCGCCGACGCAGCAAAATTGCCGAAGATCTTCTTCGTCAACTGGTTCCGTCGTGATGAGGATGGTCGCTTCCTGTGGCCTGGATACGGAGAAAACTCGCGTGTGCTGAAGTGGGTGTTCGAGCGAGTCGATGGCAAGTCGAGCGCACATCACACACCAATCGGCCTGTTGCCATCACCGGATGCACTCGACACCACATTGTTGGACGTTGCCGCCGAGGACCTCAACGCACTGCTCAGCGTGGATACGCAGGGGTGGTCCGGTGCGGTGCCCCAAATCAAGGAGCATTACGCGAAATTTGGTGATCACCTGCCGGCAGAGCTGCTGGCTGCGCTCGGCACACTCGAGCGCGCACTCACGGCGTAGGCGTATCGACTCGGCGCCTGCCGTTGATCTATCGAACGGCGCCTAGCTTTGGCCGACCAACATTGCGCGAATACCAAGTCCCATGATGAACAGACCACCGAATCCGTAAAGCAAATACACCTTCGACTTCAGTTGCGCACGATACGAGTAGATGATGGCGATCGCGATGATGCCGACGAAGCCGTAGAACGCGTGGAACTGCGGGAACATCAACTTCTCTTTGTTCACCATCGCCACACCCAGGGCGACTTGCACGAACATGGTGAACTGTGCCAGTGCGGTGAACCACCACAGCGCTCGCGAGCGAAGCGCGGTCATCTTGTGTGCTCCGAGAGCCCACACCCCCGCCATGGCGTTACCGATGATTACCACCCAGGCAAACCCGTTGTGCAATTCAGAGAGCGTCGAGGCCAGGAGCACGGCAATGACGCTACTCAATTCGACTGCAACGCACCCTCCCGCGGCGACTGCCGCTTACCGAATGAGTGTGTCGGCTTCGCTCCCGGCGTCGATCAGCGTGAGCTCACTGTTCGCGCCAATGTGCAAGGTGGTGATGGATGCATTGTCGAGGCTGCGAATGAGCACCCGATCATCGTTGAGTGCCGAGCCGATCAGGGCATTGATGGCGATGAAGTGCGAAAACGCCACGGTGTCGTGCCGAACCGATCGCGCCCACTGCACGAGTGCATCGTGGAACTCACGGTATGCGGCGCCGTCGGTAGTGAACACCTGCGACCAGGTTCCCTGCATCACTCGGCGCAACCACTCGGTTCGCTCACCCATCGCCACGCCAACAGGAGAGGGAATCTCCGTGATTCGCGCCTCCACTTGGGTGGTTTTGCCGATCAACGTTGCAAACGGCTTCGCGGTTTCTTGACAGCGGCGCAGCGGACTGCTCACCACGCGCACGTCGGTTGACGCTCCTACGCGTTCTGCGAGTTGCGCTGCAACGGCACCGGCTTGCTGCATACCAACATCATCGAGACCCGGATCAACCGCGGTGTCCCACCCTGCGGAAGCACGACCATGTCGCACCAGATAGATGTACGCCATCAGCGATCCATGGTTGAGGGCGTCAGCCCGTCGAGCATCATCCAGGCAGTGGTGAACATCAATCGAGCAGGGACGCGCGCTTTGCTGGAGCCTGTTCGCCCACTTTGATGAACCACTCCGTGCCAAAAGCGCGACGGAAGGACTCCTCCGACATCTCCGTGGCGAATCCCGTATCGTTCGCCTGGCTTGCGTGTGCCGCAATGGCCGTGCGTTTTGCGATGCAGTAGTCACCCACGTCGATGTGATGGGTGATGTTTGCTTCGGGCTCGCCCATCGGATTGCCATCGTCGGCTGGTTGACGCGGATCGAAGTCGTTGTCGCCGCCGTTGGCTTTGGACCACTCGAACTGTTCGACAAAGAAGTCGCGATTCAGCGTGACTTCGAACAATTCACGGACTCCCGCAAGTTGCGCTGCGCGGTGTCCCACCTTGTGTACGTGCAAATGGTCGGGATGGCCGTAATTGCCGTGCCAGTCGTAGGTAATCAACATCAATCGATCGGTCCTGCGTTGCTCCTCGGAGATCATTCGGACCAGCCTTTCAGCCGCTTCGTCAACATCCGAGCGGATGAAGGCACCGTCGTGGTTGTTCTGCGGCCAACCATTCATGCCGCTGTCCACATAACCAAGCCACTCGTGACGTGCCACCCCGAGCGCTTCGCACGCACGACCCAGTTCTGCTCGGCGTCGCTCCAGCAAGGCGTCGGGTGTCGCAACATCGGCGGGACGCTCGCCATGCCGCCCATCCGTGGCCGTTACCAACACCACACGGTGCCCTTCGGCGGAGTATTTGGCGATGGTTCCACCGCTGATGAGACACTCGTCGTCGGGATGAGCATGCAAGAAGAACAGGGTTGCCATCGACGCCCTACTTCGACGGGGCCGTGCTCGACGTTTGACGAGCAGCACCGGCAGCAATCAGTGCATCGATCCTCGCGGCGCCGAAACCCCATTCCGCGAGCACGGCGCGAGTGTGTTCGCCTGCGTGTGCCGGCGGTGTGGGCACGTTGGTGGTCGTGCGCGAATATCGCGGCGCAGGAGCAGGTTGTGTGATCCCACCGACTTTGACGAACGTATTTCGCGCCACGTTGTGCGGGTGCTCGGCGGCTTCGCTCATGCGCAAGACGGGTGCATAACACACGTCGGTCCCCTCCATGATTTCGTTCCACTGTGCACGTGTCTTGGTGCGAAAGACGGCCGCGAGCTTTTCCTTGAGTTGTGGCCACTTGCTGCGGTCCATCTGGGCAGCGAATTCCGTGGCGTCCGGTGAGCCGGTGCCTCCCGTGATCCCCGTTTTTTCCAAGAGCAGCGCATAGAACTGCGGTTCGATGGAGCCGATCGACACCCATTCACCATCGGCGCACTCGAACACGTCATAGAAGTGGGCTCCGGTATCGAGCAGGTTGGTGCCGCGAGCGTTTTCATCGAACATCCCGATGTTCTTGAATCCCCAGAACATGCTCATCAGCACTGCCGAACCATCCACCATTGCAGCGTCCACCACCTGGCCTTTGCCCGAGCGTTGCGATTCCAGCAGTGCGCACACCACGCCGTACGCCAGCAACATTCCACCGCCACCAAAGTCGCCCACCATGTTGAGTGGCGGTGTGGGTGGCTCCCCCGCACGACCAAAGTGTGCGAGTGCGCCGGCAAGTGCGATGTAGTTGATGTCGTGACCAGCCGAATTGGCATAGGGTCCTTCCTGCCCCCAGCCGGTCATCCGACCGAATACCAACTTGGGATTGCGTGCGAGACATTGATCGGGCCCCACTCCAAGTCGTTCCATTACCCCGGGGCGAAAACCCTCGATGATCGCGTCGGCACGCTCCACGAGTGCGAGCAATGTCTCGACACCCTCTGGATGTTTGAGATCGAGTGCAATGTTTCGACGTCCTCGCAGCATCACATCCCAATGGCTACCTGTCACGTTGTCGCGCACGGCTTGTGCACGATCCACTCGCACGACTTCGGCCCCCATGTCGGCGAGCATCATCGCGGCAAAGGGACCCGGACCGATGCCCGCAATCTCCAGGATTCGAATGCCGCTGAGCGGACCCGCCATATGGTTACTTCTTCAACGTGAATTGCGAGATGGTGTTCACGATGTGGCCCCACAACGGTTCAGGTACATCGTGACCCATGTCGTCGATCATCACCAACGTTGCACCAGGAATCAATTCGGCGGTGCGCTCAGCGGCAACTGGCGAAATCAGCGTGTCGTCCTTGCCGTGAATCACGAGCGTGGGCACTTTCATCTCCTTCAGAGCCTCGGTGCGACGACCACTGGCGTAGATGGCGGCCATCTGACGCGTGGTGCCTTCCGGATAGAACGATCGGTCGTAGTCGCGGGCGGCATTCGCACGAGAGAGTGCATCGTTGCGGTACTTCTTCGATTGAAAGGCCTGGTACACCAGCGAGTGCTCGATGAACCCGACACGATCCGCCGGCGGAATCGACATCAATGCAGTCATGGCTTCGGGAGTGGACTGCATGGTTTCGGGTTCGCCCGGCATCGACATCACCGAGATGAGCGACGCGGCTCGAGTGGGATGCTCGATGGCGAACACTTGCGCAATCATCCCGCCCATGGAGGCACCCATGATGTGGGCGTGTGCGATGCCGAGATGATCCATGAGGCCGGCGACATCGGCCGCCATGTCGCTCAACGTGTACGGAACCGGTGGCAGTGGCTGCTCGAGCAGCGCCGCGGTCACCACGGCGTTGGAATCCACTGCAACACCGTGCAACTTGGTGGACAAACCAACATCGCGGTTGTCGAAACGCACGACGAAGTGACCGCTGTCAGCGAGCAATCGTACGAACCGTTCATCCCACGCCACCATTTGCGCACCGAACCCCATGATGAGGATGAGTGCTGGATTGCCCTTGTCGCCGAACGTGTCGTATTCCAGCTCGATTGACAGGGTTTCGTGCTTGTTTACGACGGCTCGTGGCATGACTTCACGGTAGCGTTTCGCCGTGTCGACGGTCGCACGCGCACCCGGTCGAGTGAACCTCATTGGCGACCATACCGACTACACCGGCGGGTTGGTATTGCCGATGGCAATCGACCGTGACACCGCCATTGCCTTCACTCCATCATCCGATGTCCTACTTACCAGTCGGAATTTCGATGGCGAAGTTCGAATCAACCTTCCGGTAGCCGACGCCGCAGGTGTGCGGCCAGCGTGGGGTCGATACGTCGCTGGAGTCGCGGCTGCCATGGACGAACGCCACATGCCAACGCGCGGCTTCACCGGGACGGTGTCCACCACGGTTCCCATTGGGGGCGGTTTGTCGTCGAGCGCCGCACTGGAGGTCGCAGCCGCCCTCGCATTTGGCATCGACACAGATGTTGCCACCATCGCTGCGGTGTGTCGGCGCGCTGAGCACATCGCCACCAACGTGCCGTGCGGCATCATGGACCAGCTCACGTCCGCTGCAGGCGTGAAGGATCACGCACTGCTCATCGATTGCCACACACTTGACATCACGCCCATTCGAATTCCCGAAGGCGTGTCGGTGTGGGTGGTGGAGGTGTCGTCACGGACGTTGGATGGCAGTGAGTACCCCGCGCGCGTGGCGCAGTGTACGGCGGCTGAACATGAAATCGGTCCACTTCGTTCGGCGGACCTCGCCAGCGTCGACACCATCAAGGATCCCGTCATCCGTGCCCGAGCGCGACACGTGGTGAGCGAGAACGAGCGCGTTCGCCAATTTGCCGCAGCCCTCGTCTCCGGCGACACCCGAGAAGCCGGCATCATCATGCTTGAAGGACACCGCAGCCTCAGTCACGATTTTCAGACATCAACAACCACGATGGACGACGCGGTCGACCACATCTCCCGCATTCCTGGCGTGCATGGAGTGCGAATGACAGGTGGAGGATTCGGCGGCTGCGTGGTGATCCTGGCGGATGACGACGTTCGGTTCGCCGAGGGTTCCACCCCGGTCGGCTGTGCTCCTGCGATGCGCGTTCGTGCTGCTGACGGTGCGTCGATTGCGACACCGCTGTCGTAGTCTGCCCAACGTGAATCACGACGCGTTGCTCGCCGACCTTGACGACGACCAACGCCGAGCAGTTACCTGTGCTCCTACCGCAACCATCATTCACGCCGGTGCAGGTTCCGGGAAGACTCGCGTTCTCACCCATCGCATTGCATGGCGCATCGCACAGGGCACAGCGGATCCATCACGAGTGCTGGCGATTACTTTCACCCGCGAAGCAGCCGCCGAGATGCGCAAACGATTGCGAGCACTCGGTATCACCCGTCACGATCGTGCGGGCGACCTCGATCAGCCCACGATCGGCACGTTTCACTCGGTGGCCTTGGCGCTTCTGCGTCGACGTGCATCCGACACTTCTGCGCAGCTGCCCACTGTCGTGGGCAATCGTGTGTCGCTCCTCGACCAAGCACTCGGCGAGAATCCGCTCGGTCGTCAGAGTGCTGCCGTGCTCGCCGAGATCGACTGGGCGCACGCTCGTATGGTGTCACCCGAGCGCTACGAAGCCGAAGTCGAGCGAATCGGACGCAAGGTTGCCCTAGCCCCTGCGCGCGTGGCGTCGGCGTATCGCGCATACGAACAGCTGAAGGCCAAGCGCGGGTTGGTTGACCTAGATGATCTCATCAGCCACGCCACTCGAGCCATCAACGAGCGAGCCGACTTTGCTGCAGCCACACGTTTTCGTTTTCGGCACATCTTCGTGGACGAAGCCCAAGATATGAACCCCCTTCAGTACGGATTCTTCGAAGCACTTCGCGGCGACCGAGAAGACGTATTCATCGTCGGCGATCCGCTGCAAGCCATCTATGGCTGGAACGGCGCCGACCCCGCACTCTTCACCAGCCTGCCCGACGCACTCAACAAACCGACCGTGCTCACACTGCCCAGCAACTACCGCTGCACGCCACAAGTGCTCGCCATGGCCACCCATGTAGCCACCAACAACGGCACGATTCCAAACGTGCACTCCCGACGGTCGTCGGGCTTTCCCGTGGAATATCTCGAGGTTGAGGACGAATACGACGAGGATCATCTCTTGCGCCACATCGTCGCGCCACACGTACAAGCTGGAATCGTTCCGTCGTTCGCGGTCCTGGCTCGCACGCATGCGGTGCTCGAGCCGCTCGCTCGTGCGCTCAGTGCCGCCGGAATTCCCGTTGCGTCACGCCGCGCAAGCACCGTTCGCACCAATGCGATCGATGAGGTTGCCGAATGTCGCACCCGACACGATCTCACCGTATGGGCAGCCGACATCATCGTGGAGTCCACGGATGACGACGAACGCATCGTGGCCGAGCAGGTGCAGGCATATCTTCGGAGCAGCGTCCGAGGTGAAGTTGACGGCCGCAGCGCTGCCGCGTATTTGCGCGCCAGCCACGCTGCTCCCGAAAACTACGGAGTCGAATTGCTCACGTTCCACGCAGCCAAAGGTCGGGAGTTCTCCCGAGTGGTCATCGTCGGTGCCGAGCGCGGTCTCATGCCCCACTCCTCTGCATCGAGCGAGGAACAGCTTCGTGAGGAGGCGCGGCTCGCCTATGTGGCGTGTACGCGGGCCGCAGATCACCTCACGGTGATTCGTGCCAAACGACGCAAAGGAAGAGTCACGACGCCGAGTCCGTACTTTGCCCAACTTCCTGACGGCGTCGAGCAGCGCGGCTCGCACGTCGTCGAAGCGCGTCGACAGAGGCTCTCCACTCCCACCGATCCAGGCGTGCTGGCCGAACGCGACCTGAAGCGTCGGCTGCGCGACGTTCGCGACGTGATCGCACGGACCAATTTCACGTTGCCCGAGGCCGTACTCAGCGACGTGGAGATTGCCCGCATCGTGGCCGAGCGACCATGCGATGTCGAGCACCTGGCGCGCATTCTCGGGCCGCTCACCGCGAACCGACTCGGAGGAGCAATTTTGCGAGAAGTGAGCCACACAGCCACACCATGACCGCAGCCGTACCAACAACCCACCTCAACGGTGGACCGACGACATCGATCGACAACGTGCGCTTTGCCGTCGTCGACACCGAAACCACCGGACTCTCCACCGACGACGATCGCGTCCTGCAAATCGGCGTGGTGGTGGTGCGCGGCGATGGCAGCGTCGAGCGCGAGTTCGTCGCCTACGTTCGACGCCTCACGTGGGGTGTTGGGCATGTTGGCGCATTCCACATCCACGGAATCACTCGACGCCAACTCCGCAGCGGTATGAAACCACGCGAAGCACTGGAGACGTTGAACAGACTCATTGATGGTTGCGTCTTCACCGCCCACAATGCAAAGTTCGACATCGGATTCCTGCAATCCGATTCCACGCGACTGGAGGTTCCGCTCAAGTTGACGGGGCCATTGTGCACGCTCAACTTGTCGCGCAAGCTCGATCCACAGCGAACCATGTCGCACAAATTGAAGGACGTGGCTGCACGATTCGGAAAGTCCACCGACCGACCTCACGATGCACTCGCCGACGCTCAACTCACGGCCGCGGTACTCCCCGACTTGCTGGCCGCCCATCGCGTGACCACGTACGCCGAACTCGCGTCGCACTTCGGCTGAAGTACTAGGCGTATCGAGCGCGAACTGTCGCGGCAGTACGAGCGGCAAGGTCGGCGTACTTCGCCGGCTCCAGCACCTGCACGTTGCGGCCACCGCGCAGCAACAGCCGCGCCAACCAATGCTCGCTGCTCACCCGCAGCGCCACATCAACCGAACCATCGCGATTCTTCTTACGTGACACCGTGGGATATGCCTCGGCAATCCATGTTGCGTCACCTCGAACGCGAAGGGTCACCAGCTCGAGATCGGAGCCGAACCAACCTCCCTCTCCGTCGTCCTCGATACGACTGGCGACATCGGCCTGGTTGTACAACTTGCCGGTACGTACCAGCGACTGGATGCGATCGACTCGGAAGTTGCGGACCGCACCGGATTTGTCGTCATCAGCCAATACGTACCAGTGCCCACTCTCACTGAAAATTCGCACCACACGAATGGTTCGTTGTGCCACTTCGGAGCGAGCAGGGTTGAAGTACTCGATACGCAACTCGGCGGAATCGGCTTGGGCAAGGCGAAGATCTTCCAGGTACGGCTCGTCGGGCAGGTCGATGTGCAGGGGGCCGTCGGTTGCCTCGGGTGCGAGTTTGGCCAACTTCGCAACGGCTCGCGCCAACACCGAGCGCTCGGGGGCGCCCGGCAATTTTTGCGCCGCTCGCACCATGGCGATCACCGCGTACATCTCCGCACTCGTGAGTCGCAATGGCCGAGTAAAGAAGTTGGGCACTTCGGCCACGACCCAGCCATCGTCGATGAAGACATCGATCAGCGTGTCGGGCGTGTAGGGCGGCACTCCACACACGGCAGCCATCTGGATGTCGGCCACCAATTCTTCTTCGCTCATGCGGAACTGTTTCGCAACATCGGAGAGTCGAACACGTTTGCGCTTCATCAACCAGGGCAACAGCACCAACAATCCAGCGACACGTTCGGATGCGCTACGTGGACCACGACGCTTTGGGGCAGCGCGCTTGGTGGAGGTGCGCTTCTTGGTGGCGGTGCGCTTCTTTGTGGACGTTCGCTTGTTTGCCATTACGCACGCTCCGCGAGATCGTCCAGCCAACGCACCACCATGTCGCGAACCTCCGGTGGCGACACCACCTCGGCCTTGTCCACCATGGCAAACAACCACAGTCGGAAGCCGTAGCCATTGCTGCACGGAATCTCGAACACCGCCGAACCGTCGGGTTCGTCGCGAACCTTCGCAGTGTCACCAAACTCCCGAGCAACGGTTCGCACCAGCGATGCCGCCACGCGCACGTGGGCGGTTGCGTGCTCGTAATCTCCCGAGGCCATCATCTGACGATCGGTCGGGACCGCATTGACGATGTTGAGGTTCTTGGGAATCACGTACGAACCGGATTTGCCCTTCTTTACGTTGCTCTCGATTCGGTCGACACGGAATACGCGTTGCGCCTTACGCAGATGATCAAATCCAATGATGTACCAGAAGCCACGTCGCGCCAACATGCCGTAGGTATCCACGGTGCGATGCTCGCCCTTGTACATGAACGTGAGCGGGGCACGAACACTGATGGCGTCCAGGATCGTGTCGAGGTGGGGGTCGGTGAACCCAATCGAAGCGCGCGGACCGAGATTGGGATTCACCCGTTCGGCCCCCAACTTCCACAAAGCCTGCTCTCCTTCCTGGGCACCCAAGTGCACGATGGACGCCGCCAACTGCAACGCTTGAAGTTCGTCCGCGGTAAAACCCATGTCGCTCAACTCGTAGCTGTTTCGATTCACGCTGTACGCGGTTTCACCAGCCTGTGCGCCGCCCAGCACCGTGCCTTCAATGGGAATTCCCAGTGCTCGCAAGTCCGACTTGTCACGCTCGAACTGCGCACGTGCCGCATTGTTGTCTTCGCTGTACTGGTTGAGCAGCTCGGCGCGAATCTGTTTCAACGTGATGGGCTGGGTGCGCGCAGACAACAACGCAAGCAGGTTGAGCATGCGTTCGGCGGCATTCACACGCGATGGCGCTTTTGATGTCGCCGGCCGCGACTGGGCTTTGGGCGTTGCCCGCCGCGATGGTGCCTTCCTTGATGTGCGCTGCGAAGACTTCTTTGCCACGGGGCTTCCGAGTGTAGTCAGCGTCCCAAGCGCCACATGCGATGTTGATGCAACAGCTGCTGGGTGGATGCATCGTGTTCAACCACTGGTGTGCCCTTCATGTCCTTGGCCCCCCGATCCATGTCGGAAGACACTCGGTCGGCAAGTTTCTTTCCCAATTCGACACCCCATTGATCGAAGCTGTTCACATTCCACATCACCCCTTGCACGAAAGTGGCATGTTCGTACAGGGCGATGAGCGCACCGAGTGCTCGCGGGGTGAGTGCAGAAAAGAGCAGTGTGGTGCTGGGGCGGTTGCCCGGAGTGGCGCGGTGCGCGCGCAGAGCAGCGTCGCCACCCACTTCGTCGGCGGTTACCCCAACGGCCAGGGCTTGTGCCTGGGCAAACATGTTCGCCACCAGGACGTCATGGTCATGACTGGATGAACCCAGCGACGTGCTGTGCCCAATGAAATCGCACGGCACCACATGGGTGCCTTGATGCAGCAATTGGAAGAAGGCGTGTTGGGCGTTGGTTCCCAACCCGCCCCACACGATGGGAGATGACACGGGTACCGGAGTACCTTCTCGGCTCACCGACTTGCCGTTGCTTTCCATGATCAATTGCTGCAGGTAACTCGGCAACAGGGCCAGCACTCGTGAGTACGGCACCACCGCAACGCTCGGGAAGCCCAACACGGTGGAATTCCACCACCACACAAGACCCATCAACAGTGCCAGGTTGTCCCTGGCTGGGGCTTGCACGAAATGTTCGTCCATCAATCGCATTCCGTCGCGTACTTCGCAAAACGCGTCGTAGCCGAACGCGAGTACCACCGAAACCGACACCGACGACGACACCGAGTACCGCCCACCGACACTCTCTGGCATGGTGAGCACACGACGAGCAGGAATGCCACTCGACGCGACACGATCGGGTTGTGCGGTTACCACGATGACATGATCACCCGGCTGGGCAACCTTGCCGGCTTCCAACCATGCGACTGCACGTCGAGCATTGGCGAGAGTCTCGGAGGTGCCAAAAGACTTTGAACACACCACGAACATGGTGTGGTTGGGGTGAAGCCCGTCCAATGCTCGGTCCAAATCCACGGGGTCGATATTCGAAACAAATCGCACGCCACGCGCTTGTGGACGCATCGACGCAAGTGCATCGCACAGCAACGCTGGACCCAGGTCGCTACCACCGATGCCGATGTTGACCACATTCGTGATTCCCGTGGGAATCGAGTCCACGGCGGCCCGAAGTTCATTGTCATGCTTCTCTGCCTCGGCGCGTAGTTCGAC
>SXPV01000020.1 GCA_005793215.1 Actinomycetota bacterium
ATTCGATCGGCGCGATGACGCGTGTCGATGGTGCGAATCGTGCCGCTGCGAACGCGCATGACCAAGCTCTGTGAACTGGCACCGTAGGCGTCGTAGCGCACACCGCGGAGCAAATCGCCATCGGTCACTCCGGTGGCGGCAAAGAAGGCATCCTCGCAACGCACGAGCTCGTCGGTGGTGAGCACTTGGTTCATGTTGATACCCGAGGCCTTGGCCAACGCACGATCCTCGTCACCGCGCGCCCAGAGCAGACCCTGGATTTCTCCTCCAAGGGCCTTGATTGCAGCAGCGGAGGTGACACCTTCGGGCGTGCCTCCGATACCCATCAAGGCGTCCACGCCGGTCTGTGGCCATGCAGCGGCGATCGCACCGAAGATGTCGCCGTCGGTGATCATCTTGATACGGCAACCAGCAGAGCGGATTTCGCCGACGAGGTCGTCATGACGTGGCCGGTCGAGCACCACGATGGTGAGTTCGTTGAGTGTCTTGTGTTTGGCGCGCGCGATGGAGTCGAGGTTGTGTCGAACCGATTTGGTGATGTCGATTGCACCTCGCGCTTCGGGGCCGACTGCAATCTTGTTCATGTACACGAACGGACCGGGGTTGAACATCGACCCACGTTCGGCGACCGCAATGACGCTCAGTGCATTGCCTCGCCCGAGTGAGGTGAGTGTGGTGCCGTCAATTGGGTCGACGGCCACGTCGGTAACGGGCTTGCTTCCGTTGCCGACGTGTTCACCGTTGAACAGCATCGGTGCTTCATCTTTCTCGCCTTCACCAATGACGACGATTCCATCCATGTTGACGGTGTCCAGGAGGTTGCGCATCGCATCCACTGCGGCGCCGTCAGCGGCATTCTTGTCGCCACGACCCACCCATTTGGACGCAGCCAACGCTGCAGACTCGGTCACCCTGACCAGTTCCATCGCCAGGTTGCGGTCGGGTTTGTGGGTGAGTGGCACCGCCCCCAAATTACTCCATTCGCCAGCCACTAACCTTCGTCGCATGGACGAGTGGGACCCGCGGAATCCTGAGTCGCCAACGGTTCGGTACGACCTGGGTGATTGGTCGCTGGAAGAGCGCGTGGAACTGGTGGAGCTCTTGGCGCAGGCCGATGTTCGTCACGACTGGGATGGCACCGAGCTGTTGGTTCCTGCGGATGCAGAAACCATCGTTGATGCGATCTTGGACGAAGTTGAAGACGCCGATGATGCGCCCGCGGTACTCACCGGGGAACTTGAAGAGTTCGAGTTGGACGAATGGACCACCGCCGATCGCGTGGAATTTGCCGCGGTGCTGGTGGAGCGTGGCATTGGGCACCGTTGGGAGGACAATCTGCTGCTGGTGGGCGTGGATGACGCCGACGCCGTCGAAGATCTGCTCGATGAGTTCGACCGTTGATCCGCACACCTCAGTAGCGTTTCGTAGGTGACAGACGCATCGTCACAACTTCTCGCAGAAGTGGAGATCTTCCACTCGCGCACCCAGTCGCCTACGCGACGCTTGTCGCTGGGCAATCTGGTGTTGCCCGTTGACCCCGCGCCGGGCCTTGGAGGTCTCTTGCTGGGTGGCATCGTTGCCGCACACCTCCACGAAGTAGATGAAGACTTGGTGCCCGATGTGCATCGTCTGGTGCTGCAGGTGGATCGCGGGGATCGTGTGGTGCAGCCACGATTGCAGCATCGATATCAAATCGATCGCCAAGGGCTCTCACGAAGCCGCCACCGCTTGGTGGGCGACGGCGAGCAGTTGAGTTATGAGTTCGAGTCCAATGGCACCGCGTTGCAGCAGGTGCTCGGTGCCCTTTACTCACTTGAGCGACTCGACGTGCTGGCACGTCACGCACTCACTCCCGTGGTGCACAAAGCCATGCGATGGCGCGGGCCGATCGACGCAACGTTCCTCGCGTACCTGGCAGGGAGCGCGACGTCGTCCATCACCGCCATGACCGATCCACGAGCGTGGGCCCTCGAGCTACTGGGATTTCCGGCCGGAACCGTGAGCCCCACCAAACGCGACGTGCAGCGGAGGTACCGCGAGAGTTTGCGTGATGCCCACCCCGACCATGGCGGCAGCATCGATCTGGCAGGTCAACGAATCGAACAACTCAGCGAAGCACGCCGAGTGTTGCTTGCTGCAATGCAGTGAGCAACGTTCGCGGCGTCGTTCTCTTTCCCGGTGCGGGATCGGGCGCCGATCACCCGTCGCTGGTGGCGATCGAGACCGCGCTCTCCCCATTGCCCGTCATGCGCGTTGATTTTGCCTATCGCTTGGCTGGTCGTCGGGCGCCCGACCGTGCTCCGGTGTTGATTCGGGCCGTGCGCGATGCGGTGCAGTTGGCGTGCGAACGCTGGTCGTGTGGTCCCGGTGATGTGGTCATCGGTGGACGCTCAATGGGTGGCCGTATGTGCACGATGGCAGTCACCGGTTCCGACGGCAACAAGCCACTCGCCGTTGCTGGCGTGGTGTGTGTGAGCTACCCGCTCCATCCGCCGGGGCAGCCCACCAAATTGCGTGTGGCGCATCTGCCGCAAATGCACGTGCGGTCTCTCTTTGTGAGCGGAACACGGGATGAATTTGCGACACCCGACGAACTGCGTCACCATCTCGCGACGATGCCCATCGCTCCTGAAATACATCTCATGGACGGTGGTCGTCATGACCTGCGCGGCAAAGACGATGCCGTCGCCGAGCTCGTTTCGCGTTGGGTGTTGCACCTCTCCAAGTAGCCTTCGGTCGCCATGCGCGGTCTGGGAACATTCATCAACGTGGCGCTGGTGGTTGCTGGAAGCGGCATCGGGTTGGCGGTTGGTAACCGAATTCCAGAGCGCGCCCGCACCACGATGCTGCAAGTAATTGGGCTCGTCACGCTGGCGCTCGGAGTGAGCGATGCCATCGGAACCCACAACATGGTGTTTCCGCTCGTGGGTATGGCGGTTGGGGCAATGATCGGCGAGCTGCTTTCCATCGAAGATCGCCTCGAGCGACTCGGCGCACGACTCCAGCGCCGATTCGATCGTGGGGTGGGCACCGAGCCCGACAGTGGCGAGCGCAATTTCGTGAAGGGGTTCGTGACGGCATCGGCGTTGTATTGCATCGGACCGCTCACCGTCCTGGGTGCCATCGAAGACGCAAGTGGTGAAACACCACAGCTGTACATCATCAAAGGATTGCTCGATGGGTTCGTGTCCATCATGTTCGCGGCAACCTATGGCATTGGCGTGGCATTCAGTGCGCTCTCGGTGCTCGTGGTGCAAGGTGGGTTGACCCTCGGTGGTACCGCCCTGGATTCCGTGTTGGACGACCGTATGCGTACCGAGATGTTCGCCGCTGGTGGTCTGGCGGTGATCGGCATCGGATTGAACCTGTTGCAGCTCACCAAGATTCGTCTGGCCAATCTGCTACCTGGTCTCGTCTTGACGCCGATTTTGGTGGCGATGTTCGCCGTCTAGCCGTCGACTCGCCGCTGTTCAGTCCCAGACTTCTGGTTGTACCTTCGGCTTGGTCGTACGTCGCCGCGTGCGACGTTTGGGTGGCAACGCAGACTCGGCCGCGAACGGGTCGAGTACGCCGCGCAACCGACCGGCTTCGTTGGACAGCAGTCGCAACCGCTGTGCCAAACCCATGAGGTTGTCGGGCAGGACGTCGATTGCCAGGTGCACGGCACCGTTGTCGAACCACAATCGAGTAACCGAGCCACTTTGGTTGTGGGCGTTGATCTCACGGAGCAGATCACCACTCTCGTTTGCGTCGCGGGTCACCACCGTGGAAAGTCGCACGAGCGGGGCTGCATCACCATCGCGCTGGAAGAAGTCGAGTGAGATCACCACGCCGTCGTGGCGCACGCCGATCGGGCCGCCAGCGGTGGTGTGGAAATCGAATTGTTCACGCTCGAGAATCTTCACCACGCGTTCGTGCAACTTGGCTGCCGGCGCAATGACCATCTTGGCAACGATGTAGTGGGTGTCGCTTTCGAGCACGATGTCGAGTGATTCTTTGCCGTCGTACGAGAGGGTCCATGTGGAATCTTCGTCGACGCAGTTGTAGATGATGTTGAGCATGTCTGGATCGACCTTGATCTGCCCGGCACCCGTGGTGATTGCCGAGGTGTGCGCTCGCATGAGATACAAACGCGCACCCGTCCAGTCGCTGGAGACGTGCAGTTGACCATCTTCGATACGCAGAAGGAAGTGATCAGGGGTTTTGCGTTCGTCGTCATCATCGTCGACCATGTTGGTCTCAAACGGTGGGTTGGCGCCGGAGAAGATGGTGTACAGCAGCTCCTTGCCGCCAAGTTGTGCCGTGGCGCGAGCGCGACTTACGGCTGTGCGCTCGAGCTTGGGCATGGGAACACTGTTGCACGGCAGGGTTTGGGTGCCTAGCGACGATGACGCAGTGACCATGCCATCACGGATGGTGAATTCCACGGCACCTGCGGCAGCCCGCGGACGCCCGGCATTTGCCACGATGGTGAGTGGCAACTTGTAGGCGCCAGTGAAGTCGGCGGAATCACCCGTTATCACGATGGTGAATTCCTTTGCGATCACCAACCACTTACGCCGACCGTGTTGACAAAACACGGTGATACCCGGAACGTTGATGCCCTCTGATCGAAACATCATGAGTGATTCAAAGACGTGGTGCAACTCCGTGGAGTCGACGAGACCGATGTTGGTGGTGCTCATTGTGGGCCTTTCTTGTTGAGGTTGCTGGGTGGGATGCAGGCTCGTTCGTAGCCGAGAGGCGTGGTGCGGGCGTGATCAGACACCTCCCGTACCCAGGAGTGATCAGGCGGTGTGGACGAGACATTGCCGGGAATGGTGGTGGCGGTGATTGGCGCATCGCGGTGCCGTTCGGCCACGGCGATGAGCCAGTTGGTGAGTGCGCGAACCTCGCGACTCGTGATGGTGATGATCACTTCGTCGATGTCGACATGCGCGGACTCTTTGGAGAGCAACGAACCAAGTCCGGCGTCGGATGCTGCGGACAGCAACTGACGGAATGCACTCGCAGAGATGCGAAGGGTGTGGTCGGGTTGGGTCATCAGTGCCTCCTGGCGGGGTGAGTGGGAACGGGGGACGACACCGTAGACGAACGGTGTACTGCTGTGGTGGCATCTGGCGGGAGAAAGGAGGAAAGCACCGCCAGATGCACCACGTGATGAGTTACGCACGGTCACCAAGGAGATGTGCCGGCACGTACGTGGAAACCCACCGTACGCGTGGGTAACTTCGCTACTCGGAAGAGTCGCTCTTGCCCAATCCGTCAAGACGGAGCAAGAACGGTGTGGGCTCGCGATCGACATTCAGGCGAAAGAGTGCTGCAGGCTTGCCGTAGCGGTCGAATGTGGGTCGCGACTCACCCTCCACGGATGTGAGGATGTTCAGTTTTTGCATTCGTCGGGCGAAGTTGGTCGGGTCGAGCGGTTTGATCAGTCGTGGGGGGCGGGGGGTACGGGTGCGGCTGCTCTGTCGCGCGAGCCGAGCCATCAGTTCCGCTTGGCGGGTGAGGTCGGCCATGGGGGCAGTCGATCGAGAAGCAAAGCCCTTGACTTCCGCCACGAAGTCGTCGCCGACGAAGTCGGGCATGGATGCTGAGGACGGCATCATCATGGCCAGTTCAGTGATGGTGCGTTCAAAGGCTGGGGTGTGTTGGGACCCGAGTTGCTCGAGGGTCTTCAGGTATTTGCGAACCGAGTCGGCATGTCCGGGTTGTTCAGCGGCGGCAGCTGAATCGAGCGATTCATGGAACAAGGCTTCGTATACCCTGCGAAGTTCGCCGAGGGTGAATTCCTCGCGGCAGAACCTGGTGGCGAGCGGGGTGGTAACCACGAGATTGCGCACGAGTGCAATGGCTCTCAGCACGATGTCCTCGTGGTCGAATTCCAGACGGTTGGGGCGAGCCAGTACATCGACGATGGGCCGAAACTGCACGTGGCTGACATGACCGACCTGTGTATTGGGGTGCAGGGCAAGGTCGCGATCATCACCCACCACGGCCACGTACGCCACGGAGATGGTGCGGCCGCTGCGGGGGTCGCGATCAGCGTCACCAAATGCCCCCACCTGGTGAAGATCGTCCTCGGTGAGGGAGAGATTGGTCTCGCGTTGCAGTACACGTAACGCCGCCTGGACGAGGGTGGTATCAGGTGTTTGCCCCGTGCCGTAGGTGTCGCCCAACAGGGTGTTGCCCACGTGGCCACCCGGCAACGCCCAGTGGTGGTGAGGGTGGCGCTCGACCCGCTCCACGCGGCGAGCCAGGTGGGGGTTGCCTCGGCGCTGCAGTTGGTTCTGGTCGATGTAGGCCTCGGGACGGCTGCGCTGCACCACCCCTATATGTGGGAGGTCATTTCTGAGACTGAGGAGCACCACATCGACCGTGACATGGAAGTCGGCCGGTCGAACGACCTGGGGGGACAGGGATGGGCGAGCAGCCGAGCGCGGGGCCGTGTGGGCGAGGGATCTGTGTCGTCGTGGTTGTGGGGGCATGGAGGCACCTGCTATATTGGTCGGTTCCGAATGATGTCCCCCACCTTACGGCAGAAAAGTCACAAATGTGACGATGGTATGCGTACAGATGGAGTGAAAGAAGGCTATTGGTCAAAACGCTAATACTGTGTAGCACCGATGCCGCACAATCTCTCTGTCGGCCCAAGGCCAACAGAGAGGATCCACATGAAGCAGCAATCCAACAATTCAATTACCAACCCCACCAACACAAAGGAGACCACCGCAACACCATCCACCCCACTCACCCCCGCCCAACGTCGCTACGTCGAGGCGGTGTACGCACACCTGTGCAAGACCTACGGTCTCAAGATTGCCAAAGCCAATCTTCGCGGCCACAAGCCAGCCGATGTTGCCAACTTCGCGATTCAGAAAGTGATTCGCAACGTGCAGCACTACATGGACCGCTATCCCACTGCGGATCACGCAGCCAATGCGGTGGCAGCCAACGCATTCGTCGACTATTGCCGTCGCGACAATGCCCAACGCGGGCACGGTGCACGCGGTACGCGCACGGTGATCGGAGACGAACCAGGGAACTACGGCGATAGCGACGGAGAGTCGTTGATTGCTCGACAGTCGGGAACCATCGTGGATCCGGAAGACATTGTCGACGATGACTACCGAGAGGGAATCATCCGTGAGGTCCGCGAGAACATCTCACCGTTGGCGTGGGAAGGTCTCGTTCTCACTGAAATCAACGGTCTCACACAGACCGAGGCGGCCAAACTTCTCGGCGTGGGTCGAGAACACCTGAACCGTGAAATCAACAAGGCGAAGAAGATCGCCAAGCGCATGCTCGAAGACAACGACTGGGAGGTCGAGTAATGGAGTACCTGCAGCAACTCATCGCCGAAATGGTCTGCGACCTGCGCGGCGACATCGAACCGGGCGAGGAGTTCTCGTTCACGTATCAAGAACAGGAGTTCTCCGGACGCGTGTACGAACGCTTCAACGGACATCTGGTGGTGGCTTTCTCCGCGGAGGTGTGCACCACCAAGATGGGCCACAGCAAGCAGGATCTGATCAATCGATTGAACGGCCAGTTGCCCTTCACGGTGTTCAAGGTGAGCAAGTCCAACAACGGCGAACACACCATCACGGCGACGCACTCGTTGTCGGTGGCGAGCATCAATCCAGAGCAGCTCATGGAGTCACTCGACAGCATCGTGTTTCAGGTGGGCGAACAACGTCCGGTGTTGTCACGCACTGCGGAGCTTTCGCCCAAAGCGGAGGAGTTGTTGCGCGAGGAGTCCAAGAAACGC
>SXPV01000140.1 GCA_005793215.1 Actinomycetota bacterium
GAATCCTGTGGTCAGTAGCTCTGTTGGTAGAGCATGGGTCTCCAAAACCGACGGTCGGGGGTTCAAGTCCCTCCTGCCCTGCAAGAGAAGTACGACGGCTGCTGAAGCATCACGCCGTCTGCTGAGGTAAACCCTCAATTTGTCAAGGCGGCTACACGGAGTGCCGGGGCGACTGCATCGGTCATCCCGATAGCCTTTGCAACCCGTATGTCAATGGATCTCAACCGGCAACAGAAACGCGCCATGCGTCGCATGGGTGCGGTCAACGAGCAGGGCGCACCCGTGCGTCAGCCCGTTGCCCCCACGCAGGCGCGTGAGCGAGTCGGTGCTTTCCAATACATTCGCGAAGTTCGCGATGAGATGCGCAAGGTGTCATGGCCGAAGTGGCCCGAGGTGCGCAGGTATTCACTGATTGTGCTCGTTGCGGTGGTCATCGTGACCACCTACGTCTTCGGACTTGATTCGCTGTTCGGCATTCTCTCCGGCTGGTTATATAAGGACTAACAACTATGAACACAGACAACACCACCGAATCACTCGTCGACTCCGAGTTCGACCTCACTTCTGACGGAGGCGAGGAAGAAGTCATTGAGCGCCCGTGGCTACGTCCAGGGAAGTGGTACGTCGTGCACAGCCAGTCCGGTTACGAAAAGAAAGCCGAGCAAGCCATGCGCGCCCGCGTGCAGTCGATGCACCTCGAGCACAAGGTGTACGAGATCGTCATCCCAATGGAAGACGTCGTGGAATTCAAGAACGGTCGCAAGCAAACCGTGCAGAAGAAGATGTTCCCCGGCTACATCCTCGTTCGTTGCGAACTCGACGACGAGTCGTGGTTGTGCATCCGCCAGACGCCGGGCATCACCGGATTCGTCGGACAGAACCAGCGCGGCCAGCGCCCTGCTCCGTTGTCGAAGAAAGAAGTGCTCCACTTCTTTGCACCGAAGGAAGAGGGCGAAGTTCAGCCCAAGCGCAAGGCACCAAAGCTCGACTACGAAGTGGGCGAGGCAGTGCGCGTGAAGGAAGGCCCATTCGCGGACTTCCAGGGCCAAATCGCCGAGATCAACGCCGACCACATGAAGCTGAAGGTGCTCGTCAACATCTTCGGTCGCGACACATTGGTCGAGATGGACTTCGGACAAGTCGCAAAGCTCTAATCAACCACTCAAACATTCACGATTTCATCTAGGAAGGACCACGCTCACCATGGCAAAGAAAGAAGTCTCCGCGATCGTCAAGATCCAGATCCCCGCAGGGAAGGCCACGCCAGCCCCGCCGGTAGGTACGGCACTCGGACCACACGGCATTCAGATCATGGAGTTCGTGAAGCAGTACAACGCTGCAACCGAAAGCCAAGTTGGCACCGTAATCCCCGTGGAAATCACCATCTTCGACGACCGTTCGTTCGAATTCAAGTTGAAGACGCCACCAACACCGGTGTTGTTGCGCGAGAAGGCCAAGATCGAGAAGGCCGCCTCGAACCCCGGCAAGGAAGTGGCCGGTTCGGTGAGCGAAAAGGACATCGAAGAAGTCGCCAAGCGCAAGATGCCCGACCTCAACGCGAACGACCTCGAGGCCGCCAAGCAACAGGTGCGCGGCACCGCACGCAGCATGGGGCTGACCGTCACCCCATAAGGGAACTCACGCCACGCCCATGCGATGGGCGTAACACAATGAGCACGACGCCGATAGCGTCAGAAACCGAACAACGGCTTCGTCGGTACTACCTCGTCCGACGGGCATTACCACGAGGGAGGCTTTATGGCCAAGGAAAATCACCGAGGAAAGAAATACGTCGCATCGGCCACGGGCCTGAATCGCGATGAGTTGCACGATCTCACTGCCGCCGTCACCAAGGTGAAGTCGATGGCCAAGGCCAAGTTCGACGAAACCGTCGACGTCGCGGTTCGATTGGGTCTCGACACCAAGAAGAGTGAGCAGACCATTCGCGGTACGGTCTCCATGCCATCAGGAACGGGTAAGTCCGTTCGCGTTGCCGTGTTTGCCCAGGGCGACAACGCCAAGTTGGCACGCGACGCAGGAGCCGACGTAGTGGGTGCCGACGACCTCGCTGCCGACATCGAAAAGGGCAACATGAACTTCGACATCATCATTGCCACGCCCGATCTCATGCCGATGGTCGGAAAGCTCGGTCGCGCATTGGGACCACGTGGTTTGATGCCGAACCCCAAAACCGGCACCGTCACCACCGATGTGGCTCGTGCAGTGAGTGAATTCAAGGGCGGAAAAGTGGAGTACCGCACCGATCGTTACGGCAACGTGCACGTTCCGGTGGGCAAAGCCAGTTTCGAAGTTCCAGCCCTCGTTGCCAACGTGAAGGCCGTGTTGGACGAGTTGGTTCGCGCCAAGCCGTCGGCAGCCAAGGGGCGCTACTTGAAGCGCATCACGTTGTCGTCCACGATGAGCCCCGGTGTTCGCATCGACCCAAGCGTGGTCGAGACGGCATAGTCCCAACCGTGGTCGAGACGGCATAGTCCCAAGCGGGGTAGCGAACCGGCGATTTTCGCCGATAGTGTGCCCCACGCACTACCAACCAAAGAAATGTGGTTCACCCACTCGGGTGGATAATCGGGGAAACCTGGCCACACGAGGAAGGAAATCAGATGTCAACAGCACGCGCCGAAAAGGCAGCCGTCGTCGCCGAAGTTCGCGAAAAGTTCGCCGCTTCGAATTCTGTGATTGTCTCTGAATACCGCGGTTTGACCGTGGGGGCACTGGCCACCTTGCGACGCGCACTGCGTCCGTTGGGCGCCGAGTACAAGGTGTACAAGAACACGCTGGTGAAGATTGCTGCTCGCGATGGCGAGATGGCAGCGGTGGAGAGCATGGTCGGTGGACCGGTTGCCATCACCTTCGTATCAGGTGAAGTCTCAGCGGTGGCCAAGGCGCTGCGCGATTTCGCCAAGGAAAACAAAGAACTCAAGCTCACCGGTGCGGTCGTCGACGGCAAGGCGGTCGATGCAAAGGGTTTGAAGGCACTTGCCGACCTGCCTTCGCGCGAAGTCATGCTGGCCAAGTTCGCCGGTTTGCTCAAGGCCCCGATGGTCAACACTGCGTACATGCTCTCTGCGTTGCCGCGTAAAGCCGCCTACGGCTTGAAGGCGCTCGTGGAGCAAAAGGAAGCGGCGTAACGAACTGCCTTGCGGCAGGCAAGCAACGCCATCACCACAGATCGAATACACGTAATCACCACAGGTAACCAAGAAAGAAAGAGGAAATACACATGTCACTCACTAAGGACCAGATCCTCGATGGGATCGCAGCCCTCACCGTGTTGGAACTGAAGGAACTGCTCGACGCGTTCGAGGAGAAGTTCGGCGTGACCGCCGCCGCTCCCGTTGCCGTCGCCGCCTCCGGTGGTGGAGCAGCCCCAGCCGCAGCCGCAGAGGACAAGGACGAGTTCGCCGTCATCTTGAAGGACAAGGGTGGCCAGCCCATCCAGGTCATCAAGGTCGTTCGCGAATTGACCAACCTCGGTCTGAAGGAAGCCAAAGAGCTTGTCGATGGCGCACCGAAGCCAATCCTGGAAAAAGTGAGCAAGGACGACGCCAACAAGGCAAAGGCCAAGCTCGAAGAAGTCGGCGCCACCGTCGAACTGGCCTAATCCGCCAGAACGGGGTCCCATCTCGCCACCCGACAGTGATGTTCGGGTGGAAAGTGGGACGTCCGTCGGTAGCGTGGCGAGTCGCCGTGCGACGCCCCCGCCAAACCTCTCCACAGAGGCTCGGCGGTCGCGCATTGGCGACCCGCCCACATCACTTCGTCGCAATTCGTTAGTCCCCGAAAGTCAACCCGCAAGCAAGTAGGAGTCGTATCTCGTGCCGTCTCGCGCCGCCGCACGCGAACGTTATACGTTCGCGTCACTCGATGAAATTTTGGAAATGCCCGACCTGTTGGCGGTGCAAAAAGACAGTTTCGAGTGGTTCATGCGCGACGGACTCCGCGACGTGTTCTCCGACATCTCGCCGATCAAAACCACCGACGGCAGCCTGCAGTTGGAACTCGAGTTCGATCCTGACGATCGCGAACTGACGCCGGGACCAAAGTTCACCGAAACCGAATGCCGAATCAAACACCACACTTATGCGGTGTCGCGATTCGTGAAGGCGCGTTTCTCCAACCGCGATACGGGTGAAATCAAGGAACAGGTCGTTTACATCGGCGAGTTCCCGAAGATGACCGAGCGCGGCACGTTCCTCGTAAACGGCATCGAAAAGGTCATCGTGTCGCAGCTGGTGCGTTCGCCCGGCGTGATCTTCGAAGCAGGAGAGCGTTATCGCCTCCGCAACCTGGCCAAGCACCAGTTGGTGAAGGGCACCATTCACCCACAGCGCGGTGAGTGGTTGGAGTTTGACGTCGAGCACAAGCCGGGTAAGAACCCAACGGCCGGCGCGCGAATCGCTCGCAAGCGTCGTCTCAGCATCTTCCTCATCCTTCGTGCACTCGGTTACGACGAGCAGAACGCGCCGGGTTTCCTCGAGCGTTTCGTCAAGTACTTCGATTTCCTGGAAGAGCAGTGGCTGCGTGAAAAGCACATCGCACCGAGCCGCGACGAAGCAATGGTGGAAATCATGCGTCGTACCCGTCCGAGTGAGCCGGCAACGGTCGACACTGCGCGCATCAACTTCGAAGGTGCCTTCTTCGAGTCGCGTCGTTACGACACCTCGCGTGTGGGTCGCTACAAGCTCAACCGCAAGATTGGTCCCGAGGTTCGCAAGCTCGCCGATCTGTTCGGTTTGAAAGTTGGCAGCGAGCTCGGTCAAATCGACGTTCCGAGCGACTCACAAACGGTACTTACTCGTAGTGAGGTGCTCGCCACCATCACCTACCTGTTGCACCTCGTGAAGCAGGAGCCGGGTTACCGTCTCGACGACCAAGACCACTTCGCCAACCGTCGCGTGCGACCGGTGGGAGAGTTGATCCAAAACCAGGTACGAATTGGTTTGTCGCGCATGGAGCGCGTGGTTCGCGAGCGCATGAGTTCGCAGGACCAGGACGGTATTTCGCCGTTGACGCTCATCAACGTGCGTCCGCTCGTGGGTGCCATCAAGGAATTCTTCAACTCCTCACAATTGTCGCAGTTCATGGACCAAACCAACGCGCTGTCGGGTCTGACCCACCGCCGTCGTTTGTCCGCACTCGGACCTGGTGGCTTGTCACGTGAGCGCGCCGGCTTCGAAGTGCGAGACGTTCACTTCTCGCACTACGGCCGTATGTGCCCGATCGAAACGCCTGAGGGTCCAAACATCGGTCTGCAGGGTGCGCTTGCCACGTACGCCAAAATCAATCCGTTCGGGTTCATCGAAACGCCGTACCGTCGCGTGAAGAACGGTCGCGTCACCGACGAGGTGCGCTACATGGCCGCCGACGAAGAAGAGGAATACGTCATCGCCGAGGCGAACACCGCCCTCAACAAGGATGGTTCGTTCGTTGACGAGCGCGTGCTCGTGCGTCGTTCACCGCAGGCGGCAACGCTGGAAGACCTGAAGAAGATGCTCGAAGCAGAGTCGTTCTTCGGATCCACCACCGACCTGGCGCTTGTCGCTCCGGAACAGGTCGACTTCATCGACGTGTCGCCACGCCAAATCGTGTCGGTCGCAACGTCGCTCATTCCGTTCCTCGAACACGACGATGCCAACCGCGCCTTGAGGGGTGCGACCATGCAGCGTCAGGCAGTGCCACTCATCCGTGCCGAGGCGCCGTTCGTCGGCACCGGTGTGGAAGGTCGCGCTGCGCGTGACGGAGCCGACTTGCTGTTGGCAAAGGACGACGGCGTCGTGGAAACCGTCACCGGTGATCGCATCGTGGTGCGCTACGAAAACCTGCCGAAGAAGGATCACGAGCACATCCTCGTGAAGTTCCGTCGTTCGAACCAGGACACCACCATCAATCAGTTGCCCCGCGTTCGCGAAGGCCAGAAGGTGAAGAAGGGCGACCTGCTCGCCGACGGCCCAAGCACCGACCAAGGCGAATTGGCGCTTGGCAAGAACCTGCTTGTAGCGCTCCTGCCGTGGGAGGGTTACAACTACGAAGACGCCATCATCATCTCCGAGCGTCTCGTGAAAGAAGACGTGCTCACGTCGATTCACGTGAAGGAGCATGAAGTCGACTCGCGCGACACCAAGCTCGGGCCCGAAGAAATCACCCGCGACATTCCGAACCTGTCCGAGGACATCGTTGCGGATTTGGATGACAAGGGAATCATTCGTGTTGGTGCCGATGTGGCACCAGGCGACGTACTCGTTGGCAAGGTCAGCCCGAAGGGCGAAACCGAACTCACCCCAGAAGAGCGCCTCCTGCGCGCCATCTTCGGTGAAAAGGCCCGCGAAGTGCGCAACACCAGCTTGAACGTGCCGCACGGCGAAACCGGCAAGGTCATCAACATCGAGGTGTTGCAGCGGGTGAAGGAAGATGGCTCCGACGGCGACGAATTGCCACCGGGCGTCAACGAACTGGTTCGCGTGTATGTTGCGCAGAAGCGCAAGATCAGCGTTGGCGACAAACTTGCTGGTCGCCACGGCA
>SXPV01000021.1 GCA_005793215.1 Actinomycetota bacterium
GACGGCTTATACGCGATCGGGACGATCACCCGGAAATTCACCGGTGTAGTCCATGTTCCAGAATTCGTTGCCACACTCTGGGCAGATGGTGAAGTCGTCATCATGGAACATGATGAGCGTGCCGCAATAGTCGCACGGCGTGCCATCTTCGATGATGTCGATGCTCACAAGGGAAAGTATGACATCGGGGTGCCACAAGGTTGTGCGTAGCGAAGTGAACCTCGGTACACCCCTTGGTCACGGTGGAAACATGCAAGAACACCCCCCATCCATCATCATTTCGTGCGACACCTGCGTGATGCGCGATACCACGGCATGCGACGACTGCATCGTGCCGATGTTGTGCGGTGAGCCTGAGGCGGTGATCTTCGACTACGAAGAGTTGCGCACGCTGGCTGCCTTGGCAAAAGCCGGTCTCACACCGGGGCTGCGTCACCAGCGCAGCGCTTGACTCCGGGGTGTAGAGGCCGTGAGTCATCCGTGAAAACCGACGAACGTATCACGGCTGTCGCGGAGCTGTCACGGGAGTGTTCGTAGCCTTCGGCGTCGTGGAAAGTACAGCGACGTACGGCGAAGAGCTGATGCGTTTGGTACGTGAGGCTGGTGCGGATCGAGTAGGAATCACCACGGCAGAGCCCCTGACCCGGGCACGAGAAGCAATTGAATCCCGCATTGCGTCGGGAATGGCCGACGGTATGCAATTCACGTTTCGAAATCCCGAGCGGTCAACGACACCCACCATGTCGGTGCCTGGAGCACGGAGCATCATCGTTGCTGCGCGCTCGTACTATCAGGATGAATCCACGGTGCCTCGCGCGGTCGAACACACCGCATCCGGCGGGGGTCGACACGTGTCGGGTGGCAGCGCCGGCGAACAGCATGCGCCAATGGTGCCGGCGCACGTTGCTCGTTATGCCTGGCGAGACCAGTACGAACCACTCCGCGATGCACTTCGCGTGGCAGCCACACGGTTGAAGCGTGATGGCCATCGCGCCACCGTGTTTGCCGACGACAACTCCATCGTTGACCGCGAAGTGGCGTACCGAGCGGGGCTCGGTTGGTACGGCAAGAATGCGAATCTCTTGCTGGAAGGACTCGGAAGTTGGTTCGTGCTCGGTTGTGTGGTCACCACTGCGGAGTTGAAGCCCACGCATCGAGAGGTTGCAGACGGCTGCGGTGCGTGTCGGCGCTGCATCGATGCTTGCCCAACCGGTGCAATCGTCGCGCCAGGCGTGGTGGACGCCCGCAGGTGTCTCGCGTGGCTCATTCAGAAGCCGGGTGTCTTCAATCCCGAGTTCCGTGAGGCGCTCGGGACACGTATATACGGTTGCGACGACTGTCAGGAGGTGTGCCCGCCGACGCGTCGCGGCGCCATCGCACTCGACGCCGCTGACGGCCACACGCGCACCACGGTTGATGCACTGGAGATTCTCACTGCAAACGACACCCGAGTGCTCGAGCTCTGCGACGAGTGGTACGTTGCCGATCGAAATCCACGTTGGGTGCGACGCAATGCGCTCATCATCCTGGGCAACAGCAAGCTGGGTGAGAATGAAGACGTGGCTTTGGCACTGGCGCGATACATCAACGGTGAAGATGACTTGCTGCGTGAGCACGCGCAGTGGGCTGCCAACAAGCTCGGTCGCGCCGATCTGCTCAGTGGCGAGTACGTAACGTGAATTCACACGACGGATTGGTGAGTAGATGAAGCATCTCTTGGTCACCAACGACTTTCCACCGAAAGTAGGCGGGATCCAGAACATGTTGTGGGAGCTGTGGCGCAGGCTCGATCCCGCGTCCTTTGCTGTGCTCACCAGTCCGCATGCTGATGCAGTCGACTTCGATGCGCGTCAAGCGTTCAAGGTGGAACGAGTTCGCGAGCCCGTATTGCTTCCGCATCCGTTGATGGTGAAACGAATCGATCGATTGGCTCGCGACTTCGGCGCCGAGCACGTGGTGTTGGATCCGGCATTGCCGTTGGGACTGGTCGGCCCCTCGCTCTCCGTGCCGTACAGCGTGATGGTGCACGGGGCGGAAATTGCCGTACCCGGTCGACTCCCTGCATCACGACAAGCACTCGCCCGCGTTCTGCGGGGGGCAACACAGGTGTTTGCGTCGGGTCGATACCCGGCGGCCGAGGCAATCCGAGTGATGTGGGGATCGCGTGTGCCCGAGCACGGCTCGTCGAAGGTGGTGCAAATTCCCCCGGGGGTCGACACGCAGCGCTTCATTCCACTTGACGACGCAGCGCGTTGGGCAGCCCGTGAAAAATTCGGGGTTTCACCTCACGCGCCACTCGTGGTGGGGGTGAGTCGTCTGGTGCCACGAAAGGGGTTTGACGTGGCGATTCGAGCGATAGCCAAGGTGGCTGGTCGCGCGCGAATTGCAGGCGGGATTCGCAGCGACTCCAGCGTCGACGGTGTCACCATGTTGATAGGCGGAACCGGACGCGAACATGATCGGTTGCAGTCACTCATCAAGGAGCTCGATGCTCCGGTGCGCTTGCTTGGGCGGGTTCCGGACGCGGACTTGCCTGCGCTCTACGGATGCGCCGACATATTCATGATGCTGTGTCGAAATCGCTGGGGTGGACTCGAGCAGGAGGGTTTCGGCATCGTTTTTGCGGAAGCCGCGGCGTGCGCGGTTCCCCAAATTGCCGGCAACAGCGGGGGGGCAGCAGAGGCGGTCGAGGACGGACGCAGCGGTTACGTAGTGGGCAACCCACGCAACGTGGATGACGTCGCGGAGCGGTTGTCCTCCCTTCTTGCAAATTCGTCGCTTCGTACGTCGATGGGTATGGCGGCCCGCGCTCGTGCCGTTGCCGAGTTCGACTATTCGGTGCTGGTCGCCCGCCTCGCCACTGCGCTACGCACCACCAACTAGCCTTGCCAGCGTGATCGACCAAGCGACCGAAACCGAACACGTCGCTGCACCACCCTCACGATGCTTTGACATCGCCGTGGACTTCGAGCGGTACCCGGAGTGGGCACGAGACGTGAAGGAAGCCAATGTGCTCGAGCGCGACGCAAGCGGTCGCGCAACGAAGGTCGAGTATCGAGCCAGTGCCCTCGGGCGCAGCACGCACTACACGCTGTCCTACGACTATTCGCAGGCACCCGAGCGAATCTCATGGTCGCTCGTGGAGGGTGACATCATGCGCGTAATCGATGGTGCGTATACCTTCGTTCCTTCTGGCACGGGGACTGATATCACCTACTCGCTGAAGATCGAACTCATCGTTCCATTGCCCGGTTTTGTGAAGCGTCGCGCGGAGGTGCGCATTCTGCACACCTTGAAAGAATTGAAGACACGCGCTGAGTCGTGACGCTCGCAGCAGGAATAGATGTCGGTGGCACCAAGTGCCTCGGCATCGTCATTGATGTAGACGCGGAAATCTCGAGCGAGCACGACATCATCCGTGAGGTGCGATATCCAACACCTCATGCATCGAAGCTCGTCGACACGTTGACGGAGTTGGCAATCGAGCTCGGTGAGGTCGAGACGATCTCGGTTGGAGTGCCAGGGCTCATCACCCTGGATGGCGTCATGCGCGCATCGCCGAACATCCCCGGATCCGTCGATGTGGCCGTGAAGTCCGAACTGACCACCAAGCTCCGTCGACCGATATACGTCGACAATGATGGCAACGCGGCGGCACTCGCAGAGTGGCGATTCGGTGCGGGGCGCGGAGCCCGCAACATGTGGATGGTCACCCTCGGCACGGGTATTGGCGGTGGGCACGTGGTGAACGGTGAGGTGCAACAAGGCGTCAATGGTTTTGCAGGAGAGATCGGCCACATGGTGGTTCATCCCGATGGGCCGCGTTGTACGTGCGGGCGCAAGGGTTGCTGGGAGGTCTACGCCTCTGGTCGAGGGCTTCGCATGCTCGCCAGTGGAGAGCCGGGTGAGAACGTCATCGAACGCGCACGCCACGGCGAAACGGATGCGGTAGCCGTGTTGGAGGCGTATGCACGTTGGGTGGCGATCGGTATCTCCAATGTCACCAATGTGAGTGACCCTGACGTCATCGTCATTGGTGGAGGTGTCTCGGAGGCTGCCGACATCATCATGCCGATGATTCGAAGGTGGTTCGTGGAAACCCTCTACTCGCCCGAGCAGCGGAAGCATCCGGATCTTCGAATTGCGCAACTCGGTGAGCACGCTGGTGCCATCGGCGCCGCACTGCTCCCTCGATTCGCCACCGCAACTTAGGCTTGACCCGTGGACTTTCGTCGCATCGGAAACCTTCCGCCGTACGTGTTCACGATCATCAACAATCTGAAGATCACCGCACGTCGTGAAGGTGACGACGTCATCGATCTCGGTTTTGGAAATCCCGACATCCCATCGCCTGACATCGCGGTTGAAAAGCTGGCCGAGGCAGCACACAATCCCAAGAACCATCGATACTCGTTGTCACGCGGACTCCCGAAGTTGCGCGAAGCGGTTGCCGCGATGTATCAGCGCAAGTTTGGCGTCACGCTCGACCCCGACTTGCAAATCACCAATACCATCGGAGCAAAAGAGGGCTTCAGCCATCTGATGTGGGTGCTCTTGGAAGCCGGCGATGCCGCAATCGTTCCAAGCCCCAGCTATCCGATTCACATCTTCGGTCCGCTCTTTGCCGGAGCCGACCTACGTCAGATACCTATGCGCAGTCAACGTCGGTTGCTTTCGGCGACCGACGTCGACGTTGAGTACCAAGAAGAGTTCTTCGACTCACTGCTCAAGGCGTGGGAAGTTGGTTGGCCCAAGCCTCGAGTGCTCGTGATCTCATTCCCGCACAATCCGACAGGGGCGACGGTTGATCTTTCGTTCATGCAGCGAGTGGTGGACTTCTGTCGTGAACGGGAGATGATTGTCGTACACGACTTTGCGTATGCGGACATGGGATTCAATGGCTACGAGCCGCCGTCGATTCTTCAAGCCGAAGGTGCGATGGAGTGTGCCGTGGAGCTGTACTCCATGACCAAGGGTTACTCCATGGCCGGATGGCGCTGTGCATTTCTCGTGGGTAACACCCAGGTGGTACAGGCTCTCGTAAAACTGAAGTCGTATCTCGACTACGGGACATTCCAGCCGATTCAGATTGCGGCAACCGTCACGCTGAACGAAGCACAAGATTTCCCGGTGGAGGTGTGCAAGACGTATCAGTCGCGTCGAGATGCACTCATCGAGGGGCTCGAGCGCATCGGATGGTCGATTCCGTCCCCGCGTGGATCCATGTTTGTGTGGGCCCCAATCCCCGAGGCCTATCGCGAAATGAATTCCGTGGAATTCTGCTCGCACTTGGTGAACGAGTGCAATGTTGCGCTCTCTCCAGGGTCGGGCTTTGGTCCCGGCGGTGAAAGTTTCGTGCGATTCGCCCTGATTGAAAACGAACAGCGCATTCATCAAGCGGTGCGCAACCTGGATCACGGCCTGCCGAAGCTGTAGGTGCACTGCCGTCCAGGTCGGGCGGCTACCACCTGGGCGACTGTCGCGTGGCCGAATGCCACGTAAGTGAATGTCACTTGGTTGAGCGTGCTTGACAAGTCCGGACGACGGTCTATCGTGCCCCGCCGTGACGACGCAAAGAATTTCTGCCATGTCACACGGTTCTGTGCACACACAGGGGCATGAGTATTTCAGAACCTCAGCAACATGTCGGATCGCCCGACGCCAGGCATCACGATCAGGCTCCATCGCCCGACGCCAGGCATCACGATCAGGCTCCATCGCCCGACGCCAGGCGTCTCCGGCTGCATCACTCGCTGCAGAAAACGATTGGGGCCGCCGTGTCGGATGACCTCATGGAGTTTCTCCCGCCCAGTGGGTGGGGCGACCTGGTGCGCCGCGCCGATCTCGATGCCACTGAGCGCCGCCTGGACATCAAAATCGATGCACTCGGAGAACGATTGGATGCGCGGATTGATGCACTCGAAGCACGTATCGATGGGTTGGAGCGACAGATCGTGCAGCTTCGAGAGGAAGTCCGAGCGCTCGGCAATCTCCGCACGACCATCGTGCTCACGGGTGCTTCCTTGGGCATCTCGCTCTTCGTTGGCCTGGGTGGACTCATGGTGGCGATCGTGCAGCTCACCGGTGGATGACGCACGATGACCACAGAGCCAAAACTTCGTCGCGCGTTGCGAGGTCCACTCGGGCGTCCCGCTGCCGACGCCATCGGTGATGCCATTTCTGGCGTGCAAACGTGTCTGCATGAGGACATCGAGGGCGTCCGAAGATGTCTGCAACAGGACATCGCAGATGTTCGAGTATCGGTGGAGCGGCTTGATCGCGTCGTCGAACTCATCGACGGCCTTCGAGTTGTCATCATTGCAACCGGAGTCGCGGTCTTTATGGGGCTGAGCGCAGTGGTATTGACTCTCCTGCAACTCGTGGCACGGTAAACGCGTTAGTTCGAAATCCAATGACGCGAGCGCTCGACGGCGCGCAGCCACTGGGCGTGCGACGTGTCGCGATCACCGTCACGTGGCGAGAATCGTCGCTCCAACGCCCAACGCGAGGCGATGTCGTCGGTGGAGTCCCAGACGCCCTCGGCAAGTCCTGCCAGATACGCCGCGCCGATTGCGGTGGTCTCCAGTTCCGTTGGACGTAGAACATCCACTCCGAGTTGGTCGGACTGCAATTGCAGCATCAAGTTCATCACTGCTGCGCCACCATCCACCCGCAAATCGCGAATGGCAACACCAGATGCGCGGGTCATTGCATCAACCACATCACGCGTTTGGTACACCATCGACTCCACGACCGCTCGGGCGATGTGCGCGCGACTCGTACCCCGAGTGATGCCGAACACCGCACCACGTGCGTACGGGTCCCACCACGGACTACCGAGGCCGGCAAATGCGGGAACCATCACCACGCCACCTGCATCCGGTACGGACTCGGCAAGTGGGCCGATATCACTCGACGCGTCGATGATGTTGAGCCCGTCACGCAGCCACTGCACCGCAGCACCAGTGACGAAGATGGCTCCTTCGAGTGCGTACACGGCGGGGTTCGTGCCAAGTTGCCACGCCACGGTGGTGAGCATGCCGGCGGTTGGTTCCGGGCATGTGGTGCCAACGTTCAGCAAGACGAAACTGCCCGTACCGTAGGTGTTCTTGGCGCTCCCCGTTGCAAAACAGGCTTGACCAAACAACGCCGCCTGTTGGTCGCCGGCAACGCCACTGATGGGAACACCGGCAGGAATCGCGCCATCGCTTTTCGTCACGCCGATCCGTCCGCTTGAGGACACCACGTCGGGCAGCGTTGCAGGGTCGACGCCGAACATCCCGCACATCTCCGTGCTCCACTGCAGCGAACGAATGTCGAACAGCATGGTGCGAGATGCATTCGATACATCCGTGGCGAATGATTCACCGCCAGTGAGGCGGTGAATCAGGAATGCATCGATGGTTGCAAACGCGAGGTTGGGATTGTCGCCCACCTCGGTGTTGCGCAGGAGCCACTCCACTTTGGAGCCGGAGAAATACGGGTCAAGCACCAGCCCGGTGATTGCTCGAACATTCGGGAGGCGGTCTCCTAAGGCGTCACAGCGTTGTGCTGTTCTGCGGTCCTGCCACACGACCGCGCGGTGCAGTGGTGCGCCACTGTGTCGGTCAAATGCCACCACGGTCTCACGCTGGTTGGTGATACCGATTGCAGCGATGGGTTCGTCGATCTGCCGGCACACCGTCTGCAACGTGGCACGCACCGCCTGCCATATTTCCTCTGCGTCGTGCTCCACCCATCCTGGTTGCGGGTAATGCTGGGTGAACTCGCGATAATCCGCAATCGACGCACGGCCGTCGGCAAACACTGCACGAGTGCGAACTCCCGTGGTGCCGGCATCGATGGCAAGCACCACCCCGTAGCCCTTTCGGGCAGGATCTGCGTTGGTGGCCATGGCGAGAGAATAGTGGCGAGTCTGCGAGCCAGAAACGGGCTAGTGCGAGCTGGACGCGTCGCACGGAAGTTCAACCACGAAGCGCGCTCCGGTACTTGCGTCCCGGCGTGGCTCCACCCAGATTCGCCCGCCATGCAAGCGCACGTGCTCTCTCACTAGTGCCAACCCCAGACCTGCACCTTCAGACGTGCCTCGTTTGCTTGCGCCCGCTCCGCGAGAGAAGCGCTCGAAGATTCGTTCGGCGTCGGACTCGGGAACTCCCTCGCCGGAGTCCTCGACCGAAATCCACACGTGGCCAGCAGAATCGTCGGCGGGTTGGACCTTCACCGTGGCGTTGCCACCACCATGCGTACGCGCGTTGTCGATGAGATTCGCCACCACTCGGGCCAGGCGTCGTCGATCGCCGTGAATGCGAGTTTCTCGACAACGTTCATCGAGTTGAATCGCCGTACGGGGCATGCTGCTGGCGAGCACTGCCTGCTGGACCAGCTCGCTGATCTGAAGTTCGTCACGAGTCAGGCGTACCGCACCTGCGTCGTAGCGGGAAATTTCCAGGAGATCCTCCACGAGCCCACTGAAGCGGGCGACGTCGGCCACCAACAAATCCAATGCGGCCTGACCACGCTCAGGTAGTTCGTCGCGTCGCGACAACATGACCTCAACCGACGCGGCCAACGTCATGAGCGGCGATCGCAGCTCGTGGCTCACATCGGAGGCGAATCTGGCATCACGCTCAACGCGATCCTGTAACCGAGCCACCATGTCGTTGAACGAATCGGTGAGTGCATTGAGGTCGGGGTCATCGGTGGGCTCAAGTCGCGTGTCAAGGCGTCCGTCTGCGATGGCACGAGCGGCGTCTGCCGCACCGGCGAGCGGACGAACGACACGTTCGCTCGACACGATTCCCAGCATGAGACCCACCAGAACGGTGATGACGGTGGCAAGAATCAGCGATGCACGCACGCTGCCGAGCGTCTCGGCAATCAACTGGTTGCTGAGCCCGAGTTCACCCTCGCGCTCGCGGAGATTGCTTCGCGTGAGCGTGTACGTGAAGAAGAACAACACACCCGAAAGCACCAGGGCACCCACCAAGAAGGTGAGGAGAATCCTCGTGCGTACGCCCACGCGACGGGGGCTCCAACGCCGCCGAAGTGCGCGCAGGCGCCCGAACCATGACGCACTCGATGGGCGAATCGGACTGGTCACGACTGCAGTCGGTAGCCCAAACCTCGCACGGTCACCACGTGACGCGGGTTGGCAGGGTCCACTTCGATCTTCATACGCAGACGTCGAACATGGACGTCCACCAAGCGGCCGTCGCCGAAATAGTCGTAGTCCCACACCTTTTCCAGCAGCGCCTCCCGGCTGAAAACACCACTCGGATTCTCCGCAAGCACGCACAAGAGTTTGAATTCCGTCTTGGTGACCGGAACCTCCGTGCCACGCAAGGTGACACGACCTTCTTCGGGAACGATGACCAGATCGCCGAACGTCAACGTGGTGTGCGGATGATCATTGGGTCGGATTCGTCGCAGCAGTGCACGGATGCGGGCGGACAACTCCTTGGGTGCGAATGGCTTGGTGAGGTAGGCGTCGGCGCCCGCTTCGAGCCCGGCCACCACGTCGTGGGTGTCGCTACGCGCCGTCACCATCACGATGGGAACACTGCTCTTGGCTCGAATCTGCCGACACAACTCGAATCCGTCGATACCGGGAAGCATGATGTCGATGAGAACTACATCGGCAGGTTGATTGGTGAATCGAACTACCGCATCCTCGCCCGTGCCCGCTTCGTCCACGGTCCACCCCTCGTCTTCCAGTGCAAGTCGAACGGAGGTTCGGATGCGCTCATCGTCTTCGACGGTGAGAATGCGCGTACCCACGACGCACCAAGGTAGTGCCGTCGCGCTCAACTCGTCGTGCGCTGAGTGGCAGCGCATCGTTCATGTCGGTGACGGTCGAACGGTCAGCGTTGGGCGTGCGGATGGAGTCGCTGTGCTCCAACCAGCAACTTCGAAAGGGCATGGAACACTCCGGGACCCGATACCAGGACCTCCTCGGCACGAAGTTCGCCGCCGCTGAAATCGCCGCTGCGAGCACCGGCCTCTCGGGCGATGAGTTCGGCGGCCAATACATCCCACGAATGCAGATTCTCCTCGAAGTAGCCGTCCAAGCGTCCGCACGCCACGAAGCAGATGTCGACGGCTGCGGCTCCCATGCGACGAACATCTCGTATCTGGTGGATGAATTCCGAGATGCGACGTGATTGCACCGTTCGGTGTGACGGCGTGTAACTGAAGCCCGTAGCAACCAGGGCCTTGCTCACATCGGTGAGGGACGAGCAACGTATCGGGGAATCGTTGAGTGTCGCGCCTGCACCGCGCTCGGCCGAGAACATTTCGTCAAGGTCGGGCATGAACACGGCTCCAGCCACTGCACCGGCGACTTCGCGAACTCCAATCGAGACGCACCACGTAGGAAGTCCGTACATGAAGCTGGTGGTGCCATCGATCGGGTCGACGTGCCACTCGAGTCCCGAGGTTCCTCGGTGGCCACCGCCTTCTTCACCAACGATCGAATCGTCGGGACGTGCCGCGCGAAGACCCGAAATGATCATCGCTTCTGCCTCGCGGTCGAATTTGGTCACCATGTCGGTATCGGTGAGTTTGGTGCCGACCACCTGCATCCCTTGC
>SXPV01000141.1 GCA_005793215.1 Actinomycetota bacterium
CCGTGGTGAACAAAGCCGACGACTGGTCCAAGACCCCGCGCAACGCACCCTGCCCGTGCGGTTCGGGCAAGAAGTACAAGCAGTGCCACGGCAAGGTGGCGTAGGCCGTCACGGCGGCAACCCATGCGTGATTTCACGACGGAAATCTCCGATGTGGCCCGGCGTGTTGCGGAGGCCAAGGCGTACCTGAAGATCGACCAGTTGCGCGAGCGCTTGGTGGAACTCGAGACCGAGGTCGCCAAGCCCGACTTGTGGAACGACCAAGAGTACGCCAAGCGTGTCAACGGTGAGTATGCCGCTGTGAAGGGCGACCTCACGGAGTTCGATCGCATCGCCCAGACACTGGAAGATGTGCAAGTGCTGCATGAGATGGCACGCGAGGCGGACGACGCAACCCAGGAACCCGAGATCAACGACAGTCTCGTTCGTGCACGGGCAGCACTCGATGAAGTGGAGTTGCGCAGCCTCTTCATCGGTGACCATGACGAAACCGATGCCATCGTGCAAATCAACGCCAAGGATGGTGGCATCGACGCCCAGGACTGGAGCGCGATGTTGTTGCGCATGTACACGCGTTGGGCCGAGCGACGCAACTTTTCGGTGGAGATGGGTGACATTTCCGATGGCACCGAGGCTGGAATCCTGTCCGCCGACTTCACCGTTCGCGGACGATTCGCCTACGGCCTCCTCACGAGCGAGCGTGGCACGCATCGCTTGGTGCGAATCAGTCCATTCGACAATCAGGGCCGCCGACAAACCAGTTTTGCCACCGTGCAGGTGTGGCCGGTGCTCGAAGAAGTGGATGTGGAGATCAATGACGCCGACATCGACATGGAGGTGTACCGCGCCTCGGGGGCAGGCGGTCAGCACGTGAACAAAACGTCGTCGGCGGTACGTCTCATTCACAAACCAACGGGCCTCGTGTCGGCTTCCCAGCAGGAGCGCAGCCAACTACAAAATCGCGAGAACGCCTTGAAGAAGTTGAAGACGATGGTGGCTGCGCGAATCATCGAAGAACGCGAGGCGGAACTGGCGCGCATCGCTGGCAAGCAGGCCACCGTTGGGTGGGGGACACAGATCCGTTCCTACGTATTGCAGCCGTATCAAATGGTGAAGGACCTCCGCACGGATGTGGAGTCGGGTAATGTCACGGCGGTGCTCGACGGCGACTTGGATGAGTTCATGGAGGGCTACCTGCGATGGCGCCGCACCGAGGCGGGTCAGTAATGATCAAGCTCGACGGAGTTACCAAGATCTACGGTCACGACACGCTCGCCGTGGATGACGTGTCGTTCGACGTGGCCAAGGGCGACTTCGTGTTCTTGGTGGGTCCCTCAGGATCGGGCAAGTCCACGTTGCTTCGCTTGATGAGCAGGGAGGAAGTCGCCACCGAGGGTGATGTATGGGTTGCCGGTCGGAATGTGTGCGAAATGCCGCCGTCACGCGTGCCGTTCCTTCGTCGCTCACTCGGCAATATTTTTCAGGATTACAAGCTGCTGCTCAACAAGACCGTGTTCGAGAACGTTGCATTCGCACTCGAGGTCATCGGCAAGCCGCGCCACGTGATTCGCGAACAGGTGCCGTTCGTCTTGGAGCTGGTCGGATTGGCCGACAAGAGTGAGCGGTTTCCCAATCAATTGTCCGGTGGCGAGCAACAGCGCGTGTCGATTGCCCGAGCGTTCGTGAACCGTCCGCTGATCATGTTGGCTGACGAACCCACTGGCAACCTCGATCCGGCAACGAGCGAGGGGATCATGGCGTTGTTGCAGGCCATCAACGAGACGGGTACCACCGTGGTGATGGCTACGCACGACCATCGCGTGGTCAACGCGATGCGCCGACGAGTGATTCAGTTGGATCGCGGACTCGTCGTGCGCGACCAAGAACGAGGGGTGTACGAATAATGTTGGCCCGCATCGAGTACGCACTGCGCGAAACATGGGCGAGTTTTCGTCGCAACCTCACGCTCACCATGGCGGCCGTGCTCACCTCGGCAATCGCGCTCTTGCTGGTCGGCGCAACGTTCCTCATTCAGCGCGCGTTCGAAAACCTTCTGGTGCAGTGGCGCGGTGACGTGGCCATGATCGTGTTCGTCCGCAGCGATGCCTCACCCGAACAGGTGGCGTTGATCGACGGCACCCTTCGTGCCGCGCCGAGTGTGATCGACGTCGACAAGCTTCGCTATCTCGACAAAGCCGAGAGCTACGCCGAGGCCCAGCGCATTTTCCTGGGTGATCCCGTGACGCTCAGCTTGCTGACGCCAGAAACCATCCCCACGCAGTTCAAGGTGGTGCCGCTCACCGAGGACACCGATCTGGTGCGGAGTTTGGCCGACCAGTACCGCACGCTGCCGGGAGTGGAGGCCGTCGCACTTGCGGAGGACGAATTTGAGGTCATCTCGACGTTGTCGGGTTTCGTGCGCAACGTCACGTTGATCATGTCGCTCGTATTG
This sequence comes from Actinomycetota bacterium, assembly GCA_005793215.1. GTDB lineage: Bacteria > Actinomycetota > Acidimicrobiia > Acidimicrobiales > Ilumatobacteraceae > F1-60-MAGs027. The sequence goes on from SXPV01000141.1 coordinate 2,453, forward strand.
CTGGCGGTTGCCATCGGGTTGATCTGGAACACCATTCGTACCGCAATGTTTGCTCGCCGTCGCGAGATCGAGGTGATGAAGCTGGTCGGTGCCACCAACTGGTTCATCCGTATCCCGTTCATGTTGGAGGGTTTGTTGCAGGGATTGATTGGTGGCGTGGTCTCGTGCGCAGGAGTGTGGGCGTTGAACAGTGCGTGGTCGGGTGGTGTGGCCGCGTTCAAGCCGGGCACCGGAATCTCCAGCCTCGTGGTGCCGGCCGGATACCTGTCGGGTGTGATGGTGGTGCTGCTCCTGCTCGGTGCGGCAATCGGTGCGATTGGTTCGGCAATCGCCGCCTCACGATTCCTCGACGTGTAGTTGCACGGTCGCGGCTGGTAGACACGTGGTAATGGCCGAATTCACCCAGATTCGTTACGAGGTGAGCGAGTCGATCGCCACCGTCACGCTGAATCGGCCGGAGAAGATGAATGCGTTCACCGGCGTGATGATGCGCGAGTTGTTGGACGTGTTCGACGTCATCGACGCCGACGACGCGGTGCGCGCGGTGATCGTCACGGGCGAAGGCAAGGCGTTTTGTGCGGGAGCCGACTTGTCGGGTGGTGCAAAGACGTTCGACGACGGTGATTGGTCGAGTCCCGACGACGATCGAGTTCGTCGCGACGGCGGAGGACAAGTGACGCTGCGAATCTTCGAATGCAAGAAGCCGGTGATTGCCGCCATCAATGGTGCAGCAGTGGGAATAGGTGCAACCATGACGTTGCCGATGGATGTTCGTCTGGCATCCACTACAGCACGTGTGGGTTTCGTCTTCACGCGACGTGGCATCGTGCCAGAGGCCTGCTCATCGTGGTTCCTACCGCGTGCTGTTGGAATCTCGCGGGCCGCCGAGTGGGTGTACACCGGACGAATTCTCTCTGCCAGCGAGGCCCACGAGGGTGGACTGATTCGATCGGTGCATGCGCCGGAGGATCTGCTACCTGCCGCGCGAACGTTGGCGCGAGAGATTGCAGACAACACCTCGGGAGTTTCGGTTGCTCTCTCGCGTCAAATGTTGTGGCGCATGCTGGGTGCTTCGCATCCGATGGATGCGCACCGAGCCGACTCGCGTGGCATTCAGATGCGCGGTCGCAGTGTGGACGCCCACGAAGGTGTGAGCAGTTTCCTGGAAAAGCGCCCGGCGCGATTCGCCGATTCGGTTGCTCGTGAGCTACCCGATATCTTCCCGGAATGGGAAGACCCACAGTTTTCGTGAGCACCGAGCCGTCGAGCCCGACGTCGCACAACGTCGCCGCAACGCTGTTCGAGCGCGTCGGTGGGCTCCCATTCTTCGAGGGTTTGGCCGAACAGTTCTACGTCAGTGTGCGCACCGATCCGGTGTTGCTCGCGTTGTATCCGCAACCCGACGACTTGGTTCCGGCACGGCGTCGCTTGGCATTGTTCCTGGCGCAGTACTGGGGCGGGCCCACCACGTACTCCGACGAGCGCGGTCATCCACGATTACGAATGCGTCATGCAACCTTTCCCATCGACGATGGAATGCGTGATCGCTGGCTCGCGCACATGAACACTGCGCTCGATGCCACGGCGGCTCCCGCCGAACTTTTGGCGGAGATGCGCGACTACTTCGTGCGCGCAGCGGATCACCTGCGCAACGTGTAGCTGCGCGAATTACTTGCCCAACGTGTAGCAGGCCACGGCGCTCGCTGCCGCAACGTTGAGCGAGTCGATGCCGTCTCGCATCTCAATTCGCACGCGCAAGGTGCACGCACCCAGAACGTCGTCAGACAATCCATCTCGTTCGGAGCCCAGGACGAGTAGCCGGCGTTGTCCAATCAGTCGCACGTCACGCATCGGCATGGCATCGGAGGCAGGAGTGAGTGCGATGGTGGCGACTCCGTCGGCGGCTGCAGCGCGAATGAACTCGGCGGTATCGGCAACTCGTGCGTGGGGGACGTGGAACGCATTGCCCATCGACACTCGTAACGCACGACGAGCAAGAGGGTCTGCGCTGTTGTTGTCGAGAAACAGTGCATCCCAACCCATGGCGGCCATGTTGCGGGCGATTGATCCCACGTTGACCGGGTTGTCCACGTTGTCGGCGAACACCCCGAATCGAAACTGCTGCAGGAGTTCATCGGCATTGCATGGCTCGGGTCGCTTGAACAGCGAGATCACTTCGAGCGGTACACCCAAACCGGTGACGTTTCGGCGTAGTTCTTCGGTGGCAAAGAACGAGTAGCGCTCGTAGTCGGGTGCGAATTCAGCGAGCCGCCGCGCACCTTTTTCGCTACAGAGAACTGCAACGGGTTCGCAGCCTGCATTCAGGGCTCGCTCGGTTACCAGATCGCCTTCGGCAATGAAGAGTGGACCACCATTGCGTCGTTGGATCACGCCCATGAGGCGCCGTTCGCGAAAGCGGAACGGATCAAGCCGCGGGTCGTGGAGGTCGGTGATTTCTAGAAGTGCCAGGGGAAATCAGACCAGTCCGGATCGCGCTTTTCCAGGAACGCATCGCGACCCTCCTGCGCTTCGTCGGTCATGTAGGCAAGTCGAGTTGCCTCGCCGGCGAACAACTGTTGTCCGACCAAACCATCATCGATGAGATTGAAGGCGAACTTCAGCATTCGTTGTGCCGTGGGACTCTTGGCGTTGATCTCGCGAGCCCACTCGAGCGCAACAACTTCCAATTGCTCGTGGTCGACCACGGCGTTCACCATGCCCATGTGATGTGCCTCTTCGGCGGAGTAGTCGCGCCCGAGGAAGAAGATCTCGCGTGCGAACTTTTGTCCAACTTGTCGCGCGAGATAGGCGGAGCCGTATCCGCCGTCGAAGCTTGCGACGTCGGCATCGGTCTGTTTGAACTTGGCGTGTTGACGACTGGCGATGGTGAGATCGCACACCACGTGCAAACTGTGTCCACCGCCGACGGCCCAACCAGGAACTACGCAAATGACCACCTTTGGCATGAACCGAATCAGGCGTTGCACTTCGAGAATGTGCAAGCGACCGGTGCGTGCCGTGTTGATGGTGGAGGCATCGGTGCCGTCGGCGTACTTGTAGCCATCCTTACCGCGAATGCGCTGATCGCCGCCACTGCAGAACGCCCAGCCGCCGTCCTTGGGGGAGGGACCATTGCCCGTCAACAACACGCAGCCAACGTCGGGGGTTTGGCGAGCATGGTCGAGTGCGGTGAACAATTCGTCCACCGTTCGTGGGCGAAATGCATTTCGCACCTCTGGTCGATTGAAGGCGATCCGCACCGTTCCCGAGTCCACGCTTCGGTGATAGGTGATGTCGCTGAAAGAGAAACCAGCAACCTGTTGCCATGACGCGGGCTGAAAGATCGGGGAGATCTCGGCGTGGTGCTGCGGGGGAGTCACCCCTTCAGTGTGTCAGCACTTTATGGGTGCTCGTAGCCTCAGAAGTCCTATGCCAACGCTTCCGACAGCGGCGTTTTCCATCAGCCTCGACTGTGAGCTGTCGAACGTTCCCGGCTCGCTGGGTCAACTGTGTACGGCGATTGGTGCGGCCGGTGGCAACATCGGCGCACTCGATGGGTTCGATGTGCGTGGGCCGGTATTGCGACGCGTGCTGGTGGTGCATTGTCGCGATGAAGCCCACCAGTTGCAGGTGGTGAAAGCGGTGCAAGATCTCCCCACCGTGACGTTGCGAGGTTGGTGGGATCGCACGTTCCGCATGCATGAAGCAGGCAAGATCTTCACGTCGTCGAGTGCGCCGGTGAACGATCGCGAAGATCTCTCCATGGCGTACACACCCGGCGTGGCGCGCATCTGCACGGCGATCGAGAACGACAAGAATCTCTCCCACAAATACACCATTCGCAAGAACACGGTGGCCATCGTGAGTAACGGCACCGCGGTACTGGGTCTCGGCGACATCGGGCCTGAGGCGGCCATGCCGGTGATGGAAGGCAAGGCGCTCTTGTTCAAGGAGTTTGGTGGCGTGGACGGCTTTCCGATTTGCATCAATGCCCGCACCGCCGACGAGGTGGTGGATTTCGTGCAGCGCATCGCGCCGACGTTCGGTGGCATCAACTTGGAGGACATCAAGGCCTCGGAGTGTTTCGAGATCGAGGAGCGTCTACGCGCATCGCTCGACATTCCCGTGTTCCACGACGATCAACACGGCACTGCGGTGGTCACCCTGGCGGCGCTGTGGAATGCACTGAAGATCACCGGCAAGAAAATCGAGGACATCAGCGTGGTGATTCTCGGTGTCGGTGCCGCCGGCATGGCAGTGGGCAAGATCCTCATGGATGCCGGCGTCGGCGAAATCGTTGGATGCGATCGCGAGGGCGCGATGTATTCGGGACGTACCGGGGTGAATTCGGCCAAGCAGTGGTTCGGCGAGCACACCAATCCGTCGCGCAAAATGGGAATGGTGTCGGATGTTTTGAAGGGTGCCGACGTCTTCATTGGTTTGAGCGGCCCCGACCTCATCACTGCGTCCGACGTTCGCAACATGGCCAAGGATCCCATCGTGTTTGCAATGGCCAACCCGAATCCGGAGATTCGTCCCGAGCAGATCGATGGACTGGCAAAGGTGGTTGCCACTGGACGTAGCGACTATCCGAACCAGATCAACAACGTGTTGGCGTTCCCCGGCATCTTCCGAGGAGCCCTCGATGCGCAGGCCACCACCATCACCGAAAAGATGAAGGTTGCCGCTGCGATTGCCATCGCCGAGTCGGTGACGCCGGAGCAGCTGTCGCCGAGTTTTATCGTGCCGTCGGTGTTCGACCGCTCGGTGGTGGAGCGTGTGGCTCCGGCAGTTGCTGCTGCGGCGGTGGCGGACGGCGTGATTCGCAAGAGTTCGTAGGTTTGCGCCGTGCCGACGTCGGGTAGACGTGCCGTATCGAAGCCAGCGACATCGGGGGATCGCGCCGCACACTTCCCGGCAATCGAAAAGAAGTACGGCAAACCGGTGAGCCATTGGCTCAAGCTGTTGGCCGACTTGGGCGATGCAAAGTATCCCCAGCAAATTGCGTTGCTGCGTGAGCGTCACGAGTTTTCCCAAGCGCATGCCAATGCATTGGTGATGTTCGCGCGAGGGTCGACGTCGTCCAAGCGCTTTGCGAGTCCATCCGAGTACTTTGCGAGCATCGGCCCGGCGAAAGCCAAGACCATTCGTGCGATCATCGGGGCGATTCGCAAGAAACATCCGCATTTGGAACTGGTGATGGCATGGAACCAACCGATGCTGCGTCATGGCGAACGATACGTATTCGGCATGTCGGCGTCCTCCAATCACCTCCTGATCGCGCCATGGGATGCCAAGGTGTTGAAGTCGCTCAGTGCGAAGTTGAAGTCGTACGACGTGAACAAAAAGACGGTGAAGATTCCCATTGATTGGAAGGTGGATGCGGCGCTGCTGGATGCGATGATTCGCCCACAGCTCTCGATTGGTGGCAACGCGAAGGGAGCCGCGCCTAGGAAGTCGTCGGGGAAGTCATTGAAGAAGTCATCGAAGAAGACGTCGAGAAAGTCCTCTCGCTGACGTGCGATTCCTCATTGCCGTGCTCGACAGCGGTACTGCCACTGCAGTGCCGGGCGAGATGCAGGCCATCGATGCCTTCAACGACAAATTGCGGGCCAACGGCCACTGGATTTTGGCGGCGGGCTTGGCTGCGCCGGACGATGCAACGGTGATCGACAATCGTGGTGACATTCCTCGGGTGACTGCTGGTGCATTCAACGACACGGCGGTGTACATGGCCGGATTCTGGATCATCGATGCTCCCGATGTCGCAACTGCACATGAGTTGGCAACGGAAGGTTCCAAGTGTTGCAACCGTGCCGTTGAAGTGCGTCAGTTTCTCGGCGGCTAATCCGAGAGTGGTAACTTTGTCAGCACGATGATGCTTTCATCGGCCATCGTGGCTCAAGTTGCCCTCGTTGCATCGTCCGTTCTCGATGAGTCCTCCAATGCGGTTCTGTTCGTATCCGTAGTTGGCACCATCGCGTTCACACTGTCCGGGGTCATGGCGGCCGCCGATGCGGGTATGGACTGGCTCGGAGGCATCGTGCTGGGTGCAGTGGCAGCCATTGGAGGTGGAACCATCCGCGACCTACTCATCGATGAACCGGTCGCATGGACGGTGGATTCGTGGCCGTTGGTTGTCGCACTGGTGACCGCGCTCTTGGCGATCGTCGTACTCCGAGTAAATCCTGCAACCGATCCACGCAGAGCCACGTGGTACGTGGCGAGTGACGCAGTTGGCCTCGGAGCTTTCGTGGTCGTTGGAGTTTCCGTGGCTCTGGAGTCTGGAACGTCAAATTTCATCGCGGCCTTCATGGGTGTTGTTTCCGGCGTTGGTGGTGGAATCATCCGTGATGTGTTTGCACGTCGTACTCCCATTGTCTTCGTCGGCGAAATCTACGCGGTTGCTGGCATCGTTGGTGCACTCATGTATCTAACCCTCGTGGAGACGAATGCACCCGATCTCGCAAGGCTCTCGATTCCTCTAGCGGTGGTGGTTGCCGTACGTGGGGTCGCTGTGCGTCGGTCCTTGCGTTTACCCGGATTGAATCGGTAGTCGGACTTGACGACTCCACCCGAGATTCCCGACGAAATCCGATCGCGCGCATCGTCGAGGCTCGGCGAGTTTCTTCGTGCTGAGTCGGCCGGAGCAAGTCTGCTCGCACTTGGCGCACTCGTTGCACTGGTGTGGGCCAATTCTCCGTGGGCGGCGTCGTATGACGAAGTGTGGACGACTCGTCTCAATCTTGGGTTGCCTGGTGTCGGGCTCGACTTGGACCTGCGACATTGGATAAACGACGGCCTGATGACGTTGTTCTTCTTCGTCGTGGGGCTGGAGATCAAACGCGAGCTGACCACGGGACACCTCAACTCCCGTCGAGCCGCCATCCTCCCGGGAGTCGCAGCCCTCGGCGGAATGATCATCCCCGCGCTCGTCTACCTCGCAATTGCAGGAACAACCGAGCCCCGAGGCTGGGCGATACCGATGGCAACCGATATCGCTCTCGCGGTTGGTGTGCTCTCGGTGGTCGGCTCGCGAGTGCCAGCATCACTTCGGGCATTTCTGCTGGCCCTTGCAATCGTGGACGACATCGGGGCGATTGTGGTCATCGCGGTCGTGTATTCGTCGGGACTCAAGCTCTCGTGGCTGGGCGGAGCTGCGGCAGCCGTACTTCTAACGCTCCTCATGCGACGAGCAAAACTTCGTTCACCGTTGGTGTACGTCATCATCGGCGCATGGATGTGGTTTGCACTTCACGAGGCTGGAGTGCATCCGACGATTGCTGGAGTGGCGATGGGCTTGTTGGCACCTGTATTGCAGTACCGCAACTCGAGTCTGATCGAATGGCTGCAACACGCGTTGCATCCGTGGACGAGCTTCATCATCGTTCCACTCTTTGCCTTGGCCAATTGCGGCATCGATGTTTCACTGACGGGAATTCGCGATGCAATGTCGTCTCCGATCACGTGGGGCGTCGGGTTCGGGCTCCTCATAGGAAAGCCGCTCGGTATCGTCCTGGCATCGAGATTGGCAGTTGTCTTGCGCGTGGCCGATGTGCCTGCCGGCGGACGCAATCGCCAACTATTGGGAGTCAGCTCGGCCGCCGGAATCGGATTCACCGTTGCGATCTTCATCACCGAGCTGGCACTTGAGGCTCCAAGTGATCAGGCCAACGCAAAGTTGGCGATTCTCATCGCGTCGATCTTGTCAGGTGCCGTGTCATTGGCATTGTTGTCGCACAGGAGACCAACCAGCGAAACGACAATTCATCCGCA
>SXPV01000142.1 GCA_005793215.1 Actinomycetota bacterium
CACGTGTGTCGGTGGTGCAGGCGATGGTCCAGTCAGACTCTTGCGAGATCTTGCTCGCCTACGAGCTACCGCAGTGTGCCAACTCCTCGCCAAGCGAGTTCCCGGGGTACGTACCGCGGTAAATGTGGTGATCACCGGCGACATTCAGGTGGCGGAGGCAACGTCGTCTCAAGCGGCAGGTCCACTGCGCGTCACGGCCCGCGACCTCTCGCGACGCGTGTTGGTGGTTGCCCGGTCGGGCGGCTTGGCAAACAGTGCCGTGCGTTGATGGGGCAGCCCCATCGGGCAGGTTGTGAACCCCAAAAATCCGCTGGCAGACTTGATATCGCTATGACCGCTCGACGCCACATCGCCGTCGCCCTCGTAGTACTTGTCTAAGCGCACGTCGTCACCTACGTGCGCGCCACCTCCCCGAAGGGGAGGTTTTTTTATACCCAAAAACACGAAATCCGAAAACCACAGCGAGACTGAAGAAAGAGGAATCAATGAAAGAGACACTCACCGGAGCCCAAGCGCTCATCCGTGCTCTCGAGCACGAGAACGTGGAAGTGATGTTCGGACTACCTGGTGGTTGCATTCTTCCGGCGTACGACCCGCTCATTGAATCCAAGATTCGCCACATCCTCGTGCGTCACGAGCAGGGCGCCGGTCACATGGCCGAGGGTTACGCACACGTCACCGGTCGACCTGGTGTTGCGATGGTGACGAGCGGTCCCGCCGCCACCAACTTGGTCACGCCGTTGTGTGATGCATACATGGACTCCATACCTATGGTGGGAATCACCGGTCAGGTGCCCACTGCAGCAATCGGCACCGATGCATTCCAAGAATGCGACACCGTTGGCATCACCCGCAGCATCACCAAACACAACGAGTTGGTGATGAGCGCGCAAGATTTGCCGATGGTGGTGCGTCAAGCGTTTCACATCGCCACCACTGGTCGTCCTGGTCCGACATTGATCGACATTCCCAAGGACGTGTTGCAGAACGAGATGACCTGGTACTGGCCGAGCGACGACGAAGTGCTCGACAGTTTGCCTGGTTACCGACCCAACGTGAAGGGTCACACCAAGATGATCAAGGAAGCCGCACGACTCATCCTCGCTGCGCGCCAACCAATTCTTTATGTGGGTGGCGGAGTGTTGAAGGCGCGCGCCGCTGCTGCGTTGCGCGAGTTGGCCGAACTCACGCAGATTCCCGTCGTCACCACATTGATGGCGCGCGGTGCATTCCCCGACTCACATCCGTTGTGCCTGGGAATGCCCGGTATGCATGGCACCGCCACCGCGGTCACCGCGATGCAAAAGAGCGACCTGCTCATCGCCCTCGGCTCGCGCTTCGACGACCGCGTCACCGGCAAGGTATCGGCGTTCGCGCCCGACGCCAAAATCATCCACGTCGACATCGACCCCGCCGAACAGGGCAAGGTCCGTCGCCCCGATGTTCCGATCGTCGGTGACTGCCGCCTGGTGATCGAAGAAATGTTGAAGGCGATCAAGGAGATGCTGCAGTCCGGAGAGAAGCAGGCCGACGTTGGTCCGTGGCGCAGTCGTGTGAGTGGTTGGCGTGAACAGTTCCCGCTCGCCTACGACCAAAGCGAACCTGGTGCGGCTCTCAAGCCACAGTTCTGCCTGGAAAAGTTGCGTGACGGCGCACCCGAGGGCACCATCGTGGTGTCGGGCGTCGGTCAACACCAAATGTGGACCAGCCAGTACTGGAACTTCGAAGAGCCCTACACCTGGGTCAACTCCGGCGGTCTTGGCACCATGGGATTTGCGGTGCCGGCGGCGATCGGCGCCAAGGTGGGTCGCCCCGACAAGACGGTGTGGGCCGTCGACGGAGACGGTTGTTTTCAAATGACCGCGCAAGAACTGGTGACTGCATCGCTGGAGCGCATTCCCGTGAAGATCGGCATCCTCAACAACTCGTACCTGGGTATGGTTCGCCAATGGCAGGAGATGTTCTACGACGAGCGGTACAGCGAAGTGAATCTCTCAGGCACCCTGCCCGATTTCGTCAAGTGGGCCGAGTCGATGGGCTGTGTCGGCATCCGCGTGGAAGACCCACAAGAGGCCGAATCTGCAATCGACAAAGCGAACTCCATCAACGACCGCCCCGTGGTGGTGGACTTCCGAGTGGCCGAGGACGAAAAGGTGTTCCCGATGGTGCCCGCAGGCAAGAGCAACGACGACATCCTGCTCCACCACTCACAAGATTCGCGACGCGAGTTCTTGAAGTGAGCGGAGACACGACGATGAGCGGCAACAATCCGTACGGTCAGGATTCGCAGCACCACGTGTTGTCGGTGTTGGTGCAAAACCGTCCCGGCGTGTTGGCGCGAGTATCGGCACTGTTTGCGCGTCGTGGCTACAACATCTTCTCGCTCGCCGTTGCGCCAACCGAACATGCGGACTACAGCCGCATCACCATCGTGGTCGACCTGGCCAGCGCACCACTGGAACAGATGACCAAGCAATTGTTCAAGCTCATCGATGTGGTGCGCATCAGCGAGCTCGACCCGCGACACTCGGTGGAACGTGAGCTGATCATGGTCACCGTGAAGGCCACGGCGGAACAGCGCGGACAAATCGTGGAGCTCACCAACATTTTTGAAGGCAAGATCCTCTCGGTGGGCGTCGATGCAATCACCGTGAGCCTCGATGGAAGCCCGAGCAACATCGACGACTTCATGGTTGCCCTCAACCAGTACGGCATTGTTGAATCCCAGCGCACCGGCTTGGTGGCGCTCCCCAAACTCGACCGCGCCGCCACGGCAAGCGCGGCAAAATCACCCAAAGGAAAGGCAAGCTAATGGCAGCGAATGTGTATTACGACAAGGATGCTGATCTCTCCATCATCCGAGGAAAGAAAGTGGCAGTGATCGGCTACGGAAGCCAGGGTCACGCACATGCTCTCAACTTGAAGGAATCCGGGGTCGACGTCGTGGTCGGCTTGCGCGACGGCTCCTCATCGGTTGCCAAGGCAACCGATGCCGGCTTGAAGGTGATGTCGATTTCCGACGCTTCCAAGTGGGCGGACGTCATCATGATGCTCGCACCCGACACGGAGCAAAAGAAGATCTACGACGAGCACGTGAAGCAACACCTCACCGACGGCAAGGCACTCGCCTTTGCGCACGGCTTCAATATTCGCTTCGAGCGCATCGCACCACCCAAGGGCGTGGACGTGATCATGATTGCTCCGAAGGGCCCCGGTCACCTCGTACGACGCACGTACACCGAGGGTGGTGGAGTGCCGGCGCTCATCGCCGTCGCGCAAGACGCAACGGGCAAGGCAAAGCAGTTGGCTCTGTCGTATGCATCGGCCGTTGGTGGCGGCCGTGCCGGCGTGATTGAAACCACGTTCCCAGAGGAAACCGAAACTGACTTGTTCGGCGAACAGGTGGTGCTGTGTGGCGGGCTCACCGCGTTGGTGCAGGCTGGCTACGAAACACTCGTTGAAGCGGGTTATCAACCCGAGATGGCGTACTTCGAGTGCTTGCACGAAGTGAAATTGATCGTCGACCTCATGTACGAAGAGGGAATCGCCGGCATGCGTTACAGCATCAGCGACACCGCTGAGTATGGCGACTTGTCGCGCGGTCCGCGCATCATCGATGCCGATACCAAGAAGCGCATGAAGACCATCCTCGAGGAGATTCAAACCGGCAAGTTCGCCGAGGAGTGGATCGCCGAGAGCGACTCTGGTCGCAAGCGGTTCAGCGAAATGCGCAATGCCGGCAAGAATCATCCGATCGAGAAGGTCGGTGCACAGTTGCGTGCGATGATGCCGTGGATTTCCAAGGGCAAGAAGAAGGTTTCCGAGGTGTCCGGTGGCTGAGTCGACCCCGGCTGCTGGTGCGACGCCCGCCGTCACCATGTACACCACCACGTGGTGCGGTTACTGCAAGCGCCTCAAGCGCATGATGCAGGACGACGGCATCAACTTCGTGGAAGTGGACATTGAAACCACCCCGGGCACCGCCGAGATCGTAGAAAAGGTGAACAACGGCAACCAGACCGTGCCCACGTTGGTGTTCACCGACGGCACGGCCATGACCAACCCGTCGTTGGCCAAGGTGAAGGAAAAGCTCGCCGCTCTCGCCGGCTAGTTCACCTTTTGTTCACTCAGATTTGAGGCATCGTTCCCGAATCTGTCGGTTGGCGGATGCTCGTTGCGCTTAGTTTCCTTTGTGTCAGGTAGTCCAACTCACCAAAGGAAACAGAACATATGACAACAATTCGTCAGAAACTTGCACGTGGCGTCGTCGCCACGGCGGTCGTCGCCGGCACGCTGGCCGTCGGCGCTCCAGTTTTCGCCGCGAAGGCTGGCGATAAGTGCGAACTGAAACAGGTGTATTCGATAGCGAAGGTCGGCACGAGTTACATTCGTTGTGAGATTGTTCCGGGTACGTCGCTGCACGCATCGGATCCGAAGAAGAAGGCCCAGTTCAAGTGGAAGTCGCTTACCGGTAAGACAGCAGATCTCCAGTGGCAGATGGCGAGCGCCAAGGGTGCCAACATCAGAATCGACGGCTCGAGCACCGTGGCACCACTTGCCACCGTCGCAGCGAAGTACTTCGAGTCAGCAACCAAGAGCATCAGCGGGAAGAAGGGTGTCAAGGTCGCAGTGGGAATCTCGGGTACCGGTGGTGGTTTCGAGAAGTTCTGCCGTGGTGAGACCGACATCTCCAACGCCTCACGTGCCATCAAGTCGTCCGAAGCCGCCATCTGTCAGAAGAACGGCATCTCTTTCACCGAGATTCCGATCGCCAACGACGGTCTTGCGCTCGTGGTGAACAAGAACAATCCGGTGTCGTGCATGACCATGGCCGAAGTGAAGAAGATGTGGGCAGCATCGTCATCCGCTCCAACCAAGTGGTCGGACATCAACTCGTCCTGGCCGTCGACGCCACTGAAGTTGTTCGGCGCAGGCACTGATTCCGGTACGTTCGACGCATTCGGTGATCTTTCCACCGTGGGTGGCAAGGACAAGCTCCGCAAGGATGTCTCGACCTCCGAGGACGACAACGTTACGGTGCGCGGTGTCAACGGCGACACGGGTGGCGTGGGCTACTTCGGCTTGTCGTACGCCATTGAAAATGCCGACAAGGTGAAGACCCTCAAATTGGATAAAGGTGCGGGCTGTGTTGAACCAACGGTGGCAACGGTGCAGGGCGGAACGTATCCAATGTCGCGCCCGCTTTTCATCTACCCGAAGAACGATTCGCTACTGTCAAATCCTGCAGTAGGAGCGTTCGTCAATTTCTTTGCGAGCAACGTCAAGCAGATCAGCGAAGACGCAGTTTTCGTACCGCTGACTGATTCACAGATCAAGGCGATGTCTGGCGCACTCCTCAGAATTGCCGCTCTGCCAAAGAAGAAACCGTAATCCAGTAAGTCGTCAGCTCCCTGGTTCCGGTGGGTACCCTTCCCCACCAGAACCAGGGTGCTCTTGTTTGTGCTACAAGTGACAGTGCAGTAGAGGAGCAAACTATGACCACTTTGATGAGCTCCATCCCCACCGACCTACGGCCGTCGGGTCACATTCAACGCCAACGGCGTATCGAGCGATTTGTTGTTGCAATCCTGATGGTGATCGCATCATCTGGTGTCATCATCACCACAGGAATCGTTTTTTCCCTCGTTCAACCCACGTACCGTTTCTTCACGGAGCGTGCAATCTCGGGTTATGGAAACGAGGAGTTCGTTGGTGTCGAAGAATCTGCAGAAAGTGGCGTTCGCGACTCCAGTGAGTTGGGGTTCGCCGACGAGAGTCAAATCCAATACGCCGAACCTGTCACGCTCGGCGAATTCTTTGGGTCTACGGCTTGGTATCCGCAGTACGGCGACGGTGACTTCGGCGTTTGGCCACTCCTGGTCGGAACGTTCCTCATAATGTTGACCGCCAGCCTCATCGCCGTACCAGCCGGTGTTGGCATTGCGTTCTTTCTCAGTCAGTACGCAGGTCAGCGTGCTCGCCGCATCCTAAAACCAGTCCTCGAGGTACTGGCGGGTGTGCCGACCGTAGTATTCGGCTTCTTCGCCTTGTTTTTTGTCGGTCCCAATATCGCCAAGAACATCTGGCCATTCAATGAAGTGGGTATTTACAGCGGATTGTCTGCGGGAATCACCGTCGGCCTCATGATTCTGCCAATGATGGCCACACTTGCCGACGACGCCATCAGCGCAGTTCCGAATTCCCTGGTGGAAGGGGCGTTCGCACTCGGCGCAACCAAGCGTGAGGTGTGTACCGGCGTGATTCTTCCCGCCGGACTCTCGGGAATCATGGCGGCGATCATCATCGCACTGTCGCGCGCCATCGGTGAGACCACCATCGTGTTGCTGGCCGCAGGATCGCAGGCGGTGTGGACTTTCAACCTCGGTAAGGAAATGCAAACCATGGCTTCATACATCGGTTTCGCAGGAATCGGCGACCAGCCGGTGGATTCCAAGGGATACCAGACCATTTTTGCGGTGGGTCTCCTGCTCTTCATCATCACCTTCGGCCTCAATATGATGTCGCGCAAGGTCGTCAAGCGCTTCCGTGAGGTGTACGAATGACGACTTCACACTTCGTTGCATCCCTTGCCGACAGCACCACCCGGCTGCGTCGAAACAAAGATGCTGGATTCTTGATCGTGCTATGGACATCACTCCTGCTTGCAATTATCACGCTCGCAACCCTGGTGATCAATACATTGATTTCCGGTGTTGGTTCACTATCGCCCGACTTCCTTACATGGTTTCCATCGCCATTTCCGGAGGACTCTGGAATTCAGTCGGCGTTGTTCGGTTCGCTTTGGGTGACGCTCACTTCCGGTGTGGTGTCGTTGATACTCGCTCTTGGCACGGCCATCTACCTCGAAGAATTCACGAATCCCAATTCCCGCCTCCAACGCTTCATCACCACCAATATCCAGACCCTCGCAGGAGTACCGAGCATCGTCTACGGAATCCTCGGGTTGGCATTCGTTGTTCGCGGACCACTTGGCTGGGGCTTCACCGTTGGTTCTGCCGCTGCGACTCTCACGATGATGGTGCTCCCGCTCATGATCGTGGCTACCCGAGAGGCTCTGAAAGCCGTTCCGTCATCGCTGCGCGAAGGCTCGTACGCACTCGGTGCTACGAGATGGCAGACGGTGTACCGCCAAGTGCTGCCAGCAGCGCGCCCGGGAATCGCAACCGGCAGCATCCTCGGAGTTTCGCGAGCACTCGGAGAGTCGGCGCCGCTCATCCTCCTTGGCGCACTTGCCTATGTGAGCTACAACCCCACCGGCTTCGATAGCGACTTCACCGTGCTTCCACTGCTGATCTTCAAGTGGTCAACCGAAGTCCAGGAGGAATTCCGTGGCTTGGCCGCTGCGGCCATCATCGTGTTGTTGCTCCTCCTTTTTGCGATGAACCTCGTTGCGATCATCATTCGTGATCGGAGTCGGATTCGTTGGTAGCCAGACTGGCAACGAGCTCCAGCACACGTCGCTCGATATCGTCGCGGATACCACGTACTACTTCCAGGGAGTGCCCGGCGGGATCTGCAACTACCCAGTCCTCGTAACGCTTTCCACGAATTACCGGACAACTGTCGCCGCAACCCATGGTGACGATGATGTCTGCTGCAGTTATATCGGCGTTGGTCCACCGCTGTGGTCGCTGCGAGGCGATGTCGATTCCACGTTCCGTCATGGCGGCGACAGCCACTGGATTGATGGTCTCACGAGGCTCGGAGCCACCCGACCAAACGACGATGTCGGAACGACCGAGGGATTTAACGAACCCGGCAGCCATCTGGGATCGTCCGGCGTTGTGTACGCAGAGAAACAGGATGTTGGTGGTCACTCTGCTCGCCAACGCCCGAGAATCATGATGATGCTCGATCCAACAGCGGTACCGATCACCTGCATAAAGACGAACATCGGTACCGATTTCGGAGCAATTCCCGCGAACGAATCGCTGAGTGACCGTGCGACGGTGACTGCCGGGTTCGCCAACGATGTGGACGATGTGAACCAGTACGCACCACCGATCCACGCAGCGACAGCACCAGCCACGGCGTTAGGACGTGACTGGCCGATGAGGACGATCACTGCGAGCAACCCGGCGGTCGCGACGACCTCACCCAACCAAATGCCTGCACCATCGCGAACCCTGGTTGACCACGTCCATACGCCCTCTTCGAACATCAAGTTGGCGACCGCAGTCCCCAGACAAGCTCCGATGATCTGAACGGTGATGTACAACGGAAGTTGCCCCCAGGGAAGGGTGCCACGCAGTGTCGCTACGAGCGACACCAGGGGATTGAAGTGTGCACCAGAGATCGGACCGAGCATCAGGATCAATGCGTAGAGTGCACCGACCGTTGCACCGGTGTTGGCCAATAATTGCACTCCCACATCCGAGGAGAGGGATTGTGCCATGATTCCAGAACCAACCACCGCCACGATGAGTAAACCAGTTCCGAGAAGCTCGCCGACGAGTGTCGCAGTGTTCACAGAAGTCGTGTCGTGAGGGTTCACATCAGAAGGGCCGGCCATGTTGACATCCATAGTGCTACCTTGCCAAATGCGTCGGGATATCGCAGTTCACCCAGTGTTCACTCGGAACCCACGCCGTATTCAAGTGGGGTAGGCAGTATATGTTTGTGGAGTCTCTCGTGCCAAGTGATGTGTCAACGAGTCCCGATTCGCTGGCAGCGTCTATTCTGAAGCCAATGAGTTCGGTCGCCCAAAATTCACCATCCGACGGGTCCTTGGGGCACACGGTGCTCGCAGCGCGAGAGGTGAACGTGTACTACGGCAATTTCAAGGCAGTGCAGGATGTCAATCTGAATTGTTACCGAGGACAGATAACCGCCCTGATTGGTCCGTCGGGTTGCGGCAAGACCACGTTGCTGCGGTGCTTCAATCGAATGAACGACTTGATTCCCGGCGCGCGTGTTGAAGGAAGTATCACCTACCACGGCATCGACATGTACGGTCAAGAAGCGGATGCTGGCGAAGTCCGCCGACGTGTCGGCATGGTGTTCCAGAAGCCGAATCCGTTCCCGAAGAGCATCTTCGACAACGTGGCCTATGGTCCACGAGTCAACGGCGAGACGAACAAGAAGCGTCTCGAAGAAATCGTGGAGAAGTCGCTTCGAGGTGCAGCCCTCTGGGACGAGGTGAAGGAT
Source organism: Actinomycetota bacterium (assembly GCA_005793215.1). Taxonomy (GTDB): domain Bacteria; phylum Actinomycetota; class Acidimicrobiia; order Acidimicrobiales; family Ilumatobacteraceae; genus F1-60-MAGs027. Next base: position 9,169 of record SXPV01000142.1, read on the forward strand.
CGTCTCGACAGCAGTGGACTTGGTCTCTCGGGTGGTCAACAGCAGCGTCTATGTATCGCCCGAACGATCGCGGTGGAACCGGATGTGGTGTTGATGGATGAGCCGTGTTCGGCACTCGACCCCATCGCCACAGCCCGCATCGAGGACTTGATGCAGGAAATCAAGTCGCAGTACACCATCGTGATCGTCACCCACAACATGCAACAGGCTGCTCGTGTGAGTGACCGTACGGCATTCTTCACCACCGAGATCAATCCCGACAGTGATCGTCGAACGGGGCGTCTGGTGGAGGTCGATCTAACGAAGAAGATCTTCTCCAATCCGAGCGACCCGCGCACCGAGGCGTACGTCTCGGGCAAGTTCGGCTGATCTAGTCGTCTTCCTGCTCGCGTAGGAACTGTTCGAACGCATTACCCAGATCGTCGGCCGATGGCAACACGGTGTCGTTACGGCGGTCGTACTCTCGCTCGAGCATTTGTACGTACTGGGAGGTCTGTTCGTCTTCTTCCACGGCCGCGTCGTGCAACTCGGCCCAGCGCTGGATGTCTTCGTACAGCCCGGCGTGCTGAGTGGAGACCCCAAGTACACGCTCGAGATGTCGCAGAAGTGCGGCCGATGACTTGGGGTGCTCGGATGATGCCAGGTAATGCGGTACGCCAACGCGCAGCGACACCGCGGGTATTCGTTCGTGCTCCAATCGTTCCTGCAACACACCAATGACCCCGGTTGGGCCTTCGTACTGGGGTCGGGAGAGACCGAGTTTGCTCGCCAAGGCGTTGCTGGTAGTGCTGCCGGTGACGACGGGAGTTCGGGTATGGGGAACCGCATCGAGCATGGCTCCCACCGTGACGACGGCTGCACAACGCAGATCCTTCGCGCATGTCACGATGCAGGCGACAAAGGTCGGCCAGTGCAGATGTGGCTCCACCCCGGAGATGACGACGAGATCACGACCGTCGATTTCGCTGTGCACGGCGATTACGTCATTTTGTGGCCAACGAATGTGGCGTTCTTCGTCCTCGTCCATCCACACTTCGGGTCGAGCCTGCGTGAAGTCGAAGAACGGGTCGGACTCGATACTGGCCACGGTGACGCAGTTGCGACCATCCATGAGCCAATCAAGTGCACCCGTGGCTGCTTTGGTGGCATCAAACCAGCCCTGCAGCGCAACGAGCATCACCGGTCGATGGAGTTGTGGAATCTCCTCGATATGCGAGTCGAGTACTTCCTCGACGGTGGGGTAGGAATCGGAGAACTGTTGCATGGGTTACGCGCGTAGGCGGTCCACCACGTAGTCGATGCATTTGGTGAGGGCGGCAACATCGCTCGGTTCGACTGCCGGGAACATCCCGACTCGCAGTTGATTGCGACCGAGCTTGCGATAGCCATCGGTGTCGACGACACCATTGTGACGAAGAATCACGTTGACATCGTTCGCAGCTACGCCCTCGAGATCGATGGTTGCCACCACGTTGGAGCGGTGTTCGGGCTTGCCCACGAACGGTGCGGCGTAACTACTGTTCTCTGCCCAGTGGTAGATGATCGAGGCCGATTCTGCCGTGCGCTGCGCACACCACTGCAGTCCACCGTGTTGCAACATCCATTGCACTTGCTGGTCGAGTAGGAACAGCGTGGCGATTGCTGGGGTGTTGTAGGTCTGGTCGGCGCGGGAGTTGTCGAGTGCAATTTTGAGGTCGAGCGATGCAGGCGTCCAGCGACCCGATGCTGCAATCGCCTCGATTCGCTCGATGGCGCGCGGTGAACAACACGCAATCCAGAGCCCACCGTCGCTGGCGAACGACTTCTGGGGCGCAAAGTAGTAAACGTCGACCCCGCTCGGTGACCATGCGAGACCGCCGGCGGCTGATGTGGCATCAACGAGAACCAGTGCATCACCTGCGTTGCTCCGTGGAGCACCGCTCGAGGTGCCGTTGGCCGTGAGTTGCATGGCAACGCCAGTGGATGTTTCGTTGTGGGTGAGGCACAGTGTGTCGGCATCACTTGGCTGTGGTTCGGGATGTGCACCGGGATTGCACGCAACAACGATCGGTTCGCCGAGATGTGGAGCGGCTGCTACGGCATCGGCGAACTTCTGTGAGAACTCCCCGAACACCAAGTGTTGACTGCACTGCTGAATGAGCCCGAAGGTCGCGACGTCCCAGAACATCGTGGAACCGCCATTGCCCAACACCACTTCCCAGCCGTCAGGTAGGGAGAACAACTCGCGCAGGCCGGCACGCACGGAGCCCACGAGCTTTTTGACGGGTGCCTGTCGGTGCGACGTGCCCATGAGGCGGCGACCTTCGCTGGCCAGTGCGTCGAGTTGTGCATCACGCACCTTGGAGGGACCGCAACCGAATCGCCCATCACTCGGCAACATCCCAACGGGAATCACAAACGGGGTAGTGGGCTGCTTCGTCACCGTCTTAGCATGGCAGGGATGTCGTCGAGTTCAACACCCTCAAACAAGAAGTCAAGGGTGTCGGCTCGACTTGCGGCAATCGCCGAATCGGCGACGTTGGCGGTGGACGCAAAAGCGAAGGCCTTGCAAGCCAAAGGTGAACACGTCATCGGTTTCGGTGCCGGTGAACCCGACTTCCCCACACCGGAGCACATCGTGGAGGCAGCGGTGAAGGCGGCTCGCGATCCAAAGGCGCATCGCTACACACCCGCTGCCGGTTTGCCTGCGTTGCGCGATGCAATCTCCGCCAAAACCAAGCGTGACAGTGGTTTTGAGTGTGCGTCGTCGCAAGTACTGGTGACGGTCGGCGGCAAGTACGCGGTGTTCGTGGCGTTTGCAGCATTGTGCGACCCGGGTGATGAAGTGATCTGCCCGGCGCCGTACTGGACCACGTATCCGGAGGCAATCGCACTCGCAGGCGGAGTCCCGAAGGTGGTCGACACCACCGAGGAAACCGAATTCAAGGTGACCATCGAACAACTAGATCGTGCGAAAACACCGCGAACCAAGGTGCTGCTGTTCGTTTCACCCGACAACCCGAGTGGTGCGGTGTATTCCCGCGAAGAAACCATCGCCATCGGTAAGTGGGCTGCCGCAAACGACATCTGGGTGGTGACCGACGAGATCTACGAGCATCTCACCTACGGCGGACACCAGTTCCATTCGATGCCCACGCTGGTGCCGGAAATTGCCGATCGTTGTGTGATCGTCAACGGTGTTGCAAAGACGTATGCAATGACCGGTTGGCGTGTGGGTTGGATGATCGGACCCACGGATGTGATGAAGGCTGCGATCAATTTTCAGAGTCACACCACCAGCAACGTGTCCAACGTGGCACAGTATGCGGCACTTGCAGCACTCACCGGCGGGTTGGACGATGTGGCTCGCATGCGAACCGCGTTCGAACGACGTGGCAATCTGATGCACGACATGCTCACGCAGATTCCTGGTGTCACATGCATGAAGCCACAAGGTGCGTTCTACTGCTTCCCCAATTTCAGTGGGCTGTTGCATCGCAACATCGGTGGTGTCACCGCCGACAACACCATGCAGTTGGCCGACCTGGTACTCGATCAGGCCAAGGTGGCGTTCGTGCCAGGAGAGGCCTTCGGTGCGCCGCGGTACGCTCGTTTCTCGTTCGCGCTCGGCGACGACGATTTACGAGAAGGCATCTCGCGCCTCGCCACATTGGTCGCTCGCTAGCCGAACTGCTACTCTCGGAGTGCCGCAGCAATAGTTGCGGTGCATGTTCGTGAGCGAAGTCCGGTGAGATTCCGGCACTGTCCCGCAACGGTAATGCGATCTCCGATGTTCATCGGTATGTCGCCAGTCCGGTCGCCTCACGAATGTGGCCCATCAACCGCTCTCGCGAGAAGAGCAAGGAGAACATCATGAAATTCCCTCGACTGGTCGGCATTGCCGGCCTTTTTTTATTGGCACCATCACTGGTTGCGTGCAGTGACTCCAGTGGCGAATCGGTGGCAACCGACACGACCATTGCGGAGGCCGCAGAGACCACGGCCGTAGAGAAATTCCCAGTAACCGTCGGTGACTTGACACTTGAGGCAGAGCCGAAACGCATCATTTCGATGTCGGCGACGGCAACGGAGATGCTGTTTGCAATTGGCGCAGGAGATCGCGTGATCGCAGTGGACAACTTCTCCAATTTTCCAGAAGAAACCGCGTCGCTCGAAAAACTCGATGCCTACGAACCCAACGTGGAAGCAATCTCGGCATTGGATCCCGACCTGGTGATCATCAGTTACGACCCCGGTAATTTGGTGGAGCAGTTGACCACGCTGTCTATTCCGGTGTTCACTGCCGGCGCTGTGGCCGATTTGGCTGGTGCCTACGAACAGATTGAACAGATTGGCGCATTGACTGGCCAACTTGCTGAGGCCGTGCAGGTGTCGAGCACGATGCAGTCGGAAATCGACGCGATTGCCGCAGGCATCACGAAGGTGGATCCACCACTCACGTACTTTTACGAATTGGACCCAACGCCATACACCGTTACCTCCAACACTTTCATCGGCGGCGTGATGGCTTCCTTGGGTTTGTTGAATATCGCCGATGGTGCCGAGGAAGGTAACGATTATCCGCAACTGTCCGCTGAGATCATCGTCGAGAGGGACCCTGACATCATCTTCTTGGCTGACACCAAGTGCTGTGCCCAGTCGGCAGAGACGGTGGCAGCACGCGATGGTTGGGGCGAACTGAAGGCAGTGTCGACGGGATCAATCGTGGCCCTCGATGACGACATCGCCTCGCGCTGGGGCCCGCGATTGGTGAATCTGGTGCGAACCATCGCTGACGCCATTATCTCGCTGCTCGCGAAGTCGTAGTCGGATCACCGCGTAACCGCCATGACTGCACCCACGATGTTCTCCACGCCGCGAGGCGGTCGTGCGACTTGGTGGGTGCTTGGTGGTGTATTGGTGGTGGTGGTCGGGCTGTTGGGAGTGGCGCTTGGACCTGCAGGTCCAAGTTGGTGGCGAGTGCCGTTGGCCCTCTTGGATCGGTTGCCGCTCGTCTCCATCGACAGCGGAGTCACCGACGCGCAGTGGAACATCGTGTGGCAGATTCGTGCACCCCGGGTGGTACTCGCTGCGTTGGTCGGCGCCATGCTGTCGCTGGCTGGTGCCGGCTATCAAGGCGTGTTTCGAAATCCGTTGGTGGATCCGTATCTGCTTGGTGTCGCTGCCGGGGCCGGACTTGGTGCCACGGTGGCATTCGTCGTGAACCGTGACGCAACGTCAACGTGGCCAATCGACCCGGTTCCACTGGCGGCCTTCATCGGCGGAGTGATTGCCGTGGCACTGACATACGTCATCGGCACGGCGTTCGGACGCTCGCGTTCGGCCACCACATTGGTGCTGGCAGGCGTTGCAGTGACCTCACTCGCTACCGCAGCACAAACCTTCGTGTTACAACGCAACAACGACGTGGTGCGTCAGGTGTACTCGTGGATTCTGGGTCGACTCACGTCGGCCACGTGGGGTGATGTACGGCTCGTACTGCCCTACATTGCCGTCAGTGCGATCACTTTGCTGATGTACCGCCGAGTTATCGATGTGATGCGAGTTGGTGATGACGAGGCACGTGCACTCGGTGTGAATGTGAATCTGGTTCGAATCGTGGTGGTGCTTGCGGCAACACTCGGTACATCGGCTGCGGTAGCCGTGAGTGGATTGATTGGTTTCGTTGGAATCATCGTGCCGCATGCAGTCCGACTCTTGATGGGTTCGTCAAATCGCATCGTGCTGCCGCTCAGCATGTTCGTTGGAGCGGCATTCCTGATTGCCGCCGACATTCCGGGTCGAATCCTCACCTCGCCGTCAGAAACGCCCATCGGAGTGGTGACGGCGTTCTTTGGCGCTCCATTCTTTTTGTTCCTGCTGCGCATGCGTGAGGTTCGACAGTGAGCACGCCCAGTCATCGCGAGGTTTGTTCGTGAATTCATTGGCGCTTCGTGCACTTCGTGTGGAGTACGGCGGATGCGCCGTGGTCAGCAATGTGGACGAAGCCCTCACTGCCGGCGAATGGTTGTGCCTGATCGGACCGAACGGCGCCGGAAAGTCGTCGTTGCTGCGTGCCGTTGCCGGTCTCGTGGAGTTCTCCGGTGAAGTGCAGTTGAACGGCAAAAACGTCGACTCCATGCGCGCCCGTGAAATGGCGCGCAAAGTGGCATTCGTCCCACAGGAGCCGGTGCTACCCGACGATATGCCCGTGTCCGACTACGTGATGCTCGGTCGAAACCCGTACATTTCCACGTTCGGACGTGAGTCTGCGCGGGATCGCCAGGTAGTAACCGATCTCATCGACGAACTCTCGCTCTCGGTATATGCACGTCGGTTGTTGGGAACGCTGTCTGGTGGCGAACGCCAACGTGTCGTGATTGCTCGAGCGCTTGCACAAGAAGCCCCCGTTCTGTTGCTCGACGAACCAACGAGTGCATTGGACTTGGGTCATCAACAACATGCCTTGGAACTCGTTGATCGGTTGCGTCGTAGCCGTGATCTCATCGTTGTTTCGGCGATGCACGATCTCACACTGGCTGGGCTGTACTCCGATCGATTGCTACTACTCCATCAAGGTGTTGGTGTTGCACGTGGAACTGCACGCCAAGTGCTTCGAAGTGAAACATTGGCTGAGTTCTACGGTGTATCTGCACGAGTCATTCACGAAGACGACGGTACGGTGGTGGTGGTGCCACAGCGCAGCATCGGAGAGATGTAGAAGGTATGGAAGCGGCCGTCGCACGAGCACTGGATGCACAAGTGGCGGGATGTGCTGCAGCACACCAGCGATTGCTGGCTGGGATTGCCGGGCTGACCAACGACGACTGTCGAGCACCATCTGCACTATCGGGCTGGTCGCGTGGTCATGTACTGACGCATCTTGCACGCAACGCAGAGAGCCACACCCGAATGTTCGAAGCCGCGACGCGCGGTGAGGAATCGGAGCAGTATCCCGGAGGAAAGTTGGTTCGCGACAATGAGATTCAGGCAGGTGCTCAGCGCTCGGCAAATGAACTTATCGCTGATGTTCGCGTTTCGATTTACACGCTCGAGGCTGCGTGGGCCGGAGCTTCTGCAATGACCTGGGATGGATTTGGAATCAAGTCACACTCCGACAACTCGCGAGTGGCGATTCCCGACCTGGTGTTGATGCGTTGGTGCGAAACCGAAGTACACCATGCCGACCTCGTGATCGGATACTCGTGGAGCAACTGGGATCCGTTATTCGTCCGCTACGACCTCGACCGCCAGGTGATGGCGTGGAAAGCACGCAAACCCATGGGCCTCACCACACTGCCGAACTCATTGCAACAACTGCCACCAAATCAGCGATTGGCGTGGTTTTACAACCGTATTACTGTTGACGGAGTTCCGCCGGCAGATCCGTATTAGAGATCTGTGGGCGGACCAGTAGGAAAAGATGGGAACATTTAAGTGAAGTACAAGGTGTGCACCGTGGTGGCGCTTGCGCTGATGTTCACGTCGTGTGGCGGCGGCTCCGGCAGCCCTCGTGACGGTGTACACAACCGTGGTGGTGCAAACGCATTCAATACCTCCCTCGTTGCCGAGGACGTCATTGCGGATGTCACCGTGGAGCCGGCAAAAGTTGGGGAGGTCATCATCCACATGGAGTTCGCTCCGCCTGGCGGCAAGTTGGAGCAGGTGGAATCGGTGACGGGGAATCTCGTTCCCTCCGATCCGTCCCTTTCCGTGTTGGTGTTGTGGTTCGAAAAGAGTGGTGTCAACCACTTCCACTACGACGTGTCGGTACCAACGCCAGGGGAATGGACGCTCGAGTTCGATGCCGTGCTCGCCGACGGCACCGCCGCGCTCTACACCACCCAGGTGAAGTTCGATTCGTAGCTGTCGCTAGCGCTCGACGGCGATTCCTTCCTTCCGCTCCACCCGAAGGTCGAGTACCACGAGGTGGTGCGATACGCCGGATGCCGGCTCGATGAACTGTTCTCCCTCTACGGCGAATCCACGTCGTTCGTAGAAGTACAGGGCGCTGTCACGAGCCTTTGCCCATACGTATCGTGCGCCACGCTCACGCGCATGTGCAATGCCAGCATCAATGAGTGCCTTTCCTACGCCGGTGTTCTGCATGGAATCAAGCACTGCCATGCCACGAAGTTGTACGGCGGGCGATTGGGCATCGTCCGGCCACGGGCGCATCAACCACGTAGACGTTGCAACGACGCTGCCAGACAACTCTGCGCCAATGTGCACGGTGGTGGGTTCACTGTCGCCGTCATACGTGGCGAGGCGTGAAGGCGTGCCACGACGCAACACGTCGAGGCGCACTGGTGTGGCTTCTTCCAGCGTGATACGTCGAATGGTGAACGCTTGTTTGGACACGATCACCAGTCTGCTACCTGTCCGGATGGGTGAGTTCCATGGTGCGCTGACACAGTGCCGCACCCTCGGCACGGTCGTGGGTGACGTGCACCACCGTGGTGCCGAGTCGATCGAACACCTCTCGAAGATCTCCGAGTAACTGTTCATGCAGAGAGTCATCGAGTCCGGAGAGAGGCTCGTCGAGCAGCACCACTCGTGGTGCCCCAGCCATGGTGCGCGCCAAGGCCACACGCTTGGCCTCGCCACCTGACAATTCGGTGATTCGTCGATGTTCTAGACCGGACAGACTAAATCGTGAGAGCCACTCCTGGGCAACGCTCCTACGTTCCTCTTTTGCCATTCCCCGCACACGGAGGGAATACGCGACGTTGTCAACAACATCGAAGTGCGGAAACAACTGATTGTCCTGGAATACCAAGCCGATGTCGCGTTGATGCGCCGGTACATGGGAGATATCGCGTTCGTCGATCCGAATCACGCCGTGTTGGATGTCGACCAAGCCCGCGATGGCATGCAGCAACGTGGTCTTCCCGCATCCACTCGGGCCGTGGACGGCGAGTCGTTCGCCAGATTGAACCGACAGCGAAACGCCTTCAAGTACTCGACGTGAGCCGCGCTGCACCGTGAGATCAACGACCTGCAGCATGGTCACCTCGTTTCATTGCTGACTCAACCACGATGAGTGCAGCAGTACACACCACCACCAAAAGTGATGCCATCGCAAACGCCTGGGCACGCACCACATCACCCGTACGCGACAACAGGCGGTTGATCGCCACTGGCATCGTTTCTGCGCCGTCACGAGACAACATCGAGGCAGCGCCGAACTCGCCCAATGACACCGCAATGATCAAGCCGAGAGCAGCCACGAGCGCAGGTCGCATTCGGCGTAGGTCGACATCGACAAGTCGTCGCCAACCATTGGCACCAAGTACGGCTGCAGCGTGATGTAGCCCGACCGGGGTAGTGCGCCACGCGGGAACCAACACACGCACCGCAAGTGGGAACGCCACCAGTGTGTGCGCAATTGCAACGAACCACCAACGATCACGCCAATCGAACCATCCAGAATCGAAGGTGACGATGAGCCCCAGTCCCACGGTGACTGGCGACATCGCCAGGGTAAGCAGCGTGAGCGCATCGATCGCACGTCCGCCCCTACGAAGGTGCACAACGGCGAGCGTGGCAATACAGCACAACAGGGTTCCAAGCACTCCAGCCACCAAAGCGGTGCGTGCCGAAGCACGTAGTGACTCCGCAAGCGCGGTATCAAACAACGATCTCCACGCTTCGAGCGACATCCTGTCGCGAACGTGTAGCGACCGCCAGAACAGGGCAACCAATGGAGTCACGACGAAAACGACGGTCACTGACCCGATGACGGACGCAATACTTCGGCATTGATGTGGCAAAGCGGGGAGCACTGGTGGTGCGGCGCGTACGTATGCAATATCGCTGCGCATAAGAAGTCGAATGATGCCAACAACCACGCAAATGTACGCCAATTGCACGAGTGCGAGCACCGTTGCCCCACCAACATCGCCGATTCCAAAGGCACGCAACGCTATGTCGCTCTCAAGGGTGCTTCGTCGTGGGCCACCCAGCACTCGAACAACGGCAAACGAGGTAAAACAGTAGAGAAACATCACTGAAGCCGCCGAGGACACTGCGCCTCGGACCAGCGGCCAGGTGATGGTGCGCATCACCACGATCGGTGATGCGCCAAGAGTCCGCGCTACGCCGGCAAGTTGTGGTTCCAGCAATTCGAGTCGTGCACCGACAACTCGAACGACCACGGCAATGTTGAAGTATGCGTGTGCAACGATGACAGCAAACACGGTGTAATGCAGCGAGCGAGGCAATACGGCCAAAAAGGCAGTGGCTACCACCACGGACGGCAAAAGAAAGCTCACCGTCGAGATAGCCCGAAGTACCCGACGTCCATGAAACTGATGGCGACCGATCAGCCAGGTGACAGGGCCGGAGATCACGAAGGTGACCAGCACACTCAGCACGGCTTGCCACGTAGAAAACCAGACAAGCCTCCATGTGGATTGCTGAGTGAGCACTCGAGTCACATCGTCCATTGCCACATTTCCCGCGGTGATGACGGTGATGGGAAGCCCGAGAAATACCGTCACCCACAGCACCACTGCCCCCGCGGCCCAACGTCCGATGGCATGGCGCACAATCGGGTCGGTCGTCGTATTTCGAGTACTGAGGTTCATCGCAGCATGATGTCGCTGAATTGATCAAGCCACTCCGCGCGACGCGTGGCAATGACAACTGGATCGATGGTGAGGGGATTTTCTGGTCGAAGTGCGTAGTCAAGGAACTCTTGAGGCACATTCGAATTGGTGTTGATTGGCCACACAAACTGGGTGAGCGGCAGATCGTTCTGGAATTTTGGGGAAACCAAGAAGTCGATCAACAGTCGAGCGGGCCCCTCGTGTTTCGTGCCGCGCAGGATGCCGGCGAACTCGTATTGACGGAAACACGTGAGTGCAGCCACAGCGGTGGGTGCTTCGGGTGGACGAGGGTTGGCAAACAGCACTTCTGCCGGAGGGCTCGTCGCGTAGCTCACCACCAACGGCCGAGAGCCGTCGGAGGCAGCCGTAAAGTGGCCGTAGTACGCATCGCTCCACGATTCGACGATGAGGACGTTGTTGTCGCGCAAGAGCATCCACCACTCCTGCCAGCCGTCACCGAACTCCGCGATACTTGCCAACAGGAACGCGAGCCCAGGCGATGACGACACCGGATTGGGAACCACCAACAAATTGCGGTAGGTCGGGGAAGAAATCGCCTGCAAAGTGAGTGGTGGCGTGATGTTGCGCTCCGAGAACCATGCCTTGTCGTAGTTGATGCACACGTCGCCAGAGTCCACCGGAGTGACTTCGCCGTTCGGCGCGAGAGCAACGGCCGATTGGTCAAGATCATCGCGGTGCACCGAAACATGCGGCACGAATACGTCGGCGTCAAGTACGCGTGACAACAGGGTGTTGTCCACGCCCCAAAGTACGTCGGCCTCGGGATTGCCGCTCGCCAACACCGCCTTGGTAACGAGCGTGCCGGCGTCACCTCCTCGCACGATCTCCACGGCGATGCCCGTCTCCTCGGTGAAGGAGTCGAAGATGCCTTCGGTTGGTGTGAACGAATCGTGGGCAAGGAGTCGCAACGTGACGTATTCGGCGTCACCATTTCCCCCCGCAGTGCATGCTGTGGTGGCGAGGCACACCAGTGCAATCAGGAATCGGTGTCTCATCAACGACCTTCGCTGGAATCCGGGGGGTCCACGGTGACGATCAATCGACCACTGGCCACCGCGATCGTCACTTCGTCGGAGATGGCACGGTTGCTGATGCCACGTGACGCTGCGACGCGTAATGATTCGTTGGAGAGAACCCATTGCAATCCACTCGTAGTGACGCCATGTGTATCGCCACCGAAGGGAAGTAGTCCGATCACGTCGCCCGGATTGCACGTGAGTGTGACGGAACTGCCATCTTGCACTGCGTATGCGCGGGATCCGGCAAGGCGAGCCTCCACATGCGCCACGCGAAGGTCGTCGATGAACATCACTGCGAAGATCGCAAGTTGATGGTCGAGGCGGCCACCACCACCGCTCACCAGCACGATTCGTTGCGCCCCACGCTTGACGGCGAAGCGAAGTGCGAGTTCGGCATCACTTTCGTTCTTGTCGACGGGATGGCGGACGATCTCGGTACCGAGTGCCGCCAAGGCCGCGAGTGCCGTTGGCGTGATGGAGTCCATGTCTCCGACCACTGCGTGAACATCGAGACCAAGTTGCTGGGCGATATCCACCCCAGAGTCGGCTGCAACGACGAGGGTGTCGGCGGGGAGCACTCCAAGCGAGCGAACATCCGCAGTGTTTCCACCGAGCAACACCACGGCTATGGGGATGGTTGGTGAAACCGTTGTCATGTTGCTCCCTCCGCTGGCATTACCCAGATCAGGTCTGCGGGTCGGTGGACGCTTCCACCCTCTCAGTCCGAGATCGTCGGACTCCCCGTGCTTGTGACCGAAACTCTAACGGCAGCACCGCCCGAGGTGATGGTTGGGCTCAGTAGCCTGCGGGGCGTGTCGGAAACCAAAACGTCGCCGTTTGCAACACCGAACGCGGCGTTGGCAACGGAGAGTCCGCGCGACACCATCATTTCCGTGACCCCAACTGCGCTCGCCAAATTGAAGGAGCTACGTGCCACCGAGCCGGACGCCGAAAAGCTCGGTCTGCGACTCGCCATCGTTTCGGCACCGGGTGAAGACTTCCGTTACGACCTCGTCTTCGAGGAGTTTTTGAAGTCTGCATTCACCGACGAAGTTCGCACCATCGATGGTTTCAAATTCATCATGCC
>SXPV01000022.1 GCA_005793215.1 Actinomycetota bacterium
GAACGAGCGAACAACCCGAAGCCACTGCGGTGGTGACGAATGCAAGATAGGCGATCCACGCCGTGGGAACGTGGACATACATGATGCGCACCGAGTCACCCTGAATCACATCGGCGGGTGTGAGGAAGAACGCGCTCACCACCACCCAGGCGGTGGTCAGTATCGCGAGCCAGCCGATAACTCGTGTAGTTGCGGTGCCAGTCGTCATGTCACGATTCACCTTGTGCCAATGGTGCAAACGCCACGGCTCCCGCCGAACCAAAGACCACGGCATACACCACCAAGATCGCCGCCCAAGCCCAACCGTTGGCCACATCGATGGTGTCGCTGCCGAAAGCAGCCTCGGTGGCTCGTGTCGCACCAATCAGCAACGGGGCGAGTACCGGGAGGGCAAGCAGAGGCAGCAACGAATCGCGACCGTTCATGTTGGCAACCACAACGCCATAGAGAGTACCGACGAGAGCCAGTCCAAGAGTCGCCGTGACCAGCACCGTGACCAACAGCACCACGCCGCTGCCTTCGACGCGTGCCCCGTACAGCACCACCGATGCGCACACGAGCACGACGGCAAGCGCGAACAGTTGCACAAACAACGACAGGGCCTTGCCGAAGAACACCTTTGATGGTGACGAAACGAAACCAAGCAGGGCGTCCAACGCCGAGTCGACTATCTCTACATCGAATGATCGCTGCACCATGATCATGGTGGCGAACAACATGGCCAGCCACACGAGACCAGCAGCAGCTCGAAGGATGAGTGGCTCGCTGTCGAGCGCAACCGCAAACAGCACCAATACCAATAGTGCAAACGGCACGATGCGCGCCAGCAGCGTACGGGTTCGCCATTCGATGGTGAGATCCTTTCTGGCGATGGTCAGCACCATGTTCATCGGGGACGCTCCGCTCGTTCCGCACCCATGTGAGTGGCGTGTGTTCCAGGACTCACATCGTGTGCCACGACACCGCCTGCGAGCGTGATCGTGCGCCGAGGATGCGCGTCGCGTGCATCCGACTCGTGCGTGGTGTACAGCACGGTTGCGCCACTGCTCGTTGCTTCACGAAGGATGTCATCCAGTTCACTTCGTGCAGCACTATCGAGGCCCGCGTGCGGTTCATCCAACAACCACAGTTGCGCTCGTCGTACCAACAGTGATGCCAAGGCCGTACGACGACGTTGGCCGGCCGACAACGCGCCAGCACGAGTTGCGGCAACACGCGCATCGACACCAAGTCGAGCGAGCACAGAGTCGACGTCGGAGTTGGTGGCCCCCACAAGATCCGCAACGAACCGAACGTTCTCTCGTGCCGTAAGGTCGTCGTAGAGGCCGTTGTCGTGCCCGAGTAGTCCCACCAACGACCTCACGGAGTCGCGCTGTGTGACCACGTTGTGGCCCAATACCAGTGCGGTTCCGCGCGTGAGTGGCGTCAAACCCGCACACAAACGCAGGAGCGTCGACTTTCCGGTTCCGTTCGCTCCCCGCAACGCGACGAGTTCGCCATTTCTTACCTGCAGATCGACACCAGCAAGAGCAGGAAACCCGCCAAGCGCCACGACAGCACCATCGAGCCGAATTGCCAAATTGCCGCCCGCCATTGCCGTGTCACGAGCCACAGAAGACTCCACTGATTCGCCGTTGATAGCACCTCAGCCTAGATTGACTTTCAGCCCATGGACTCCGCACAACTCCACACTCAACCAGACAACGATCCCGACAACGATCCAGTCGTCGTTCGCCGCAACGCGATAGATCGCTGGAACAAGGTCGCATCACGAACGGGTTACGGGTTGTACGCGGTTTCGGTGCTGGCGTTCTTCGGTGGACTGTGGACCTCGTTCACTTCTGCATTGCACTTCGTCAGCGGTGTGGCGTTGGTGGTTGGTTCTGTCATTCTGGCTCCCGCGATTGTGATCACCTACGGCATTCGCGCGGCACGACGTGAAGACCAGCAAGCCGCCTCCACCAAACGATCCGACGTTGCATCCAGCGAACACAAACCGTCGTCGTGAGTTTGCGTCTCCCCGCTGCCGAACGAAGGTCGCTGATTCTTGCAGTTGCTCGTCACGAGTTTGCGGAGAAGGGATACCACGCCACCTCAATGGACGACATCGCCGAAGCAGGCGGAGTCACCAAGCCGGTGTTGTACCAGCACTTCGATTCCAAGCGTGCTCTGTATCTCGCACTCATCGACGAGTTGGCATCCAACATGCTCGCGACAATCGGTGATGCCACCACCAGGGCACCCGATGGTCGTTCGAAGACCGAGCGTGGCATCATTGCCTACTTCGAGTGGATGTCGGCAAATCGGGACGCTTTCGTCGTGCTGTTCGGTAGTGGGTCGCGGAATGACGAAGAATTTGCCACTGCCGTTCGCAACGTTGAGCGACTCGTTGCCGATGCCATTGCGCCGCTCATCGACGCAGGAATCGACCAGGAGCATCAACGACGTTTGGCCTATGCACTCGTGGGCATGTCCGAAGGCGTCAGCCGCCACCTGATCGCCAACGGCGATGCATTTGATCCGACACTCGTTGGATCACAGCTGGCCAATTTCGCCTGGGCCGGATTGCGTGGCGTCGAACCTCAATCGCGCAGTACCAACCCGCGATAGCCGCGCACGAAGCGATGCTGTTCGAGCATCGCCACGACCTGCACGGTGCTGGGTGAGGCGTCGTCACAGGCTGCGCCATTGATTTTTCGCACCTCGATGCTCTTTGTGCGGCCGTCTTTCACCAAACGGCCGAGTGCCTCTACCAGTACGAGGAAACCGTTGTGCTCGAGGGTTCGCGCGAATGTCACCAAGTGGTGGCTACGCACGTCAAACCAACCGAGCACCTCTCCGTGTTCGAGCAACACCAGTGCACCAGCACTACGTGTGGGGCGTCCGACGGTGGCCGGCCAATCAAGGCTTGCTCCATACGGTTGTGCCGGATCAGTGGCAGCGAGCACCACTGCAGTGCCGGAATCCGGCTCCGTTGTGATGTTCGGGTCCTTGCAGGCGCGCAAACGATCCACTGCGCCAGGCACCGCAAACTGTGCCGCACCCAAACCATCGACGAAATACCCGCGGCGAACCGCGCCGCGTTCTTCCAATGCCTTCAACACTCCATAGACGCCGGCAAACCCGCCGCGCACATGTTCGGCCAGTACCGCTTCGCGCGTCACCACACCGTGACGTTCCAGGAGCTGCATGGCCAATGCATGCAACGCTTGCGTGGGGGTGGCTTGTTGTTCCACCAACTGCGAAACCAGACTCCAGCGACCTTGCGCCGATGGAGGCCCAACACGACTCGCATTGCCGCCACGCACATGTCGTGGACGCACCAATCGGGCTGCAGCGCGTCGACTGTTTCCCGTTGTCGGAAGCGCTCGCGCACTCTTTCCACTTTGGGCGCCAAGCAACACTGCGCGAAGTGGTGTGAGCGAATCGTTGGTGACTTCACCCGACCACACCAGGTCCCAAAGTGCGGCGAGCAACTCCGAGTCGGTGGCACCGCGCACACCAGCACGAAGTTGGCCCCAAAAACACGCACCACGTTGTGCGAGTGCGGCTCGAATCTGATCGTGCACACCACCTTGCGGCGCTTCGAGTGGCTCCAAGGCAGGAAGCAGCGAGCCCAGTTGATCGGCAAAGAACAGGCGAATTCGACCGTCATTTCCGCCGAGCGAGCCCGCACCAACCCACACCACTTCGCCACTGGTGCAGAGATCGTCCAACATTGACGCCCGATAACCACGTACCCGTAATGGCAGTACGTCGGTTTCCAGGGTGGATGCAACGAGTGCCGAACCCGACAATGCTGTCAGTGCTTCTGCGAGAGCATCGGAGCCATGCATGGGTGCCGAAACACCGTGCCACTCCACCAGGAAACGAGCGAATGTCTGCTGGTCGACTGGTTCAACTTCCTTGCGCAACTTGGCAAGGGATCGTCGGCGCACCAAACGCAACACCTCGGTATCGCACCACTCGCGCTCGGTACCGAACGGGCGAAACTCGCCACGTACCGCTCGGTGCGCGGCTTCGAGTTGTGCAAGCACTACTGCAACGCGTTCACCGGTGATCCCGAATCGAGTTGCCACGTCGCGCGCAACGAATGGTGCGTGAGTTCGTGCATATCGTGCGACGAGCTCGAGCAATGGCGACTCGACCGGTTCGGTGAATGTCTGTGGGAGCCCGAGCGGCAAGGCACAACCGAGTGCATCGCGGAATCGACCAGCGTCCTCTGCGGCAACGAATCGCCGCTCACCCGCCACCACCACTTCAATGGCGCGACGTTGGCCCACCAACTCGCTGGTCCACGCAGCAAGGTTGCCGTCGCAGCGCAGGGACAACTCGTCCATGGTGAGATCACCAACGCGACGCAGCACATCATGCACTTCATCGAGTGTTCGAGCACGACGGGAGTCGGCGATGTGTTGCAGTTCGAGTTCGATGTCCGCCAGAACCTCGCCGTCGAGCAGTTCGCGTAACTCTTCGGATCCGAGCAGGTCATTGAGCAGGTCTCGATCGAGCGCCAGCGCCGCAGCCCGACGCTCGGCCAGCGGAGCATCACCTTCGTACATGTAGGCGGCAATCCAATTGAAGAGCAAGCTCTGTGCAAACGGTGACGCCTTCTGGGTATCGACGCTGATCAAACGAATGGAACGCGAACGCAACTGCGTGAGTACATCGCGCAATGCGGGAACATCGAACACATCCTGCAAACACTCACGGCTGGTTTCCAACAAGATGGGGAATGTTGGATACTTTGCGGCTACCGCCAACAGGTCTGCTGCTCGCTGGCGCTGTTGCCAGAGTGGAGTGCGCTGGTCGGGTCGACGGCGAGGCAACAACAGTGCACGCGCGGCACACTCACGGAATCGGGATGCAAACAGTGCGGTTTGCGGGACTGCAGCAACCAACACATCGGTGATGTCATCAGGATCAATCAACAGTTCTTCCACGGGTATCCGGTCGACGGCCTCGGGCAACCGCAAGACGATGCCATCGTCTCCCCACATGGTTTCGATCGGAATACCGAGCCGCTCCAGTAGGCGCCGTTCTATGGCGATTGCCCACGGGGCATGCACCGGCGTACCAAACGGCGAATGAATGCAGATTCGCCAGTCGCCGATCTCGTCACGGAACCGCTCGATCACGATCGTGCGATCGTCGGGCAGCGTGCCGGTGGCTTCCACCTGTTCGTCGATGTATTGCAACAGGTTGCGTGCCGCCAACGGGTCGAGACAATGTTGCGAGGTCAGGATGTCCTGCGCCGATCCTGAGGCTTGTTCATCGCGTATGGTGCGCAAGAACGCTCCCACCGCACGACCCAGTTCCAATGGTCGCCCCAGCCGGTCACCGTGCCAAAACGGCATCTTGCCCGGTTCCCCGGGTGCGGGGTTCACGATGACTCGATCGAACGACACGTCTTCTATACGCCACGTCGACGCACCGAGCACGAACGTTTCCCCCGGTCGTGTTTCGTACACCATCTCTTCGTCGAGTTCACCCACCCGCGTACCGTCGGGGAGGAACACACCGAACATTCCGCGATCGGGAATGGTGCCCCCATTCGTGACCGCGAGCCGTTGCGCTCCGTCGCGGGCACGCAACGTGTTGGCGATACGGTCCCACACGATGCGTGGTTTCAAGTCGCGGAACTCCTCGCTCGGGTAGCGACCAGCCAACAAGTCGAGCACGTTGTTGCGAACCTCGTCGGACAACTCCGCAAAGTTCGCGCAACGACGAATCATCGCAGAAAGCGACTCCACGCTGCAGTCGGGGTGCATCGCCACGTGTGCCACGACGTGCTGGGCAAGCACATCCAGCGGGTTGCGCAGGTACCGCGTGGACTCGATTTCCGCATTCATCATTCGTTGTGCAACGACGGCCACCTCGAGCAGGTCGTGCCGATGTTTGGGGAACACCTTTCCGTGACTCGCCTCACCCACGCTGTGACCAGCTCGACCGATTCGTTGCAGTCCTCGGCTCACGGCACCTGGTGACTCCACTTGAATCACCAGATCGACCGCACCCATGTCGATACCCAACTCCAAGCTGCTGGTGGCAACGATGGCTCGGAGTTGGCCACGCTTCAACTGGTCTTCGATCACGATGCGCTGTTCGCGCGCCAGCGAACCATGGTGCGCCTTCACGTAGTCCGTGTCGCCGAGACCCAAGTCCGCTGCCAACTCGTTGAGCTGGGCTGCAAGGCGCTCGGCACCACGCCGTGCGTTGCAAAAGATGATGGTGCTGCGATGTTGTTGCACCAATTCCAGAATTCGAGGCGTGATGCTCGGCCAAATACTGGTGCGTCGCTCGACTGCGGCAGCGGTGGCAGGACCGCTTCGCAACTCGTGGGTGACCTTGCCCAACTCGCCCATGTCTTCCACGGGAACCACCACCTCGATTTCCATCACCTTTCGTACACCTGCATCGACGATTGCCACGGGTCGAGGAACGCCCTCACGGAATCCGCCGAGGAATCGCGACACCTCCTCGAGCGGCCGCTGAGTGGCAGAAAGTCCGATGCGTTGAGGGCGACGAGTGGTGAGTTCTTCGAGTCGCTCGAGCGACAGTGCCAGGTGCGCTCCGCGTTTGGTGGCCGCCATCGCATGAATCTCGTCGATGATGACCGTGTCGATGTTCGCCAATGTGGTGCGGGCCGAGGATGTGAGCATCAAGTACAAACTCTCGGGAGTTGTAATGAGAATGTCGGGCGGATTTCGCAGCATTCGTTGACGATCACGCGCGCTGGTGTCGCCGGTGCGCATGGCAACTGATGGCTCGCGAAACGGCACGCCCAATCGCTCGGCGGCATGGCGGATACCGACTATTGGTGCACGCAGGTTTTTCTCGACGTCGAAGGCAAGTGCACGAAGCGGCGAGACGTACAGCACGCGCGTGGACGACTGCTCGTCGATTCCGAGCGTCACCAAGCGGTCGATCGCCACCAAGAACGCAGCAAGCGTCTTGCCACTTCCGGTCGGCGCAGAAATGAGCGTGTGTTCGTTGGAAAGGATGCGCGCAAAGCCTCCTTCTTGTGCAGGAGTGGCAGCCGGGAACGACGCCGTAAACCATGCACGAACCGCAGGCGAAAAACGGTCGAGAACCGACTCCGTGGCCACCGCCGAAGAGTACCCACTCGGTGTGCTTCTCGGTACGCTGAGCGCCATGCCCGTGGCTGGTGAGCACCACCCAGCGTTCGAGGAGTACTGCGAGTGCATCTACGAGATGCGCGAGGACAATGCCGAGATCATCCAGGTCCGCCTCGCCGAGCGCCTTGATGTTTCGCGGGCCTCCGTATCGGAGATGGTCAAGCGCATGGAGGCTGCAGGTCTGCTGGAGGTGGACTCCCCACATGTGGCCCTCAGCGCAGCCGGCGAGGAACTCGCCAATCGAATCGTGCGGCGCCACCGTTTGGCGGAGCGTTTCCTCACCGACGTGATTGGCCTTCCTTGGGCGCGGGCCCACCACGAGGCATGCAAATGGGAGCACGTCATCAGCGACGACGTCGAGGAAGGGCTGGTACGCCTCCTTGGCAACCCGTCCACGTGCCCGCACGGCAATCCGATTCCGGGTGCTGCGGCAACGGGCGTGGCGGTGACACCACTGGCGCTCGTTGCGGTTGGCAGTCGATTTACCGTGGTGCGAATTCCCGAAGAAGTCGAGGAGCGCGAGGGTGCGCTCGAGCAACTCGAACTGCAGCATCTCACTCCTGGACGCGAATGCACACTGCTGGAGCGAAATGATGGCACCACACGACTCACCGTGCACGAGGACGTGGATCGCGATGCAACACTCGACGACTTCGTGAGTGCTCGCTTGCTCGTCACATTATGAGTCGAGTTCGACTCGCTGCGATCCTGCTCGGCGTTGCCGCACTTACGTCCGGTTGTGCCACCGAGGTCATCGAGATCGACGCATCACCCAGCACCTTGTCGGCAGCCGAGGCGGCCGCCGTTTCCGCCGATCTCTCCACCGCCACCCTCGATGAACTCACCCAAGTACTGAGCGAAGAAGTGACCGCACTCAGCCGTGCAACGTTCAACAGTGATCGAGACGAGGCACGCCAACATTTGGACCGGATCAACGAGGCATGGTCGTTTGCCGAGCCGCTCATCGTGGAGAAGTACGGCGAACTAGCCGACCAGCTCACCTACGACCTGCGTCGTGTGATCGAACTCGCGCGTAGTTCGGTGGAGCGCAATCGTCCGGCAGACGCCGACAAAGCCAAGTCGTTCCTCCGGCTGGCCCTGGCCTCACTCAACGCATAGCTCAACGAAGAGTTCAACGCCGAAACTGCTAGGCGCGAAGCTCGCGTGGCAGTTCGCGCGAGTGCACCACCACCAACCGCTGCGTTGATCGCGTGAGTGCCACGTACAAACCACGCGGTCCGGAGTCGGACGATTCGTAGATGTCGGTTGGCTCCACCACCACTACGCCATCCATTTCCAGTCCCTTCACCACGCTGACCGGCACCACCGTGAGTGAGGCTTCAAGTCCAGCCGCCCCGGCTCGACCGAAGTTCACGCCGGCCTCGGTGAGTGCGATTGACATTTCATCCACCATCGCATCGGGGCACACGATGCCCACTCGCCCGTCCGACAATTCAGCGACGAGTGTTCGCGCCTCATTCACGACATCGGTCGGCAACGACATGGTCGTACTCGACACGATGCGCGGCTCGGCATCACCTTCACGCACCGCGGTAGGTGGGGTTTGATGCGGTGCTGCGGTAGGCAACAACTTGCCGGCAAACTCCATGATCTGACGTGGAATGCGATATCCCACCGACAGCGTTGCCACGCTTGCATCGCGATTCTTGGGCAACAACGCCAGCACATCGCTCCAGTCGCCGGGGGCAAACGGTCCGGTTGCTTGGGCGATGTCGCCCACCACGGTCATGGCGCCGTTCAGCGATCGTCGCCCCACCATGCGCAACTGCATCGGTGTGAGATCTTGTACCTCGTCCACCACGATGTGGCCGTAGGTCTCGATGTCGTCGGACTCCTCCACCACGCCGCCTTTGCGCGGTTTGGGGCCAAGAAGATTTCGGGCCTCGTCGAGCAACGCAACATCGGCATCGCTGAAGGTCGCAAGGTCGAGCGACTCGGCGCGTGGACGATACAGCGATTCGATTTCTGCATCCGTGAGAATGTCGCGGCCAGCAATCTTGAGCAAAGCCTTCGAGCCAAAGAGGTCGCGTAGCAGTTCCGCAGGCCCTAGTGATGGCCAGATGCGAAACACCAACGAACGGAACTCGGGAATCTCGCGCAGACGCGATCGAGCGGCAGCCAGTGTGTACTCCTGATCGCGCATGCTCGGCATGAGCATGGACACCAGTTCACCCTCCACTGCGCGGCACAGTTCGTTGTGCCGCTTCGTGCGACGCTGGGCTTCTTTCACCACGCGCCCGGTTTCAGTTGGGCCAAGTCGAAGGACGCTGCCACCAAATGGCAACTCGAATTGCTCCTTCAAGGGTCGCTGACGTGCGCGGATTGCACGCTTCAAGACGTCCACCATGCGAAGGTCGCCCTTCACGCGACGCGCCACGGGCGAATCGACTGCACCGTAGCGAACGTCGTTCACGAGATCAGCCAGTACCGCCTCGCGCACGCCGGATTCGCCGAGCGACGGCAGCACTCGTTCGATGTAACGCAAGAAGACGCGATTGGGTCCGATCACCAACACACCTTGGTCAGCGAGTGGAAAGCGATACGTGTACAGCAAGTATGCGGCGCGATGCAGAGCTACTACCGTCTTGCCAGTTCCGGGTCCGCCTTGCACCACCAGCACGCCCTTGTTCGGTGTACGAATGATGACGTCCTGTTCACCCTGGATGGTGGCGACGATGTCACCCAACTGTCCACTTCGACCCTTGGAGAGTGCGGCGAGCAAGGTGCTCTGACCGCGAAGCTTGGGCGCCTCCAACCCTTCGTCGCGACCAATACCGAGGTGGTGTTCACCGAACAACTCGTCTTCGATTGCCACCAGGATGCGGCGATCCATCATGAAGTGGCGACGACGAACCAACTGCATGGTGTCTCTTCCGGTGGCCCGATAAAACGGCTCTGCCACCGGAGCACGCCAGTCGATGATCAACTGATTGCTGTCGCTGTCGGCAACCGCCAGGCGTCCGATGTGAAAGGCCTCGGGATCACCACCTGCATCGGGGGTTCGATCAATTCGCCCAAACACCAGAGCAGCATCCCCAATGTCGAGATTGTTCAGCATTTGCACGAGCTTTTCGTCGAAATAATTACGCTCGTACCGCTCCTGGAAGGTTCCACCCCGCTGACCCTCGGTGAGGTTGCGAATGGCTAGCGCACTCGTACGGGCGTCAACCAAGGCCGCATATGCGCGGTCGATGTGGGCCTGTTCGGCTGGGAGATCGGGGTGCTCGAGCATTTTTCGGGGTTTATGAACTCTACCGACGGACCAGCACCACAAATTCTCGGGAAAATCACCGCACGATTTCGCCCCTCCGTGCACACCTATGGCAAAGTCATTCCTGGTTCCAAGTCGGTGCCAGTGAGTACCGAAACATACCCGCTAGCACAGACAAGGAGCCACTCATGTCGCGTCGTGTTCGACCGTGCATGGTTATCGTCATCGCCATCGCACTGCTCACGGGCTGTGCAGCACCAACGCAACTCAGCTTCGATGTCGGCGAGTCAGCCAACCCCGAACCTTCGATGCTTGGCGGCAATGTCACCGCGGCGCCAATTGACCGAGCCTCAATCGACCCGGCCTCATCGCCACCGAGCAACGACGCCGACGACAACACCTTCAACGCTGTTGAAATCGAAGAACGCTTCGCGTCACTCATCGCCGATTGGGCCAGGTGCTTTCATCGCCCGGGCGCGTGCGATGTTTCACTGTCGACCGCTCCCGAATCCCCCGAGCGAAGGCGACTCGCCGATGCGCTTGCGTACTACGCCACCGAACAACTGCGCACCAAACCCAACGAAGGGAGACTGGAGTGGCGAATCGAGTCCATCTCAACTTCCAGTGAAGACCGGGTGCGACTCATCACATGCGAATACGACACCCGCATCTTCTTCGACGCGAGCATGTCCGACACCGAGCTTGGCGACATCATTCTTGATGCAACGGTGTGGACCCGCCGCGTGGAATGGGTACTCGCAAAAAGCAACGACACGTGGCGCCTGTGGTCGAGGCGGATCGAACGTCGATCACCGGCAGAAAAGTTCTGCAAGGTATGACACGTCTGATGTCGCGTCTGATGACGTTTGGGTTCGTGATTCTCACTCTGTTGACGACACCACGAGTCCCCTTGGTGATCGCGAGCGAAGCGGGCATTGACGGCGAACACATCTTTGCTGGCGTGTCGTACAGCTCCCAACACTCGCTCAGCTCGTGCGACTGGAGTCTGCCGATTCCTACGTACGGTCTCGGTGGGCGCACGGGTGCCACGACTCGCGAATGGAACGACACGACATGGATTTTGCATCAGTGCACCAGGGATGGCGACTCGATATTGGTCTGGATTCCTGAGGTGAGCACTGAGACCATTGCCGAGTCATCCCGCGACGTGGTGCGCGAGCGCGTGCCACTCTTGGATCAAACGTTCTCACCGCCTGCTTCACGCGGTGTGGTGAAAACTCCCACATGGTTTTGGGTGCATCCCGCCCTCTGGGTGCCGGTGTCGGTAACCGCACAAGTTCCAACGCCGCGCGGCATGGTAACGATGACCACAACCGCCACCCCAAAATCCTTGGAGTTCCATCCCGGTGACGGCAGTGGTGAAGTAGTGGAGTGCGAAGGTCCTGGTGTCCCGTGGACGCCGCTGCTTTCCAGGGTGCTCTCCACGGATTGTGTGTATGAGTATCCGGTCCCCTCGTCCATCCGAGACACCGGAGTATTCCGCGCCCGCTTGGATGTGGTGTGGTCGGTGACCTGGCGCACCAACCTTGGTGCATCCGGTCGATTACCCGACCTGCGCCTGGGTACGTCCCACCAGCTTCGAGTGCGGGAGTTGCAGGCAGTGATCACCCGATAGAGAAAAAGTATCGGAGGGCTAGGAAACGGCCGTGCGCCTCAGTAGTGTGGAGGCACGACATATCACTCGATACGTCAATAGCAAACAAAGAAATGAGTAATCATGCCAACCGGTACCGTCAAGTTCTTCAATGACGAGAAGGGTTTCGGATTCATCTCTCGCGAAGGCGAGCAGGATGTGTTCGTGCACTTCTCCAACATCGAAGGCACCGGGC
>SXPV01000143.1 GCA_005793215.1 Actinomycetota bacterium
GATCACCCGCTGCACGGCGTGTGCCATGGGTCGACGATCGCCACATTCCCAACAGCGTGAACGGTGCAGGTTGCCGTGCACCTCGTGCACGAGATGCGGCTCGATGCCCGAGCGCTGATGCAACCCGTCGACGTTCTGTGTGACGATGGCGCGAAGTTGTCCACGCTCGTGCAACTTGACCAGGGCCTTGTGTCCGTCGTTGGGCAGCGGATCGTTACCGAGCCATCGCACACGGTTTTGCCACGATCGCTGGCGAAGGTCCTGGTCGTTCAGATAGTGGCTGAGCGTGGCCGCGCGTTGCGAATCGGGATCGCGGGTCCACAAGCCGTTCGGTCCACGGAAGTCCGGGATACCCGACGCCGTGGAGATGCCCGCACCTGTCAGCACCGTGACTCGGCGGGCGGCAGCAATCAATACCTCCACCCGCGCCACGGAGTTGGTGTCGTCGTTCAGCATGTACGAAAAATAGTGTGCCATTTGTACCGACCCGCGCACACACCTAGGTGTGAACACCTATCAACCCAACCTCACCGTTGTGCCCTGGCTGGATACCACCGTGGAATCCGTGGGATTTGGCGCTCGGTCGGACTATGTGGAGTGGTTTTGGCTCCCCGTTCTGGGGCCATCCGCCACATGGCTACTGCGACGCATCGACTTTGGTTTCGATGATTTCCCCAATGGCTACCTGCTCGACACTCGTGCCACCGCACTATCCCTCGGTGTGGCGGCACGCGAGGACACGGGCACCATCTTTGGTCGCGCAGTCTCGCGATTGCAGATGTTCGGAGTTGCGCAAACTGCCCGCACGGGGCTTGCGGTACGGCGCGTGTTACCACCCGTTCCGCACCGGCATCTACAACGGATGCCACACCATCTGCGATCGGCGCACGACAACTGGTTACGCGACCGCCGAGCTGCTGCCTAGGGACTGCTCTTCGTCGTACCGCTCTCGGGCGGCCACAAAGTCGACATCATGTGGCATATCGGCGTGTGGTCTCACAAGTTGTGCTGTCTGTTGTACGACCCTCTCGGAAATGTCGCCGATCAAGAATCGTGCCAGTGATCGCACCGCCCCTACGGGGTCATGCATCAGTCGTTCGTACGTCACGACGATCAAAGGCTCGTCTACACCCAATACAAAGTCGAGGACGTCGTATTTACGTCTGATGGTGTGACGAAGTATTTCAGAGAATTCGTGACCCTCCACTACCTCACGCTGGACGGACGCGTAGACGTCCCTTGACGCCACCACCCAAATCGGTTGTGGAATTGCTGGGTACACAGCCCGAAGATGGTCAATTGCAACGGGATCTTTGGCACCAACGATCGAACCAAGCTGACGTAGTTCCTGGTAATATGCAGGTGCCAAATCTGCGCGATGTTCGGAGTTGAGCAGCGCACGAAATCGTAGGTCCTCCATGTTGGATCTGTCGATCTCAAGACCCATCGGCACACCGAGCATGTGACAGATCCCGGCCACCACCGAGGTGCCACCTCGGGGGGTTCCCAAAACCAGCACCGTTCCGTGCCCGGGATGCGGATTTTCCCGCACCACCAGACACGGAGAGGGAATTCGCTTGCTCTTCATGCTTTGCCCTGGTTCACGCTTTCCCTAACGGTTCACGAAACAGTTCGTGACACGGTGCAATCACCCGTCATCGGGGTTCGAAATTTGCCGTGCGTGAGCCCTTCTATCTGGTTGGACGGACTGGGCGATCACCCAAGGCTGTAAGTGCTGAGTCCAACGCAGACTTTGCGACTTCGCGAGCCGACTTGAACGCGGCCATTGCCGACTTTCGACCCTCTTTGCTCGTTGCCGAGTCCAGCGCACTCTTCAATGTCGTTGAAGCAGCCGCAATCGCAACTCGGTAATCGTGCATCGCAGCCACACGTCCATTCACCCATGCGCGCATTTCGGCATGGAACTCGCTGTTTCGCACAGTGTTTTTCGTAGACGGGATCGAAGTTGAAGTATCCGTTGCCGACGGACCCGATGCAGCTTCTTCTGTGCTCGCCAATGCATTGCCTCCCTGCGCAAGGAGCGCGACGACGAGTGCGGCAGAGGTAACTACTTTCTTGATTGTCATATGGGGTTTTCTCCTGTCAGCGTTGATAGCCGAGGCTTGCTCGGATGCCACCTTGTCTACAACGCCAACTTGTGAGAAACATGTGAATTGCCCGTGGAGTTACTGGGAGTTGAAGGCTTCTCAGTACCGTCGTAGTGGGACGGTACTGACTTGGCAACGGCAAGCGTTTTGGTCGTTGACGACGACGCAGCAGTGCGACAGACGGTGGCTGATGCGCTGCGTGTGGCCGGATACTTCACCACAGAGGCAGATTCCGGGGCCAAGGCAATTGAGCTGGCGACCCGATCCCCGTTCGACCTCGTCGTACTAGACGTCAACATGCCCTGGGTCGATGGATTTACGGTTCTTGAGAATCTACGACGCCGCAAACCCCACCTGCCGATCATCATGTTGACCGCACGTGATGAGCGCGATGACATCGTACGGGGTCTGAAGCTAGGGGCGGATGACTACATTCGTAAGCCATTTGGATTGGAAGAGTTCACGCTGCGGGTAAGTGCGGTGCTGCGACGGGCCGGTGGCGCAACTGATGTGACCATATTGCGGGCTGGTGATGTCGAGATCGACATGTCAGCGAGCTCAGTCACCCACGCCGGTAAGCCGATCAGTCTGTCCCCTACGGAATTCCGGCTGTTGGTCCACCTGATGCAGCATCCTGGCAAGGTACTCTCCAAGAACCACCTTCTGGAATCCATCTGGGGTATCGACTACGAGACTTCTACCACCGTCGTCGAAACGTACGTGTCATATCTTCGACGAAAACTTGACTGCGTCGACCATGAGCACATCATTACCGTCCGGGGATTCGGAATCAAGTTCGAGGCTGGCGGATGACACTCGCTCGTCGCATTTCGCTCGTGACGTCACTGACGATTGTGGTCACTACTGCGTTGTTCGCCACCCTCGCCGCATTCTCCAGCAGAAACGCCGCACTAGACGCCGTCGACCAAAGAATCACTGAACTTCGCCGCACGGTAGCCGAGAGTGGCGATCCGGTTTCAGCCCTCCTGCAATCAGTGGAATCCACATCTCCCGACTTCGTCGCAACTCTGATAGTCGTTGGCGAGGACCCTATCTCGCTACTAGAAAGCACACCTACGGCACCCACGATTGCTCCACTGACGATCGATCAATTGAGCTCCGCACTTGGAGATGCAATAACCATTGGTTCGGGAATTCCATTTCGTGTGGTGTCTATCGGGCTTGGCAACGAACAATGGCTGGTATTCGGCGAACGAGTCGAAGCGATCCAGAGTCAGCTCGAACGACAGCTCCTTACGAATGCTCTCATTGCATTGCTTCTCACCATCCTCGGCGGAACTCTTTCCGCGATCATCACCCGAAAGTCCCTGCGTCCAATCGGACAAATCGTGGACTTCTCTCAACGTGTGGCGCTCGGACACTTGGACATCTCTCTTGTTGTGGACTCGACATCACTCGAGGTACGCGAGCTGCAGGAATCAATTTCCAGCATGGTTGACAGCCTGAAGGACGCCGCGAACAGCCGGGCCCAATCCGAGTCCTCGATGCGCGAGTTCCTTGCGGATGTTGCCCACGAGTTACGAACACCGCTCACCACGGTGCGTGCCTACGGGGATCTGCTCGCAACTACTAACAACGCGGATCCCGAGACTCGTGCCCGGGCCCAGGATCGAATCGCACAGGAATCTAGGCGCATGTCGCGACTCATCGATGACCTTCTACTTCTCGCGCGGTTGTCGTCTACCAAACCCGAGCAATCAGAGCGATTTGATGTATGCGCGGTGGTGAAATCACACGCGGATGACCTTGCGATGCTGGATCCAGAGCGACCAATCGACATCGGGTGCACCTCACATGTGATTTGTGCCAATCGAGCGCTCATCGAGCGATTGTTCGCCAATGTCTTCAGCAACATACATCGCCACACTCCTGCAACTGCTCCAATCGAGATCCGCTGCACAACCCGCGACGAGTTCGTCGAGTTTACGATTGATGACGCAGGACCCGGCCTCGAACAAGCCCACATTCAACAGCTAGCGCTAGGAACGCAACGCTTCGGATCGGTTCGATCCACTGATCAGCACGGCACTGGCCTGGGGCTTCACCTTCTCACCTCAATTGCGCGCTCTCACGGTGGCGAAGTGCTCTTTGCCAAGGGTCGATTGGGGGGTCTGTGCGTGACGATTCGACTACCAGAAACCGCCCTGGCCACCGCCTAACGCCCTGGCTTTCGTCGGTGGCGACGACAGCCTGCAACCGATTCGGCTATGCCCTTGAGGTGAACGACGCGCTCGTTAGGGCTTAATACTCCGCGGTTCCGTTGCATTGCTTCTCGTAGTCGCGCATGGCTGCGCCGAGTGCGTGAGCGAGGTCGCTTGGGATATAGGAGTCCTCCCCCACTTCGCGTGACAACATGTCGGCAGCCCGCCCATGGAGCCACGTTCCGGCAACGGCCGCTTCGTGAGCGTCCATGCCCCGTGCAATCAATGCGCCGATGATTCCACTCAGTACATCCCCACTTCCTGCTTTGGCAAGTCCGGCATTTCCCGTGGGGTTCACATGCACGTTGCGACCACGTTGGGCCACGAGCGTTCCAGCACCCTTCAACACCACATTCGCAGGAGTCATCGCGCACAGATGTACGACTGCACCGATGCGGTCCTTCTCTACTCGATCTCGCTGATTGCCCCACCCCAGCAGTCGGGCTGCTTCACCCATGTGCGGAGTAATGACATGCCGGTCCGTGAGCACCCCGAGAAGATCCGGTGTGCGAGCCATTGCATTGAGTGCATCAGCATCCAACACCATGGGTAATCTCACTCGTTCGAGCAAGTCACCAAGCCATCCTTCAACGCCACCGCCGAGACCGGGACCGATGATCACCGCGTCTACGTCGCTGCACGCATCGACGAGCATGGCAAGGTCGGCTTTCGTCAGTTGCGCCTGCTCGCGGTTGTTAGTGCAGTGCAAAATTGCCGAGGGTACGGCGGCGGTCAACTCAGGAGCGATCGCTCCAACTGTTGCTATGTATACGTAGCCACACCCAGTTCGCAGTGCCGCCTCTGCACACAATGCCGCGGCACCGGCCATGCCGCGAGAACCGGCAATCACCAACACTCGCCCCATCCGGGACTTGTCGGTATCGCTTGCCCGAGCGGGA
>SXPV01000023.1 GCA_005793215.1 Actinomycetota bacterium
CGAATCTCTTCCCACCTGGGTGACATGGTGAGAGACCAACCACCGGGCCCGTTCGATGTCGTCTTTTTGTCGTACAACACGTTGTTCAATCTCGTCGGGGCACAGTTGCAGTTCGAGTGCATCGCCAGCGCAGCCACGCGAATGGCTACCCCGGGTCGCCTCGTGATCGACGCCTGCATCATCGACCCGAACGCGCCGACTTCCGGAACCACGAATGAGCGTCGTGGTCCATGGACGCTGCAGACCACCAGCACGTTCGACCCGACCTCTGGCCACGTGGACGGCATCACCCTGAGCACCCATGACGACGGGCGTGTCGTGCGTCGTCCGTTTCGCATCGGATATCAACCGCCACAGGCCATCGATGCAACCTGCGAGCGGGTCGGACTTCGGCTTGTCTCCCGCTACTCCTCGTGGCGAAAGGCACCGTTCAGCGACTCCTCTTCGCGACACGTGAGCGTGTACGACAACGTACGCTGAACGTCGATGAGTAACATCACTGTGTCACGCGACATCAACGCCAACATCGACCATGTGTGGCGAGTGGTCGAGCCGGTCGAGAATCATGTCGATTGGATGGCCGACGCCGAATCGATCGAATTCACCACCGAGCAGCGTCGCGGTGTGGGCACGCAGTTTCTCTGCAAAACCAAGGTTGGTCCGATCAAGCTCACCGACACCATGCGCATCACCCGCTGGGAACCTGGTCACGCCATGGGCGTCGAGCACATCGGCTTGGTCACGGGCAGTGGAGTGTTCACCCTCACGGCACTCAACGAACGAGTCACGCGATTCGAGTGGACCGAGAGGCTTACGTTTCCCTGGTGGCTCGGCGGTCCACTTGGCGCCTTCGTCGGCGGCAAACTGGTGCTGCGCGCCATTTGGCGGGGCAACCTGAAGCGGCTTGCTGCGTTATGCGAGGGTGCGAACTAACGCAGTCGCCGCCATGGCTGCCACCACCACCACGATGAATGGCGCCTTGCGCCACACCGCAACGATTGCCACAGCAAGTCCCACGGCGCGGGCATCAAGCACCAGCTCCTGAGCCGAAGTAAAGGTGTCCTTTGCAACCAGCGCCGCAAGCAAACTCGCCGGAATGAGCGCCAAGCATCGCTCCAGAACTGGTGGCATCGTTCGATTTCCCACCACCACAAATCCGAGCACCTTCAGTCCATAGGCAACGCCCGACAACAAGACGACGAGCATCCAGAGTTGTCCGGCAGAAAGCGTGATGTCGCTCACGGTCGAACTCCGAACAACACTCCCACGACGGCCACCAGAATCGCCATACCGACGGGGACGAACGGCGTCAACGCCACACACACCACCGCCCCGGTCAATGCAGCCATACGACCGCGTCGCGTACGAAGGTGGGAGGGCAACATCGCTGCGAAGGCCGCGGGAAATGCGGCATCAAAACCCAACGCATTGGTATCGAGCACCGAACCGGCAAGTGCGCCAACCAATGTTCCGAGGTTCCACGTGATGAACAATGACAACGCGGTTACCCAAAAAGCAGTTCTCGCCAGACGTGGATTCGATTCGGCAGTGGTCATCGCAGTGGTTTCATCGATCACGAACTGCGCGGCAAGGAGTCGCTGTAGCAACGGCAATCGCCTTCCACTTGCGTCATTGGAAACCCTGCCAGCAAGTGCCACGCCGTAGACGAAGTTTCGCACCGAGAGCAATGCCGCTCCACCGAACGCTGCTCCAAGAGAACCGCCTGCTCCAACCACGCTCATCGCCGAGAACTGCGACGCACCAGTGAACGTGAAGAATGACAATGCGCATGCCTGCAGCACCGTTGCACCCGACGACACTGCGGCCAAGCCGAAGGACAATGCAGTGATACCGACGGCAGCACCGAGCGTGAGACTGGCGCTCACCACTCGCTTGCGCTCGCTGTCCTCGGCGCGCGGGTGCGCCGAACTCATGCGGGAGTTACCGAGCGTCGACTCGAACTCATGCTGAAACACCGCGCAACATCTCGTCGGCAGCCGACCACGGATCGAGCACGCCTGACGCCACCCGGGACTCGAGGTCATCCCATGCAGCCCCACTGCATACTTGGCGCGCTCGCAACTCGAGTCGACGCTCCACGATCTCGCGCAATTCCTCACGTCGCCGTATCTCACGTCGGTGCAACAGGTCTCCCGACTTCTCGGCGTGGGCGCGGTGCACCAACACGGCGTCGAGGAGTTCGGCGACACCGTCTCCCGTGGTCGCCACCGTCGCCGAAACGCTGGGCTTCCACTCCGTTTCGTCAAACTCAGTGAGTTCGATCATCGCGTGCAGATCGCGACGAGTGGACTCCACACCATCGCGATCGGCCTTGTTGATTGCAAAGACATCGGCAATCTCGAGTAGTCCGGCTTTGTTGGCCTGCACCGCATCGCCCCAACCCGGGTTCACCACCACCACCGTGGTGTCCGCCTTGCCGGCTATCTCCACTTCGACTTGTCCGACGCCGACGGTTTCCACGATCACCCAGTCGTGGCCCGTCGCATCCAACAACCGCACTGCCTCGCTGGTTGCAAGCGACAGACCGCCAAGGTGTCCACGCGTTGCCATCGAACGGATGTACACCTTGTCGTCATGCGTGTGGTCTTGCATTCGTACGCGGTCGCCAAGGATTGCACCGCCGGTATACGGCGATGACGGATCGATGGCCAATACGCCGACCCGCGCGCCACGTTTACGCAACTCCCCGATCAACGCCGAAGTGAGTGTGCTCTTGCCGGCACCAGGCGCACCGGTGATACCCACCACATATGCCTTCCCTACGTGCGGACTTGCAAGGCGGGCCGCCGCGCGCGCATCGTCACCCCCGCGCTCGACCAACGACAACAGGCGAGCCAACGCACCACGGTCGCCGGCGTAGGCAGCGGCAAAGAGTTGCGAAGGGTCGTGTGAGCGTGTCGCCATCGGCGTTACACCGCGACGACTTCAGTCACGCCATCAACGCGATCGCGCATGATGCGTTCGATTCCGGCCTTCAAGGTTTGGTCGCTTGCCGGGCACGTACCACACGCACCAACGAGAGTTACCGATACCACTCCGGTGGCTTCATCAACGTCGCGTAGCACGATGTCGCCACCGTCGGCTTGCAACGCCGGACGAATGACCTCGATCGTCTCTTCAACTTGACTACGAATTGACACTGCTCACCTCTTGAACGTCGGCGCAATGATGCGACCGATCCCCTTCTACGATAGGAGCGTGCTCGCACACCAAGGTGGTTGGGATGAGATCCTGCTCGTTGCCGGACCAATCGCCGTGATCGTCCTTGCACTGTGGCGGGCCACCAAGCGCGTCAAACGCGAGTCACATCAGCACCAAGACCACTGAGTTTTCCGACGAGGTCGTCGTATCCTCGGTCGATGTGGTGAATGTCATGCACGACGGTCTCGCCACTTGCCACCAGTCCTGCGACCACCAACGCTGCGCCGGCACGGATGTCGGGCACTCGAACTTCGCCACCGATGAGTTCGTACACGCCTCGCACCGTGGCCTTGTTGCCGTAAATTGCAATCGATGCGCCGAGTCTGCGGAATTCCTCGATGTAACGGAAACGTCCCGGAAACAGCGTCTCGGTCACTGATCCTTCACCACGACTCACGCACAACATTCCCACGAGCAGCGGCTTGTAGTCGGTGGCGATTCCGGGATACGGTTCCGTGACAAAGTCGATCGCACGAAGTCGTTCGTGCGAAGTCACGCGAACGCCGTCGCGCTGTGGTGTGACCGCCACTCCCATTCGGGCATAACAATTCAGGAGCTCTTCCATGTGTTCGGTGCGAGCGGATCGCACCACGATGTCGCCTCCCGTTACCGCCACCGCAGCCATGTAGGTGGCTGCCTGTACGCGGTCGGGGACCACCGTGTGGCGGGTACTCCTCAGCGATCCACGTTCGCACCCGTGGATGATCAAACGCGACGTGCCGATGCCTTCGATGTCGGCTCCCATCGAAATCAACATGTTGCAGAGGTCCTGCACCTCGGGCTCGCGTGCAGCGTTGTCGATGACCGTTACGCCTTTTGCATAGATGGCGGCGGTGAGCAGATTCTCCGTGGCACCAACGCTCGGGATGTCCAACTCGATGGTGGTTCCCTTCAGTCGGTCGGCGAACGCAAAGATGTCGTACAAACCTTCCTCAACCGTTGCGCCCATCCGTTGCAGCCCCGACACGTGGAGATTGATGGGGCGTCCACCAAAGTCGTCACCACCTGGCCAGTTGATTCGAGCCGAGCCATAGTGCGTCAGCAGCGGTCCGAGCACGTTGAGGCTGGCACGCATCTTGTCGAATTTCTCGAAGGGAACTTCGGGAGTGATATTGCCGGCGTTGGTGAGTTGCAACTCATGGGGCCCCAGCCACGTGGATGACACGCCGAGGGCTCCAAGAGTTTCGGCCATGGTGTGCACATCGGTGATTGCAGGCACATTGGTGAGCACGTAGTCGCCCTCGGCGAGCAGCGTTGCTGCCATCAATTTGAGCACCGAATTCTTGGCACCGGGCACCTGCACCGAGCCTGACAACGGACCACTTCGGCGCACAACGATGCGCGGAGACTGAATTTTCACCTCTCTCAGTATGCTCGCGCAATGCCATCAACGGGTGAACGCCGAATCCTTACCCTGCTGGCGTTGGCTTCCATCCCATTCGCATTCGTCAACACGCTGTTCACCCAAACCGTGTCGTTTGCCGCCGATGAATTCAACCGAGCCGACACGGACATTGGTTTTGGCGCAGCAATCGTGCGATGGGGAGTGGTACTCGTACCGCCCATTGCGGTGCTCGCCGATCGCATCGGACGACGACGGGTACTGGTCGCTGCTGCTTGGGGTGCTCCCGTGTTGGCATCGCTCGGCGCAGTGGCACCGTCCTATGAGTGGTTGGTGGCGTCACAAACCGTCGCTCGCCCACTGGCACTGGTCATGAACGTGATGATTCTCGTCATGCTCACCGAGGAGATGTCGAGCGAAACACGTGCTCGATCCGTCGGGCTCGTCGCAATCGCCAGCAGCATCGGTTCCGGCACGGCGGTGGCAGCCCTGCCACTCGCTGACCTTGCGATCTCCGGTTGGCGATGGCTGTACCTGATTTCCCTAGCCTTCGTCCCCGTAGCTCTCGTGTTGCAGCGCGAGTTGCACGAAACGTCACGCTTCAGCCACGTGCACTCGAATCAGGTCACCTCGGCCACACCCAGATTGTCCCGTTCACGACTGCTCGCACAGATTTCAGCAGCATCACTGACTGGCGTGTTCGTTGCTGCAGCGAGTGTGTATCTCGTCAACTACCTTCGCGACGTTCGCAACTACGACGCCCTCATGGTGACTGCCTTCACCATCGTTACGGCGATACCCGCTGGAATCGGCATCATCATCGGTGGGCGAATCGCCGATGAGCGAGGACGACGTGTGGCTGGCGCAATCTCGTTGGTGCTGGGGACGGCTCTTGTGGTCGTGGCATTCTCCACGAGCGGCGCCGCGATGTGGGTATCAGAAGTATGCGGAGGCATCCTTCTGGGAATCTCCTATCCCGCACTCAGCGTGTACCGCGGCGAGATGTTCCCCACCACGCGTCGTGGCACCGGGGCTGCGGCCGTCACGGCAAGTGGTCTCATCGGCGGAAGCCTTGGGCTGATTATCGCTGGTCAATTACTGGATGCGGGCTGGAGCTATTCACGCGTGATGACACTGCTGGCACTGGCACCGTTGACGGTAAGTGTGATCGTCGTGACGGCATTTCCCGAAACGGCCCACCGCGAACTCGAAGAGATCAGTCCCGACGTCGACGTCGCTTGAGCACCCGTGCAACCGGCAATCGCTTGGCGGCTTTGGTGGCTTTCGTCGCCACTGATTTCTCGACCGGCATCAAACTCACTTCAATGCTGCGTCGCGATTGGTTGAAATCACTCACCGACAAGGTGAGCGCCTCACCGATCTTCACGTGTTCGCGTGGGGTTCGCGGTGCAGGCGACTTCATGAGTCGTACGGGGAGATAACCAGCCACATCGCCGATTCGCACGTACGCGCCATGCGAAGCAAACGATTGAACCACGCCTTTCACGCGTGCCCCTACTGCGTGCTTGGCTACAAATGCTTCGTACTGCTCCACGGTGTTGATTGC
>SXPV01000004.1 GCA_005793215.1 Actinomycetota bacterium
ACGCCGTGCGACTATTGCGGCACGCTCATCATGTTCCATGATGACGACTTCACCATCTGCCCAGAGTGTGGCAACGAATTCTGGAACATGGACTACACCGGTGAATTTCCGGGTGATCGTCCCGATCGCGTATAAGCCGTCGCCCACTCACCAGTTGCTCGTCAACGCCGACGTTCCCACATCACAACCGGGCGTGGTGCGTGCGTAAACATTTGCATGACCACATCGACACCAACCACCTCCATCAGCAGCGATCTTCTTCCGACCGTACGCAACATCGACGAAGCGCGTGAGATCTGCAACGACTTCACCAGTGTGCTCACCGTCGGACCACATTGCGATGAAGTGTCGGACTTCGGGCATCCCGACCACAAGATCGTCACTTTCGATGATGTCACCGTGGCGTACGCCGGCTACCAGGCTCCCTCGTTCGACCACGTTCGCGAGATCGTGAAGTGGGGCGAGGGTCGCCCCAATCTCCTCGTGCACTGTCATGCAGGAATGTCGCGCAGCACCTCATCGGCGTGGGGAATCGCGATTGCGAATGGGTTCGATCCGAAAGAGGCATATGACCTCCTCAGACAGAACCACCCGATCGAGCATCACCGCACTTGGAACCCCCGACCGCAAGTCACGACGTATCTCCGCCAACGCGCGTTCATTCCGAACGAGTTGGTGCTCAAACACCTCGAGCAACTCTTTGGTTTCCGCAGTGGCACCTTGCGAGATATCTCCGCAAACGGCAGCGCTAACGCACCACTGGACCGTTGACGTCGATCTGTAGTCGGTGTGCCGTTCCATTTCGCGGCAACACTGCCATTACGGCGTCAGCCCGACTCGGATCAACGAGGCACGCCATGGTTGGCCCCGATCCCGATAGCCACGACGCATACGCACCGGCTCCAAGGACGGCTTGCATGGCATGTTTGGTGTCGGGAACTATCGCCAATCGAACGTCTTGGTGCAGCTTGTCCTGAGTGGCGTCCGCAAGTGCCGCCACATCACCAGTCACTATCGCAGCGACGAAGAGCGACGATCGCGAGAGATTAGACACGGCGTCGGCAAGGGTCACCGTGGGTTGCAGTTTGGTGCGCGACTCCTTCGTCGAGGTCGTGTTCTCCGGAACCCACACCACCACGTCTGCATGCACCGCGACGGGAACACGAATCGCTCGTTTGCCGGCAGCAACAGTGAGCCCACCAAGTGCAGAGGCAGCAGCATTGTCGGGATGCGTCTCTAGCTCGCTGGCGATCGCGAATGCAGCAAGTCTTGCCTCGAGCGAGTTTGCTGCCACCACACCTTCCCGCTGTGCAATCGCCAGTAACGCCCCACCAACACGGGCTGCTCCGCTGAAACCCAGCCCACGGCCCATCGGTATTCGATCGTGCGACCAGATGGTGCCGACACCACCGTTGCGCGCGAATGCCACCGACGCTGGATGGTGGGCATCGCAGTTGCGAGCATTGCTCGGTTGGTGGGGCTGTGCAAGACCAACCTCCAAATACATGTTGAGCGCCAATCCGAGGGTGTCGAACCCAGCACCAAGGTTCGCCGTGCTGGCGGGAACCGTTACACGAATCACGAATTCAGCGTAGTTTCGGCGACGAAGGCATCCAGCGTGGCGCGGGCCGTACCACTGTCGATTGCGGCAGTCGCCAGAAGCGCCCCGTTGGCGAGGTCACGTGCGGCACCAGCCACCACCAGTGCCGCTGCCGCATTCAGCACCACCACATCGCGAATCGGACCGTGCAGTGTGGACTCCAATACCTTTCGCACGATCGCTGCATTGTGAGCTGGGTCGTCGCCGCGCAAGTGACTGTTGTCGGCTCGCGCAAGACCGATACTTTGGCCGTCCACGATGATGGTTCCGGCGTTGGAATCGCTCACCTGGTTGGGGCCGGCCAGCGACAACTCATCCAGTCCGCCGTGACCGTGCACCACCCAGGCGCGCTTGGTTCGAGTGGCAAGCGTTCGAGCCATGATGTCCACGCGACCGGAATCCGCAACGCCAACCAGCATGTACGACACGGGGGCAGGGTTGGCCATTGGGCCCAACAAGTTGAAGATGGTTGGTACTCCCATCTCGCGACGAATCGGTCCCACATGACGAAACGCAGGGTGGAACGCGGGCGCAAAGGCAAACCCGACACCAACCCTGCTGACGCTTCGCCCCACCCGCTCCGGCGACAGCTCGATTCGTGCACCGAGCGCTTCGAGCACATCCGCTGTGCCGCATTTGCTGGAGGCCGATCGATTGCCGTGCTTGCACACCGGAACTCCTGCGCCAGCCACGACGAACGCCGCCATGGTCGACACATTGACCGAGCCGCTCCTGTCGCCGCCCGTGCCGACGATATCGATGGCCTTCTCGGCAATCTCGGGCGGCAGAGGAATCGTCGTTGCGGCGTCACGCACCGCGCGCAAAAAACCACTCAGTTCATCTCCGGTAACTTCACGCTCGTTGTACTCAATGAGAAACCGCCGGATGTCCTCGGGCGACATCTCCCCCTGCAGTATGTGCTGCATGAGGGCATGCGCGGCCTCGCGCGAGAGTGGATTTGCACCAAACAGTTGGTTCACCACCGCACGAAGGCTACGAGCGTCAGGACCCCTCACCGCGTCCACACCACGGGGGCTCCGACAGAATAGGGAGCTGTGTCTGGCATCGTCGTAAGCGAATTGGAATACGGACCCCCGGGTGGCGATCAGTTGTTCTTCGACGTGAGTTTTCGAGTTGCTCCAGGCGAACATGCCGCAATCGTCGGGGCAAACGGAGTCGGCAAGAGCACCATCCTGCGGATCCTCTCGGGCCAGATCGAAGCCGATACAGGCGAGTTCTCGATCAACGGGACCATGCTCTACATGACCCAGGACGTCGGCATGTCACGTCCCACCGATACCTTGCGCGAGATGCTGATCGAGGTTGCGCCAGTCGCACTTCGTGAGGCCGGTCGCGAATTGGTGCGTGCCGAACGTGCAATGCATGCTGGCGAGGACGACGGCATGGCGTATGCCACGGCGTTGTCGACCTGGGGAGACCTCGGCGGATACGAGTTGGAGTCACAATGGCAAGCCTCCGCTCAACGAAGTGTCAAGAGCCAGGTCGACGATGTCTTTACTCGCCTCGTATCGGAACTCTCCGGCGGCGAGCGCAAGCGACTCGTCCTTGACCTACTGCTCCACTCGGGTGCCGATGTGCTGCTGTTGGACGAACCGGACAACTACCTGGACATTCCCACCCGTCAATGGTTGGAGGACGAACTTCGCTCGTGTTCGTCCACCATCCTGATGGTGAGCCACGACCGCACGCTCTTGGAACGCTGCTCGAACAAGATCATCGCCGTGGAAGGTTCCGGATGCTGGGTGCACGGTGGATCATTCGCCTCGTTCCCCGATGCCCGTGAGAAGCGACAGGAGTTACTCGGCGACGATCTGAAGCGATGGCACGAAGAAGAGCGGCGTCTGTTCCATCACATGAAGATCATGAAGCAGCGTGCCGCGCAGAACTTCAAGAACGCTACGAAGGCAAACGCCGCAGAGACCCGATGGGAGAAATTCGTAGCGGCCGGCCCCCCACCCCCTCCCGTTCCCGACCAACAGATTTACGTTCGACTTCGTGGTGCCGACGCAGCGCGACGCGTCGCACAACTCAACGGTGTGTCGATGCACGATCTCTTTCATCCATTCTCCGACGAGATCTACCATGGCGAGCGTGTCGCGCTGATCGGACCGAACGGAACCGGAAAAACCCACCTACTGAAGGCGCTGTCACAGGAACTCGTCCCCTCCACCGGTGAAGTTCGCTTCGGGCCACGTACCTCGGTTGGTGTGTTCACCCAGATCAACGACCGTCCCGACTTTCTCGGTCGGGAGTGCATCGACATCGTGCACGACCGGATCTCCGATGAAGAGCGCGCGATGAAAACCCTGGCCCGCTACGGCCTGCGCAATCAGGCACGACAGAAGTTCGAAACGCTGTCAGGAGGACAAAAGGCACGTTTGGAGATCCTGCGGCTGGAGATCGAGGGACACAACGTTCTGCTACTCGACGAACCCACGGACAATCTGGACATCGAATCTTCTGAAGCTCTGGAGAAGGCTCTCGATGGCTTCGAGGGCACGGTGGTGGCCGTCAGCCACGACCGCACCTTTCTTGCCCAGTTCGACCGCTACATCATGATCACCGACGCCGGCGAGGTGTACGCACTCCCCGACTTTGACATCGCCCTACGTGGGCTGCAACAACCGGATCAACTTGCAACGTTGAAGCTGGCAAAGGCACTGCACGAATAGCGTCAGCCGCCGGTGGACAAAAAACATCCGCCGGCAGACCCACTTTCGTGAGCCCACCGGCGGATGGTGGATCGATTCAATTCGTGGTGTTTAGAGCGAGCTCAAGTCCACGGTTGGTGGCACGATGACTGCGTCGATGACATGGATGACGCCATTGCTGGCGGCAACGTCCACGGTCACCACATTCGCGCCATTGACCTTCACGCCCATGTCGGTGGTGATGGCGATGGTCGAGCCCTCAACGGTTGCAACGTCTCCGGCAGTGACGTCAGTAGACATCACCTTTCCTGGCACGACGTGATAGGTGAGGATCGCGGTCAACACTGCGAGGTTCTCAGGCAGGAGCAGTTTGGCAAGCAAACCTTCTGGCAAGGCAGCGAATGCTGCTTCGGTTGGAGCAAACACGGTGAATGGACCCTCACCCTGGAGAGTCTCCACCAGGCCGGCTGCCGAAACCGCCGCGACGAGCGTGG
Organism: Actinomycetota bacterium; assembly: GCA_005793215.1. Lineage (GTDB taxonomy): Bacteria > Actinomycetota > Acidimicrobiia > Acidimicrobiales > Ilumatobacteraceae > F1-60-MAGs027. Next base: position 4,767 of record SXPV01000004.1, read on the forward strand.
CGAAATCCGGGTTTGAACTTGCAACGGCGACGATGTCGTCGGCTGCGACGACCTCTTCGGCGACGGTGGTCTCCGCGACGGTGTCCTCTGACGCCTCGTCATCGGATCCGCAGGCTGCCAGCGTGAGAGCTGCTGCTACTGCAACGGCAAATACTTTCTTCATGATGTTTCCTTTTTGTTTGGGGGTAAATGTGGCGAAATGCCACTCGCATACCGTAAAGGCAAACGTGCTCACACATGAGCCCTAACGGGGAGACATGTGACACGCCGGAGACTCCACGGCCAGCGTCGCTTCATCGCTGTTGCACGGCAACGCACTTGACAGGCCTTGACGAGTCGGTGCGATCACCACCGATGATCGAGGCATTTCTGTACTACTCGGTGTCGAGTCCGTACGCCCGAGCGACCACCTGCAACGGATGATGCGGTGTCACACCCGACTGCTCGGTAATCACGGTGTTGGCAAGGTGACAGTCGCCGACTACCACGTCACCGTTGGCGTCCTTCACCATGGCAGCCAACTTTTTCCCAATGGGGATGCTGAGTTCGGCGTTCTCGGCGCGCAAGCCCCACAAGCCGTCGATGCCAGAGCACTGTTGCACAACCTTGATCCTGGCTCCAGTGAGCTTCATGAGATCGCGGCTCTTCAAGCCGATGTTCTGAGCGAGCAGATGACACGGGGTGTGATAAGTGATGGTTTCGGGAACCGGTCCATCGAAGTCCGTGTCGAGGGATAACCCTTCCGTCGCATGTACTTTCATGAGATACTCGGCGGCGTCGTACGTGTGCTGCGACACCAGTAGTGCATCCGGACCACCGACATAGTCGAGGTAGTCCTTCTTCAACACAAAGCCGCAGGTGGGTTGTGGTACCACGATGTCAGTGCCTCGACGAACTTCGGCGGCCAACGCCGCAACATTGTCAACAGCAATCTTGGTGAACTTGGCCATGTCGCCACCATGCAAGTACGGCGCACCGCAGCAACCAGCGGTGGTGAGCGAGCATTCGATGCCGTTGTGCTCGTACACCTTGACGAGTGCCTTGCCGATTGTCGGTTCCTGATACTCCACCAAGCACGTTGGGAACACCGTCACCCTGCCCTGCCTCTTGCCAACGCGAACCCTGGGTCGCTTGGTGAACCAAGCAGAGAATCGCTCGCGTGCAAACATCGGCAGCAAGCGCACGCTGGAGACACCTGTGGTGACTTCCACTGCCTTACGAATAAGCGAGCCGGGCTTGGCGCCGATCACCTTGTTGGTGAATTTCACCGTGACGACCGCCAGCGCACCAATTGCGTCGGTACTTCCCAGGAACGCCGACGTGACCTTGTCGCGGAGTGTGACTCGACCACTCGAACGACGCATTGCAGCGGCCCGCAACATTAGACGAGGAAAGTCGATTGCTGATTCGTGCTGACCGGGGATGTACGGGCAGTTGACGTAACACAGTTTGCATTGGAAGCATTGATCGACGACGTGATCCTGTTGGAACGGCGTCATCCTGCCTGCGTCGAGGTCGACATGACGATCGATGTAGCCAAAGAGGGTCGGGAACGATGGGCAGAGCTCGACGCACCGACGACAGCTGTGGCACGTGTCGAACACACGAGCGAGCTCCACACGAGTGTCGGCCTCGTCGAGGTACATCGGATGATGTGGATCGTAGGTAACGGTCATGAAACTTCAGTCTGTGCGACGAACGTTGGTGCAATGAGTATGTCGGTCAACAAACCGTATTAGATGCAAGGCGTCGGACTCTCACCGAGACAATTGAAGATTTCAGGTAATGACATGCTCACAGCCCAGCACGGATAGGGATGACTTCGCTGGTGCTTCTAGGCTGGCGCGCGATGGATGCGGGCTCGGCGACGGATGCGGGCTCGGCGACGGCCAGGCGCCGTGCGGCAATGGCTCGACTTCGCAGCGATGATTTCGATCTCTTGGTGGTTGGTGGCGGAATCACCGGGGCTGGTGTCGCCCTCGATGCCGCGGCGAGAGGGCTGCGGGTGGCGATCGTGGAACGAACCGACTTTGCGTCAGGTACATCGTCCAAGAGCAGCAAGTTGATTCACGGTGGTTTGCGCTACCTGCAACAGGGTGATGTGGCACTGGTGTACGAAGCGCTGCACGAGCGTCAGCGACTGTTGCGCAACGCTCCGCATCTCGTGCGAACACTCCCCTTCATGATTCCGATCATGACCCGTGACGGAGTCGTATCGCGAAAGATTGCGCGCGCGCTTGGCTCGGCGTTGTGGATGTACGACCTCACGGGTGGATGGCGTGTGGGCAAATTGCATCGTCGACTGCGCGCCAAGACTGCTCTCGCGCACATGCCCACCATGCGCGCCGACAAACTCTCATCTGCATACCTGTACTTCGACGCCGAAGCCGACGACGCACGCCTCACCTTGACATTGGTGCAGTCGGCAGTGTCACGTGGGGCCGTGGCGGTGAATTATTGCGCGGTGACGGGGCTGCTGAAGGAGTCATCACAGCACGCAAGCGGGAGAGTCGTCGGTGCATCACTGCGCACGCACGAGGGCGAGACGTTCGATGTTCGCGCGCGCGTCGTGGTGAATGCCACTGGTGTTTGGGGCGATGCAATGCGACAGATGGATGTAGGTGGCAACTCCGTCACGATTCGTCCGGCCAAGGGAATTCACATCACCGTGCCGTGGGAGCTGGTGCAAAACGACATAGCCGTTGTCATTCCCGTGCCGGGAGACAAGCGGTCGCTCTTCGTCGTGCCACACATGCCCAACGGAGATGGCACCTTCCGATACACCTACGTTGGCACCACCGATACCGACTACCAGGGCAGCATCGACGACCCGCAGTGCACCCAAGATGACATCGACTATTGCTTGCGTGCACTGAACAAAGCAGTGTCGGGTTCGCGCGCAATCACTCCTGACGACGTGGTGGGTACATGGGCTGGCTTACGCCCACTCGTCGTGTCGAGTGATGGCGAAGCAGTGAAGGGTCGCACCGCCGACTTGTCGCGTCGCCACAAGGTGATCGTGAGCGACTCGGGAATGGTCACCATCACCGGCGGAAAGTTGACGACCTACCGAAA
>SXPV01000024.1 GCA_005793215.1 Actinomycetota bacterium
GACATCGGACCCATCAAGGTGATCAGCGAGGGGTCCATTGGCTCCAACCTGCGGCGAATCGAGGCCGTCACCGGCGACAATGCCGTGCACTATCTCCTGGATCTCGCCGACCGTGTTGCGAATGCAGCCGACGTTCTTGGCACCAAGCCCGATGACATCGTGTCGGCAGCCCAGCGCGCAATCGACAATGCCAAGGCGTTGACCGACGAGGTGAAAAAGCTCCGTGCCGCCAACGTGTTGTCGCAGGCAGGAGAATTGGCGGAAAGAGCAGTTGATGGTGCACTCATCATGCGGGTCGACGGTATTTCGCCTGCAGAATTGCGCGACCTCGCCATAGCCGTTCGAACGAAGTCGGGCATCGAGGCAGTGGTCCTGGGAGGAGTTTCTGATTCCGGTGGCGTCGCACTGGTGGCCGCGGTAACGCCTGTGAGTGGGCTGAAGGCGGGCGACCTCATCAAGGATGCTGCCAAGCAAGTTGGTGGAGGTGGTGGCGGCAAAGGGGACATCGCCACTGCCGGTGGCAAGAACGCGGCTGCTCTGGATGACGCGCTCGCGACGGCGACAAAGGCGGTAGACGCAGCACGGCGTGGAAAGTGATGCGTTGTCTCGGACTCGACCTCGGCTCCAAACGAATCGGTGTGGCGTTGTGCGACCCTGATGAGCGCGTAGCGACACCGCTCACCGTCGTTGAACGCTCCAAGTCGCGCGCACAGGACCACGCGAACATCGCAAAGTTGATCGCCGAATATGAAGTGCAGGCAGTAGTGGTGGGTTTGCCCTTGAACATGAGCGGCAAGGTCACGGCTGCAGCGCAGAGTGCGACGGAGGAAACTGAACAGCTTCGCCTCGCGCTGGGAATTCCCGTACATCTCTACGATGAGCGACTCACCACGGTGACCGCGGACCGCTCGCTGATGGAATTGGAGATGAAAGCCGATGCACGTCGACGCGTGGTGGACAAGGTGGCGGCTGCAGTGATGTTGCAGGCATACCTCGATCACCGTCGTCATGAGCGCAGAATGGAAGCACCATGAGTTCTTCCGACCAGTGGAATGAAGATCCGTGGGACCGCGTGCGCCCCGATGACGCCGCTGACAACGACGGCATGATTCCGGATTTGCGTCGCTACTCGCGACAAATCCTCGTGGGTCTTGGTGCGGTAGCCCTGCTCTTTGTGGCGTGGGCAGGCTGGCAAGTACGCGACCTCGCAAATCAAGTTGGCACCGAGGGGGTTGCGGCGACACCCCTGGACAGCGAAGTGATCGAAGTGGAGGTGGTGTTCCCGGAGGGTTTCACCGTTGCTCAGATTGCACGCCGCTTGGAGCGGGACGCGCCCGGATTCACCGTCGAGGACATTGACGCAGTGCTGGCGGCAAATTCGCTTGCCGTACCATTCCGCCCGGAGGGCATCACGTCGTACGAAGGGTTGTTGTTTCCTGCCCTCTATCGGGTGGCGGCTTACGAAACGGAAGAAGACGTGCTGGTGCGAATGATCGAAGAGATGCGCGCCCGGGCCCTGGCAAACGACATCGAAGTTGCCGCGCAGCGGCTTGGTCGCACTCCGTACGAGATCTTGATCATCGCTTCGTTGATCGAAAAGGAAGTCAAGATTGCCGAGGAACGCGCCGTGGTGTCGCGAGTCATTCACAATCGGCTCGAACTCGACATGGAGTTGCAGATCGATGCATCGCTGTACTACCAAGCGCCCGATGGCGCAGCATTTGCCGATCTCAAAGCGGCTGATTCGCCGTACAACGTTTACCTACGCAAGGGGCTGCCCCCCACGCCGATCGCCAATCCGGGTGAAGCATCGTTGATCGCGGCGATGAATCCGGCCGACGATCCCGCTGACGACGATCCACTCTGCACCGCGCGGAACAAGCGGGAGAAAACCGAGCCGTGTCGCGTGTTGTTCTACGTGCTTTCCGATCGTGAAGGACGACATGCGTTTTCCACGACGTATCGCCTGCACGAACGCAACGTTGCAGCCGCGCAAGCCGCCGGAATCCTTCCGTGAACCTGACCGCTCGCACGAAAGTGGCCGCAGTTATCGGTAGTCCGGTGGGTCACAGCTTGTCGCCAGTCATTCACAATGCGGCCTTTGTTGCACACGGCGATGATTGGGTGTACGGCGCGTTCGAGGTGGATCCTCAACGTGCAACCGCCGCCATCGATGCGATGCGTGTACTGGGAATCGCCGGATTGTCCATCACCATGCCGCACAAAGAACTCGTGATGGATGCACTCGACGAGGTACACGCCGAGGCTCAATTGGTTCGCGCGGTCAACACCGTGGCGCGCAGTGCCGACGGACGTCTGGTGGGGTACAACACCGATGGTGTCGGGTGTGTCGATGCGCTGATTCGAGCGGGAGCCGACATGTCATCGGTGGGTGTGGTCGGCGCGGGTGCAACTGCCCGCGCCATCGTTGCCGCTCTTGCCCGTGCAGGATCGCGCGTCGCCGTAGCGAATCGGTCGCAAGACCGCCGCCGCGACGCCGTCGCGGTTGGCAATACCGCACGTTCCGGATCCACCATTGAAGTGGGCGTGGAGACACTCGGGGAATGCCCGACCATCGTCAATGCCACTCCGCTCGGAATGGAGGGTGTCGCACCCGGTGCACTGCCATTCGATACGAGTGGACTGACATCGCGACACACCGTGCTGGACGTCGTGTATCACCCGCTTGAAACTCCATTGCTTCGTGCCGCTCGACTGTGTGGGGCACGAGTAGTGGACGGTTTGGACATGCTGTGTGCGCAGGCTGCTCGGCAACAAGAAGTGTGGCTCGGTCGACTACCCGATGTTGCACTTTTGCGACAAGCCGCTCTTCGAGAGCTGTCTCAGCGCCAACGGTAGAATTGTTTCGCATGTTGCGCTACTTGACCGCTGGCGAGAGTCACGGTCAGGCGCTGGTGGTCATCGTCGAAGGAATGCCTTCCAACGTGCCGGTCACCGTCGCCGACATATCCGATGAGTTGGCGCGCCGTCGACTGGGTTTTGGTCGTGGACCGCGTCAAAAGTTCGAACAAGACGAGATCGAGTTGATAGGCGGTATTCGCCATGGTCGTACGCTCGGCTCGCCGATTGCAGTTCTCATCAAGAACACGGAATGGTTCCGAAGCGACGTATGGCACGAGGAGATGTCGCCGCACCCCGGCGCAACCAAGAAACCCCTCACGCAGCCACGGCCAGGGCATGCTGACCTCGCCGGCATGCAGAAGTACGACTTCGTCGACGCCCGCGACGTCCTGGAGCGCGCGAGTGCGCGCGAGACGAGCGCTCGGGTGGTGGCAGGCGCACTGGCGAAACTGCTCCTCAAACAGATCGGTGTGGAGATCGTGTCGCATGTGGTGTCGCTTGGTTCGGTATCGAGCGACGCAGTGAAGCGACCCCGACCTAGCGACTCTGACCGAATCGACGAGTCTCCGGTGCGATGCTTCGACAAGGCGACAGAAGAAAAGATGATCGCCGAGATCGAGGCGGCGGCCAAAGACGGCGACAGTCTTGGTGGTGTCGTGGAGGTTCTCGCCTATGGTTTGCCAGTTGGCCTCGGGAGTCACGTGCACTGGGATCGCAAGATCGATGGCATGCTCGCACAGGCGGTGATGAGTATTCAAGCCGTGAAGGGCGTGGAGATTGGCGACGGCTTTTCCGGTGCAGCGCTACGCGGCAGCCAAGCCCATGATGCGATTACGTGGGATGAATCGTCCTCGGCCTACCGGCGTGAGACCGCCAAGGCTGGTGGCACCGAGGGTGGGATGACCACCGGCGAGATGCTGGTGGTGCGCGCCGCAATGAAACCCTTGTCCACGCTGAATCGTCCGACCTTGAAGACGGTGGACGTGGTGTCCAAGGAAGAAACGGTGAGTTTCAAGGAGCGCACCGATGTGACCGCCGTTCCGGCCATGGGTGTCGTCGCCGAAACGATGATCGCCTTGGTATTGGCTGCCGAAGCACAGCGCAAATTCGGGGGCGATTCCGTGAAGGAATTCGTTCGCAACGCCAGCGCCTTTGCCGAGTCGCTGCGATAGCTGAGATGTCCCGCATCGTCGTGCTGGTGGGAATGATGGGCGCCGGAAAAACCACGGTGGGGAGGTCCGTTGCGTCACGGCTCGGCGTCGACTTCGTTGACACGGACGACCTCGTGGAGACACGTGCCGGGAAGTCCGTTCGTGACATCTTCGCCAGTGATGGTGAGGCGGCCTTTCGTACGCTCGAGTCGCAAGTGCTCGCAGAATCTCTGAAGTCGCCGGTCGACGTCGTGGTTGCTGCCGCCGGCGGAACGGTCCTCAGCGAATCCAATCGCGCGGCGCTTCGTGAGCATGCCGATGTGGTCGTGTGGTTGGACGCCGACGTGTCGGCGCTCGGGGAGCGCGCCAGCCGCGGTGCGCACCGACCGCTGCTCGACGGCGACGTCGAAGACCGCCTGATGGCCCTGGATGGTGAGCGACGTGTGTTGTACCAGTCGGTGGCCGACGTGCGCCTCGACACCACGGGCAAGGGGATCGCTGAAGTGGTGCAGGAAGTCGTGGCTGCACTCGCCAAGGAACATGCATCATGATTGCAAGGACTACGGAGGCAATGTCATGACGCGGCGTGTTCGGGTGGAACTTGGGGCGCGTTCATACGACGTGGTGGTTGGTCGTGGTGCAATCCGCGAACTGGCGTCGCTCATCCCGACCGATGCCAAACGAGTTGCAATCGTCACGCAGGAGGGTCTCCCCGCAGAGATCGCGTCGTACCTACCAACGAGCGTGTTGGTGTCACGACACGTCATCGGAAAGTCCGAAGAGCACAAGTCGATGTCCACGATCGAGCGACTTTGCGACGAGTTCGCCGTGGCTGGCCTGACGCGAAACGATCTCATCGTTGGTATTGGGGGAGGAATGGTGACCGACGTTGCCGGCTTCGCTGCTGCCTCATGGCATCGCGGCGTGCGAGTGGTTCACGTCTCCACCACCTTGGTGGGAATGATCGATGCGGCAATCGGGGGCAAGACCGGGGTCAATCTTCGTGCAGGGAAAAACCTCGTTGGGGCGTACTGGCAACCAAGTGGCGTCATCTGTGACACGGTATTCCTCGACTCGCTTCCAGAGCGCGAGCAGCGTTGCGGCAGGGGCGAAATGGCCAAGTACCACTTCCTCACCGGTGACGATTTGTTGGCGCTCGACCTCGACGCGCGCATCGCACGATGCGTGCAGATCAAGGCGGAAATCGTGGGGAGTGATGAGCGAGAAGCGGGGCGTCGTGCGATCCTGAACTACGGACACACGTTGGGTCATGCACTCGAGATCGCCTCTGATTTCGCCCTCGCGCACGGAGAGTCGGTGGCCGTGGGGATGATGTTCGCTGCCCATCTTGCGCGCGCACTCGGCCGTATCGACGACGCTCGTGTGGAGCATCATCGCAAGGTCATCGTTGACCACTACGGCTTGTCGATGTCGGTTCCTGCAGGTGTACGTCGAGACCAGTTGGTGGAACTCATGCACCACGACAAGAAGGCAGTTGACGGGCTCACCTTCGTGCTCGATGGTGTGCACGGGATCGAGACCGTTCGCGGAGTGGAGATGTCCGCACTGAGCTCGGCATTCACGGCACTTTCAGTACCCTGAACCCATGGCTTCGACACATAAGCGTCTGTTGCTGCTCCATGGTCCCAACCTGAATCTTCTGGGAACGCGCGAACCTGCCATTTATGGAACCGCTACCTTGGCTGATCATGTGTCTCGCGCAACCGTTGTTGCGAACGGTCTTGGTTACGAGGTCGACAGTGAGCAAACCAACGATCTCGGGGCACTCATCGGCATGGTGCAGCAAGCGGGCGTTCGCTACGCGGGCATCGTCATGAACGCCGGGGCCTTCACCCACTTTGCCTGGAGCTTGCACGACGCCCTGAAGAGTGCCGGGCTTCCCGTCGTTGAAGTACATCTCTCGAACCCCGCGGCGCGCGAACCGTGGCGTCATGAGAGCGTCATTGCACCGGTGGCCATTGGAACCATCGCCGGCTTCGGTGGTGAGTCGTACGTGCTGGGAATACAAGCCCTGGTTCGACATTTGGAGTCTGCGTGACCGCCGTCGTTCACCACGCAGACATTTCGACACCGCTTCCAGCGCTGTCCGTGTCGGGTCGCGACCAGCTGGTGCGAGGCGAGTTGGCGCAACGAAAGGATCCAACGGCTGGGGTCACGGCAGGCAGTCTGCTGGTGTTCGATCTCAACAACATCCGTTGGCTCACTGGATTCACGGGTTCCGCCGGCACGCTCGTGGTGCATCCTGATGAGATGGTGCTCATTACCGATGGTCGTTATGGCGAACAAGCGCGTCATCAATTGAGCGCTGCCGGGGCTGCTGCACGGGTAGTGGTCGGAACCAGCGCTACGGCGTTGCGAGAAGCGATGGAACGCACCCTTGGTCCAGCCGGTGCGGTGGCAATAGATCCGAGCGAAGTCACTCATTCGCAGTTCGAAACCGTTCGGTCGCAAACGACCGCAACGCTCGTTGCAGTATCGGGGGTGGTGCAACACCTGCGTCGCCGTAAGACACCCGCCGAGATTGCACGGATGAAACGTGCGTCGGCCTGCACCGATGCGGCCTTGGCCGAAGTGGCTCCGATGATGTCCGCGCGTCCCACCGAACGCGATGTACGGGATGAACTCGAATACCGCATGCGTCGCCATGGTGCCGATGGCCCGAGCTACGACACCATCGTCGCGACGGGTCCGAATGGTGCGCGTCCGCACCATCGACCAACCTCCGCGGTGATCGAAGAAGGTCACTTGGTGGTGATCGACGTCGGCGCCCTCGTAGATGGATACCACTCGGACATGACCCGCACCTATCTGATTGGTGAGGTCACCCCGGAACTACGTCGTATGCACGACGTGGTGCGAGAATCGCAACTGGCGGGCTTGGCTGCAGTGCGTGCCGGTGTCACCGCGGGCGATGTGGACAAAGTCTGTCGCGACATCATCGCCAACGCAGGGCTCGGTGCGGAGTTCATTCATTCCACGGGCCACGGCGTGGGACTGCAAATTCACGAACAGCCATGGGTGCGTACGGCAATGTCCGAGGCGCTGCAAAGTGGGGAAGTAGTAACGGTGGAGCCTGGGGTCTATCGTGAAGGGCTCGGCGGTGTGCGAATCGAGGACCTCGTGGTCGTCACAGACACCGGCTGCGACATACTCACCGAATCACCAAAGGACATCTCGTGCCTGCAATTAGCACCAACGAATTGAAGAACGGCGTCACCCTCGAACTGGACAAGGGCTTGTTCAGCGTCGTCGAATTCCAGCATGTCAAGCCCGGCAAGGGTGGCGCGTTCGTGCGTACCAAACTGCGCAACGTGCGTACCGGTGCAGTGATCGAGCGCACGTTCAATGCGGGCGTGCGGGTCGAGCAGGCAATCATCGACCGTCGAGACATGCAGTTCTTGTACAAGGACGGCGACGACTTCGTGTTCATGGACACCGATACGTACGAACAGATCAACGTGCAGCCCGTCACTCTGGGCGATGTGGCCGATTACTTGGTGGAATCTGCGACGGCGCAGATTGCGTTGTACGGAACCGAGATCGTCGCCGTCGAGATCCCTGCGTCGGTGGAGTTGACCATCGCCCAAACCGAACCCGGAATTCAGGGTGATCGCGTATCCGGCGCCCGCAAACCCGCCACGCTGCAAACCGGCAAGGTCATTCAGGTGCCGCTCTTCATCAACATCGGTGACCGAGTCAAGGTGGACACCCGCTCGGGTGACTACGTGACGCGCGTCTAAGTGCAAACGACGTCAGGCGCTTCACGTGGTGAGTGATCCCACGCCGATCGACGACGGCGCCGACTGGAATCGCGACTTTGATCCGCGATCGGATGCCCGTGAACGAGCCCTCAACATCTTGTTCGAAGCCGATGTGCGAGGTTGTCCCGTGCGCGAGGTGGTCGAGCGAATCCAAGTTCCACTCGATGCCCTCACCACGTTGTTGGTGGAAGGTGTTGCTGAGCATCAGACACGCATTGACGAACTCATCTCGACGCACAGCCATGCGTGGTCAATCGAGCGCATGGCCACCACGGATCGAAACGTGTTGCGAGTTGGCACCTTCGAGTTGATTGGTCGCATGGACATTCCCACCGCAGTGGTGCTCAACGAAGCAGTCGGATTGGCCAAACGGTACGGCACCGACGACTCGGGGCGATTCGTCAACGGCATGTTGTCGGCGATTGCCAGAACCACGCGCGAAGGCGCCAAGTCCGACACCGACTAGAACTCAACCATGGCAGTTGACCTGCGCACCGCACTCGGTGTGTTGCAGCGCAGGTTGGCGCAGGTCACCATCTGGCACTCGATCGCCACATCGCTCACGGTGCTGTACATCGTTTGGCTGGCCGAGCGCACGACGCGGAATCACTTCGGGCTCGGCACGTCTGCCTACGACGCCGGATTGTTCGACCAGGGTTTGTGGTTGCTCTCACAAGGCAAGGCACCGTTCGTCACCTTGATGGGTCGCAACTTGTTCGGCGACCACACATCGTTCATCTTGTTGCCATTGGTTCCGCTGTATTGGGTGGTGGAATCCACCGGCTTGCTCTTCGTCGTCCAATCCATCGTGCTCGGGCTGGGGGCGTTACCGGTGTGGAAGGCGACCCGACATCTGCTGGGCTCGCTGCCGATGTCCTGCGCGGCAGTGGTGGCGTATCTGTTGCACCCAGCGCTCACGTACACGGGTCTTGAGAACTTTCATCCCGATGCCGCATTGGCACCATTGATCGCATGGGCGTTGTATGCAGGTCTCACGTACCGCTGGGTGCAATACACGTTTGCAGTACTGCTGATCTTGGCAGTCAAGGAAGATACGGCGCTGTTCGTGATGGCACTCGGCGCCTGGGTGGCGTTGCGCCGCGATTGGCACATCGGACTACTCACCATGTTTGGTGCACTCTGGTTCGCGGTATTGATGTTGTTCGCGGTGATGCGAGGAATCGTTGGAGTGCCGTACCGCAACGAGTGGCGTCTGCCCTTCGGTGGATTCGGCGGGCTCCTGCGAACCACGTTGACCCGCCCCGACAAGCTCATCCGACATCTGGTCTCAGGTGATCGACCGCTCTATGTATTGCAGATTCTTGCACCCATTGGATTCGTGGCACTGCTGAGACCAGAGATCGCACTGCTCGGTACGTTGCCGTTGCTCAGCAATCTGGTGAGTACGTTCTGGTATCAGAGCCAAATCGAGTACCACTACGCCGTACAGTTCGTACCCATCGTGGTGATTGGGGCGATGTATGCCATCTCGAGGATGGCGGATCACCTGCGCACCTGGTTGGCGGGCGTGGTGTTCGTCGGAGCCCTCGCTTGTGCAGTGGTGTGGACCCCGTTGCCCTATCTGCGAGTGCAACCCCCAAGTTGGACTCCCAGCCACCCGTCGGTTGCAGCTGCCCACGACGCCATCAATCAGGTGCCGCGTGATTCCATCGTGGCCGCCTACCACACGCTGACCGCGCACATGTCGCGGCGCGAACGAATTTACGTGTTTCCGGTGCCATTTCGCCGTGTCTTGTATGGCCCAGATGTGTTTGCCAAGGGTGACCGCCTACCGTTCGCCGACGACGTGCAGTTCGTGATTCTGCCCCGGCAATTGGACGGCGAAGCAGAACTCGATTGGCAACGTGAGCGACCATTCTTCGAGGTGACCTACGGCAATGACTGGTGGATCGTGTACGAGCGAGTACGCTGAGGACACCGTGAAGTGAGTCCCGTGAGGCTCACACGGCAGGAGAATCAGGTGAGCAGTTCTGTGATGTCGGCTGACGACGTCAGACGGGCAATTACCCGCATCGCTCATGAAATTCTGGAACGCCAACAGGGGCCTGCCCAACTTGCCATCGTGGGCTTGCAACGCGGTGGAGCATGGCTGGCGGAAGCAATCATCGATGCGTTGCATCAGATCGAGCCGAATGGCGCGGTACCGCTCGGTTATCTCGATGTGAGCATGCATCGCGACGACATTGGATTGCGCCCGGTGGTGCCGGGTGCAATCAGTCGGATTGATTTCCCCGTCGATGGTGCAACCGTGGTGCTGGTTGACGATGTTCTCTACACGGGTCGCACCGTGCGGGCGGCAATGGAGGGCATCAACACCTATGGACGTCCTCGTTCGATTCAGCTTGCCGTATTGGTCGATCGCGGTCATCGTGAACTCCCGATCCGTCCCGACTACGTCGGAAAAAACTTGCCCACGCATCTCGCCGATGATGTTCGGGCCACCAGGGATGGCGTCGTCGTGAGCCGCGGAGCCGCATCATGAAGCACCTGCGCAGTATCGAAGAGTTGGGACACGACGGACTCGTCCGCTTGCTCGAGCTCACCAATCACATGGTGGAGGTGAACAGCCGGCCCGTTCCCAAGGTGCCTGCACTTCGCGGCCGCACGGTGGTGAGCCTCTTCTTTGAGGACTCCACCCGAACACGACTCTCATTCGAGACAGCCGCCAAACGTCTCTCGGCCGACACGATGACCTTCAGCGTCTCGACATCGAGTGTCAACAAGGGCGAGAGTTTGCGCGACACCGTGGAGACCATCACCGACATGGGTGTGGATGCGTTCGTCGTTCGACACAAGTCGACGGGTATTCCGTGGCAGATCAGTGACTGGACCGACGCGTCCGTGGTGAATGCGGGCGATGGATGGCATCAGCATCCAACCCAAGCGCTGGTGGATTGCTTCACCGTGCGTCAAGCACTCGGATGCGAGCGATTCGATGGACTCACGCTCACCATCGTCGGCGACATCAAACACAGCCGCGTGGCGCGCAGCAACATCAGTGCATTCAGCATGCTTGGTGCAAAGGTGATCCTCGTTGCACCACCGACATTGCTGCCACCCGACGTATCTCACTGGCCAGTGGAAGTGTCGCATCGCCTCGATGACGTGCTTGCGCACACCGACATCCTCTACATGCTGCGACTACAGAGCGAGCGAATGTCACAAGGTCACGTCCCCAACCTGCGCGAGTACGCCGAGACGTTCGGCCTCGATGCCGCTCGCGTCGGCAAGTTGCCTTCGCGAGCGGTGCTCATGCATCCAGGACCGATGAATCGAGGAGTCGAGATGATGGTGGATCCATCGACATTGCCCAATTCACTGATCCATCAACAAGTTTCCAACGGCGTTTCGGTGCGCATGGCGGTGTTGTTCGACTTGCTTGCGGGGGAGTCCTCAACCTCGCATCTCTCGCAGGTGGCGTCATGACTCGCTCAGGTGGTACTGCAATGACGACTCGAACGGTGGTGAAGGGTGGCCGGATCGTCGATTCACGTGGCGAGCAGCGCGTCGATGTCGCCATCCAGCACGGAGTGATCGTGGAAGTTGGCGAACGCCTGACGGGTGACCACATGGTGGATGCGACGGGGTGCGTCGTTGCACCCGGCTTCGTGGATCTCCACGCCCATCTACGCGAGCCGGGCAAGGAAGAGGCGGAGACCATCGAAACCGGCAGTCGCGCTGGAGCAAAGGGTGGATACACCGCACTGGTGGCCATGCCCAACACCGACCCGCCGCAGGACAGCGTGGCAGTGATCGACTTCGTGCGTGAGCAGGGCAAGCGTGCCGGATTGGTGGAGGTGGTGCCGAGCGGTTGCATCACACTTGGGCGAA
>SXPV01000025.1 GCA_005793215.1 Actinomycetota bacterium
GCCATGGAACAGTTGCTCACCTTGTTGGAGGGTTCGCTGGAGGCGCGAGGCAAGGTGTTGGTCAAACTCAATGTGAGTGATGCTTGCTATCAGGCGGTGCTGAAAGTGTTGCCGGCTGCCAAGTCACCGACGGTCTCCAAATTGGCCTCCGGCGATTGGGCCGTTGAATCGGTGGTGGAGAAGCGCTCGGTCAACACGGTCATTCCTGCACTGAAGGATGCCGGTGCGACCGACATTCTGGAGATACCGATCTCCAAGATCATCCACTAACTCCTGCGTCGTATCGGTCGCGCCCGGTCGCACTGGTCATTCCCGGGGGAGTCTCACCTCCACGGTGAGCGAAGGAAACTGCAACGTCATCTCTCCGAAGATCAGCTCGTTCTCATGCATCACTGGTGCGCGTGAGGCGACGATGGTGAGTGCCGCTGCGTCGTGTTGAACCCCGGGAATAACTCGTCGGGCGCTCCTCACCTGGTACACGTGGGGTGCTAACTCGAATAGGTCCACCCAGTCGGTGTCTGATCGCGTACGGATGCCAAGGTAGCCGTGCTTGGAAATCATGGAGAAGGGCGAGTATTGATCGAGCGCAAATCGACCACGTCGTCCGTGTTCGAATCCGACCATCATCCCAGGCTCGAGGATGGACGTGGCCGTCACTTCGCCAAACCGTTGCACGTGCCGGCGGGGAGTTGTCACGGGTTGTGGTGAGAAGTTCCGTCGCAATCGGCCGCATAGACGTTCGAAGAGCGGAAGAAAATACAGGTCATGCACGTGGGTGGTGGCATCGTTGAGGGTGGTCGGGCCCGCTGCGGGAACGTCGATGGCGGTCATCAACACCGCCATGAGTGACACATAGCGACGCGGGTTCACACCGTACGAGCGAGAATGTGGTCCGGCTTGCATCGCAAATGCCGGGTGCCACACGATCTGAAGTCGTGAACACACTCGGGCAATGACGGAGTTCCCGAGATGGCGAGCTGCGGGCGACGTAGCAAAGTCGGCGAGAAGGCACGCCGCAAAAAGCGAGATCGCGTCGTAGGTGGGGGAGTTGTATTCAGCGATGTCCCCATCGCGTTGGACCTGTGCCGTCACCTCGTCGATGAGGGTCGATGGTTGGCCCGAGACATCGGCGAGCCACGACTGCATGAGCGCGATGTTGGAGTATCCCGGTTCGATGCGATTCGTAGTCTCGCTGGTGACGGCCCCAGTGACGGCACGCTGCATATCGGTGCGAAGGTTCTCGGTGAGCACGTGACCGTACAGACGTTCCGTCACCCAGAGAATGACGGCAAGAAACTGTCGCCAGTTCGGGTCGTAGTCGCGCCATTCCGTGACGCGCTGTCGACCATCGGCATCACGACCACCAGCATCGGGCTGGTCGGCATGGGTCTTGAACGTACCTGCCCAACGGGAATCGGCATGGAGTGGATACTGGTGTTTCAGGACTTCGCGTAAGGCGCGCTCTGCTCGAGCCGTGTTGCCGTTCTCCAGGTCGAGGAATGCGCCGAGTGCCGTTTCGCGGACCAGATGAATGCCGTACAGACGAACCATGCCGCGATCGTCATCCCACAACTGTTCGTGCATGACGTTGAGTGCATCGCGAAGTGCCGACATGGTTCGACTAACGGTGTGCCTCGCCGAGCAGTCGGGATCCCCGTACGCGACGACTGTGCTTCGGGCTGCGTCGCACGAAGGTGTGAATGTGGTCGAGGGCTTCGGCCGGATCGTTGGTGAATTTCAACAAATCGAGATCGCTCGCCGAGATCATTCCGGCATCTCGCATGGTGTCGAGTTGCGTACGCAGGGGTTGCCAGAAGGCTTCGTCAAACACCACGACCGGGAAGTCACGCATCTTTCCCGTTTGGATGAGTGTCAGGGCTTCGAAAAGCTCGTCCGCGGTGCCGAAACCTCCAGGGAACACGATGAATGCGAGCGAATATTTGGTGAGCATGTACTTGCGGGCAAAGAAGTAGTGAAAGTCCACCCGAATGTCCAGGTACGGGTTCGGTGCTTCCTCGTGCGGCAGACGAATCGTGCAGCCCACACTGGGTGCACCAACCTCGCGTGCACCACGGTTGGCAGCCTGCATGATGCCCGGCCCGCCTCCCGTGATCACGGTGAACCCGGCCTTTCCCAACATCTGTCCAACCGTTCGCGCCATGCCGTAATCGATCGAATCCTCCTTCACGCGCGCTGAACCAAACACGGTGATGGCGGGACCCACAAAATGCAGTCGGCGCATCCCACGCAGCATCTCGGTGGCGATTCGATGGAGAATCAACAGGTTGCGGAGTCTGCTCCGAGGATTGGCCAGGAACTCGCTGTCGAGAGACGATGCTCGGGACAGTCGACCGAATGTTTTTGGCACGCTGACAACCTACGCCGTAGTTACGCTGTGCCCATGCCACACAAACGCCACCTACTGTCCGTACTGGTCGTGTGGTGCGCGTGCCTGATTGGTCTGGTGGCATGCGCGGAGTCCGAGGGTGGCGTCCGCGTTCCGCAGGAATGTCCATCGTCAGACGCAGCCGATATGACGGAAATCTCCGTACAGCGCGCTGAGTTGCTGCTCGGTTACTCCGAAGCCGATGCTCAGCAGTGTGCGGCGCAACTCGGCTGGGCGTTTCGCGTGGGGCAACGCGACGGCGAGAGCTTTGCACTCACCGAGGACTATTCGCTGCAGCGAGTTACCGTCGTGGTCGTGGACGATCGCGTTACCGCAATTGCGGTGGGTTAGTCGCTCGCGTTCAACTTCGGCTGCAACAGCTTCGCACCGAACTTCCGCATGATCTCGGCTTCGATGTCACGCTTGCGGGGTGACACCATCCATTCCAGTCGCCAGTGGGACACACCGGCACGAAAGCTCGTCGGAGCGTCGTGAAAGTGCGTTCCGAAGACCTGCCACAGAGAATCCACCAGGAGTTGAGCAACGGAATCGGGTTGGCAGCCTTCGGCGTGGCGAAACTGCACCCAGTTGCAAAAGTCGTCACCGTGTTCGAACGGCGGCGCATAACCAAGCCCGACGAGCATTCGTCGCTGGGAGTCGCTGTAGGGCTGGTCGCGGTAGTGATCGCCCTGCACTTCCACCTGCAGTCGCAGATCCTCCCGCCAGGCAAACTGCACGTAAGCGGGATTTTCTGATGGCTCGGTGCCATCGCATGCGTACTCGTGGGCGAGTAGCACCACGAAATCGCGACCTTCCCGTACGTACTTGGCCAAACGCTTGCGAGTCACCTCGCAACGACGAAGCGACTGCTCGTGCTCGGCTGCATCGATACCGAACATGACTAGCCCGCCACATTGATGGCCAGATAGCCAGCGAGAGTGAAGAACGTGTCGACATCAGCTGCCAGCGCCTCTGGACTGAAGTTTAAGTAACTGTCGTAGGTGGCAGCCACCAAGATCGGCGACCCTGGTGTGTCACCGGATATGTCAACTTCAAAATTGGCGACTTCTTCGTTCAGTGCAGCCACCAGGTCGGTGAAATCGGCGTGCGGGTCGACAGCAGTAATCACCACGAGTAGTTCCAGTTGGAATCCGTCGTAGGCAACCTCATCGTGAGCCAGTGGGTCGTGGGCATGAACAAATACGTCGTGGCCCTGCCAGCGCCACTCAGCGGTGTTGGCAGGGGTGTTGTCGCTGCCATCCTCTGGCCATTCGCCGCGCAACTCGAGCGGCGTTTGGGGCCCGAGCTTGTGGGTTACTGCGGCTACGAGTTTGTCGAAGAGACTCTCGGTGGTCATTGTGGGCCGCCGGTGTCGGCGACGTCACGAAATATTTCTTCCACCGCCGCGGCCAGGCGGCGCACGAGCGGCTGAGCGTTGACGTCGCTGCTCAGTTGTGTGCCGAACACAGCAGCCAGGTTGGTGTAGTACCACCGCTGATCAGCCGCCTTGGCGTTGAACTCGACGCCGGCATAGATGTCGTTAGCCGACTGCCCACTGCGCACTAAAGCCAGCGTGGCTTCGGCGTTGTGTACTTTGTCGGCCAGCGACACCAAGAGTGCGGGGTGGCTCGGCGATTTGTTGGCCAGACCATCGAGGTAGGTCTGTTTGCGTCGTAACCAGTCCGCCTTGTTGCGCTTGTCGCTGGCTTTGCCGTCGGTTGTGGCTTCGACCATCCGTGTGACGCGTTCGGCTGCGGCCTGGTCGGCGCCGCGTGCAACAAGCAACTCAACCAATTGAACTCCCGACACGTCGCAATCTTCGATGATGTCGTGGAGGAGCGCGGCTGCTGCCTGCTCTTCACTGCCGCCGTGTTCCATGACGAGAGCAGAAACGGCCAGCAAGTGCGAAAGATACGGCGTGTCACCGCCCTTGCGGGCGATGTTGGCGAACCTCTCGACAGCCACGCTCAAAGCAGCGGTGGTGAGCACGCCTGGTGTGTATCGAGGTTCGCTCTTTACCGCCTGACTCAACTGTGTCACAGGGTTGTTACGCACACGTTCGGACACGGAGTGCTGAAGCGCTGTCGAGTACTTAGTCAAAAAACACCTTGCCTTCCAGATCAACCGGGCGTGCTGCTCGCACCGCCTCGATGATCGTGCCGGCTTTCGGGCCCTCGCCACCTGGCCCCACAAAATTGCGGTCTATTCCTGAATGGGTAAAGACGGTGTCGTATTCAAGGGTGCGATCCCACACCACGTGATACTTGGTGTCGTCGCTGAAGTAAAACGCCACTACCTGCCAGTGGCAGCGCCCGCCGTGTGGTGCACCGGCCGCACCGTTCAGGTCACATGGGAGGATGCGAATACCAGCGGCATCAAACAGCCGAATCAGACCACCGAGTGTCCAGCTCGGGTAGTACTCAGCAAGCATCTGTTCGGTAAAGCCACGCCCGACGGGAATCCAATGGGTGTAGTGCAGCACATGGTCGACATGTACCCGAGTGAGCTGCCAGAGGTACTGGTGTGGGTCGACCTCGCCGTCTGCAGGGGATTGCGGTGGATTGATGGTCATTATCGACTCCTCATCGTTCCCGGCGTTACCACCGACTCGAGATCGGTTGGTGACCTTCAGCGGGCCGGGGCCCTCGGGTCGTCTGGATGAAGTTCGTACCCATAACGGGCACATGGCAATGGTGCCATAGGGGTGCTACGCACAAATGGGGCACCAGTGTGCGTATGACCTTGCTACACCACACCCATCAAGGAGAATGATTCAGTGACGAAACATCACCTCACGAAGTCCAATTTCAAGCTCGGTGTCGAGTGCAAGCAGAAGCTGAGGTACTACAAGTCCAAGTACCCAAGCCGACTGCAAGACAACGACATGCTCGAGTTCTTTGCCGAGGGCGGTTTCATGGTGGAAGCCATTGCACACGCCGTGATGTTGCACGCCAATCCCTCGGCGGAGTTTGAAATCACGGTCAAGCACGACCGTTACCAAGCACGAGTCGATGGCTGGGAGCGGTTCCCTTCGTACGCCGTGCTGACGGAGATCAAAGCCACCAGTGTGGAATCCGCGGATCCGATGCAATTCCTTACCAAGGGGGGTGAGGTCAACAGTGGCTGGCGTCCGTACCTCTTGGACATCACGTTTCAGGTGATGGTGGCGCGGCTGGCACATCCTGGTCTCGACATTCGTCCACGTCTCTGCGTGGTGAACAAGACCAAGCCGACCAATCTTGAAGGAATCTACGCCAACATCAACGTGGTTGACGACAAGGATGCCGATCGGGACAAGCCTCGTGCGGTGTTCACCGGCGATCGTGCCGCTTTAGCCGCCGACCACTTCCTCGAATTCATCGATGTCTCCGCAATCGTGGAGCAACTCATGGGCGAGGTAGTGGAGTCGTCTGCAGATCTGCTGGATTTTCTCGATGGCAAGCACGCCGGCTACGTGCCAGAGCGAGCCCCAAGTTTGTGTCGAAACTGTGAGTTCCGCGGTGACACGCTCGCTCCGAATGGATTTGCAGAGTGCTGGGGGCCTTCACCGGTGGACTCGCCCCACTTCCTCGAGATTCACCAGGGCTATCGGTCCAAGGAACAGAAGTCCGTCTTCCAGCAGATGATGGTGAACGGCAATTATCGCCTGGTGGATCTTCCTGACAGCGTGGTGGATGCCGGTGGATCGTGGGGTCCGCCGCGACGCAATCAAGTTCGTGTGGCCCGTGAAGGAAAGGAATTTCAAGACCCGCAGTTGATTGCTGAGCTCGCCAAAGTGACATATCCAATCCACTTCATCGACTTCGAAGCTTCGCGTATTCCTGTGCCGTATTTGGCTGGGATGAAGCCGTATGAGCAGGTGGCGTTTCAATTCAGTTGCCATACCTTGCAGTCGCCTGACGCGACGGAACTGCACCACTCGCAATGGTTGAACTTGCGCGACGTGTATCCGAACGATGAATTCGTCCGTGAGTTACGCAAGGTGGTGGGGGAGACCGGAACGGTGTTGGTGTGGAGTCACTACGAGAAGTCGACGTTGAGAGGCGTTCGACGTCAACTGCGCGAGCGCGGGGTGTTGGACCCGTCACTTGCTCGATGGTTCGAGGGTCTCGTAGGACGTGAAGCCGTCGAGGGGGAGGACGAGGTGCCATCGGAAGGACTGCGAGTGCTCGACATGCTGCAGTTGTCCAAGCGGTATTTCTGCCACCCGGATATGAATGGGAGTCATTCAATCAAGCGAGTGCTCGACAGCATCTGGGCCACCGGCGACTTTCTTTGGAGTCATCCGTGGTTCGCGAAGTACTACCAGGTGGATGATGCCGGTCGACCGCGAGATCCCTACACGACCCTGGCGATGGATTCCGACCTGCAGTTGAACGACACCATCGAGGGAGACAACGGTGGCGAAGCAGTCACCGATGGCGTCGGTGCCATGCGCGCATATCAGGAACTCATCTACGGCCGCCGTCGGGGAGACGAGGCCCACCGAACACAATTGGCCGAAGCGCTCTACCGCTACTGCGGCCTTGATACCGCGGCGATGGTCATGATCTGGCGGTATTGGCTGACCGAGCGTGTCACACCCTGATGCCACACTTGCGTAGTCACCTTTGCAATCAGAAGTCGCACGTCCACAACCACCCAACTCCCACCTACCACCGCAAGGAGCAGTAATCCATGGAAACGTTCGTCGGCCTCGCCGTTGGTCTCGTCATTGCCGTCGTTGCGGTGGTGGTGGTCCTGCAGCGAAAACCTTCAGTACCGGTTGCGGCCCCAGGGGCCACACCAACCTTGACTGCAGCCGAGATTCGCGACGTCATCCGTGAGATTCATGGCGAAACCCTGCGTGATCTTGCCGACCAGGCCAAGGACGATCGCAAGGATGCGATCACCACTGCCACCGTGCAGGTCGGTCAGGCCATCGATCAAACCAAGAAGCAAATCGACGAACAAATGTCGCGTCTCGAAACCGAGATTCGCCAACTTCGTGAAATCAACTCCGAGAAATTCGGCAGTGTCGATAGTGCAGTTGCCGGTCTCGCCCAGCAAACGCAGGCACTCAACAAGGTGCTGTCGAGTTCACAAGGTCGTGGCAACTGGGGCGAAAAAATGCTGGAAGACATCCTGATGCAATCGGGTTTCGAACGCGGCATCAACTATGAGATGCAGGAAAAGCTCGAGGCTGGCGGGAAGCCCGACTACACCTTCTTTTTGCCGCCAGATCGCGTGTTGTATCTCGACTCCAAGTTTCCGATGGAGAACTACCTCAAGTATTTCGAAGCGCAAGACGACAACACTCGCAAGATCATGAAGGATGCGTTTATCAAGAACGTGGAAGAGCGGGTCAAAGAGTTGGAGAAGCGCGACTATGTCACGCAATCAGGGGCCAATGCTCTCGACTACGTCTTGCTGTTCATCCCCAATGAGGGCATTCTGGGGTTCATTCAGCAGCACAAGCCAAGCCTGATTGATGAGTCGGTAGCAAAGCGCGTTGTGTTGTGCTCGCCACTCACGTTGTATGCCTTCCTGGGTGTCGTACGTCAAGCAACCGCCAGTTTCCACATGGAGCAGAACGCCAACGACGTGCTGCGGTTGCTCACCAATTTCGGCAAGGCGTGGGGCAACTACGTGAAGAACTTGAAAGACATCGCTCGTCACTTTGAAACGATGCAGAAGAAACTCAAAGCAGTCACGACGGGCAAGGTGTTCACATCAGTCAACAAACCCCTACGTGAGATCGACGAACTTGCGCAGAGCCGTGGCATCTCCGCAGACAACTCGGCGATGAAGGAGCTCGACGCCGCTCTGGCTGAAGCCGATGCCGCCGAGTCGGACGACGACGAGGACTAGACCTTCGACTTCATCTGCACGTACACCATCTGAATGTTGGACAGAGCATCGCGCATCGTGGTGATGTCGTCGCCGAGACGATCACCGAGTTTGTCCACCAGGGCGGCGAGTGCGTCGATGGCA
>SXPV01000026.1 GCA_005793215.1 Actinomycetota bacterium
CAGGCCGTGTACGTGCCCGCCGACGACTACACAGACCCGGCACCGTTCACGACCTTCACCTTCTTGGATGCAACCACGGAGTTGTCGCGACAGATCGCATCGTTGGGCATCTACCCGGCGGTGGACCCACTCGCATCGACCTCCACCATCTTGTCGCCCGAAGTCGTGGGCGAGCGTCACTACAACGTGGCGCGACGCGTGCAGGAAATTCTGCAGCGATACAAGGAGCTCCAGGACATCATCGCGATTCTCGGTTTGGACGAACTGTCCGAAGAAGACCGCCAGACGGTGTCGCGCGCACGCAAGGTGCAGCGATTCTTGTCGCAGCCGTTCTACGTGGCCGAAGTGTTCACCGGTGTGAAGGGTGAGTACGTACCGACCGCCGAAACCGTGGAGAGCTTCGAGGCCATCGTGAAGGGTGAATTGGACGAAGTGCCGGAGCAGGCGTTCTTGAACGTCGGCAGCGTGGAGCAAGTGTTGGCCAAGGCCAAGGCTCTGCAAGAGTCCGCAGAGTAGGACCGACGCAACGTGGCCAGCGGAGCAACCATGAAGGTGGAGGTGGTGTCACCCGAGCGCGTGCTGTTCAGCGGCATCGCGACGCAGGTGATCACCCGCACCGAGAGCGGAGGCGAGATTGCGTTCCTGCCCGGCCACACGTCGTTCCTCGGGGTGCTCACGGAGAACCACACCCGCATCTATCTCGAAGATGGCAAGGTGCAGAACGTCGCCGTACATCGCGGCTATGTCGAGGCCTCCGGCGGACACGTGACGATCTTGTCGGACAACGCCGAGCTCGCCGAAGACATCGACGTGGCTCGTGCTCGCGCCGCCAAGGAGCGTGCCGAAACTGCACTGCGTGGTGAACACGATGCCACCGTCGAAGCCGATCTTCGTCGTGCACATGCACGTTTGTCGGCCACCGGTGGACTTGGCAACGCCTGATCGTCGTGACCAGAGCTGGCTGACGGAGCCGCTGTGACCAAAGCACCGTTTTCGTATGCACTCGTCACTGGTGCGTCGAGTGGCATCGGCGAGGCAATCGCACACAAACTCGGCAAGGCCGGCGTGGGAATGGTGCTGGTTGCGCGACGCAAAGATCGACTCGACGCCATTGCATCGCAGTACGCAAACGTGGAAGTCCTGCCCGCCGATCTCACCACCGATGCGGGCCTCAGCGCAGTGCTGGAGCGCCTCGGGGATGCCACTCGCCCCGCTGTTGAGCTCGTCGTCAACAATGCCGGCTTTGGCACCAGTGGGTCATTTGCGCAGGCTGAGCCGGAGCGATTGAGCCGGGAGATTTCGCTCAACATCAACGCTCTGACGCGAATCTCGCACGAAGCGATACGTCAGATGCAGCCACGTGGTCGCGGGTTTCTCTTGAATGTTTCGAGTATTGCGTCGTTTCAGCCCGGCCCCGACTTGGCGGTGTACGCGGCCACCAAAGCGTTCGTGACGAGCCTCACGGAGGCATTGCACGAGGAGCTACGTGGCTCGGGCATACGAGTAACGGCGTTGTGCCCCGGGCTCACCCACACTGAGTTTCAGAGCATCTCCAACACATCGGGGCTGGAGTCCAACTTTCCGGAGTTTGCGTGGATGTCGGCCGATGATGTGGCGCGCGATGGATTGCGTGCAGTGGCCGAAGGAAAGGCCATCTGTGTGCCGGGTTTGGTGAACAAGTCGCTGGCAGCAGTATCGACCTTCACGCCTCGAGGCCTGGCACGTCGAATCGCCGGCCTGGCCACGCGCCTGCGCTAACCGCACGCTTCTGGGTCATTCGACGACGGTGATTTCCAATGGCGTTGTCTTGGAGAATGCCATGAACGGGAAGGCGTCCAGCACCAGCTGATACTTGCCGGGCTGCAGGTTCGAAGGAATGGTGAGATTGAGCGGCACCTCACGGAAGTAGGTGACTCGTACCACGTTGATCCGTGTCGGATCAACGCTGGTGAGTACATCGCCGCACTCCGTGGCCTTGTTGCCCACCACCACCAACTGGGTGTAACCACCTGCCGTTGCGCCCGTTCCAAAAAGTGAAACAGAAACGTTCGTGCTCCAACCCGGGGTTGGGGGAACCGTGACCTCCACGCCGATGAGCGCACGACATGCCGCAATCAATTCAGGCAGAGTCGAAATACCGGATCGGTCGAATGGATTGATGAACACGCCGGAAATACGAACACTCAGGTTCAAGGTGCCGCCGCGTTGAATGCGAGTTTGACTCACGGTCACGTCGGCACGCGTGTCGTTCGTCGTGATGTATTGGTTGGGCAGGGTGAACGACACACCCCCTGGTGGCAGTAACGTGCTCGACGTTGTGGGACTGCTACGTGGTGGCTTGGATGTCGTCACAGCCGGGAGAGTGGTGGCGGTTTCAGGCGTCGTGGTTACGGATGGCACGGTGCTACTCGAGGTGGTTGTGGCAACCTTTGCCGGCTCGGATGTCGATGTCGATGCTGAGGGTAAGCCGGTGGTGGATTCAACTTCTATGGACGACACGGTGGCGTCGGGTGAGTTTCCGGAGCCAAACAGTGTGAGACCACCAAAGATGAGCAGTGCCGTCACTACCGCAGCGACCGTTGCCGAAATCCACGTACTGCGCGTACCGCGAATAACTTCGGCAACGAGTGAACTCGAGGTCGCTGGGAGTCCGTAGTGAAGTTCGGCCGTGTGGACGCCGCGTGATCTGCGAAGTGCACCGAGTGCGATGAGTTCAGGACGACCTCGACGTCGCACCGTTACCCACGGCCGCAGGAATGCCGCCCACCATGGCAACCGCATGGACACTCGGATAATCCCACTGGGGCGATCCTCCACGATGGATACATCGCGTGCACGGGCATTGACCGAGCCCAAAACGGGGAACACCCCTTGCTCGTCACGAACTGCAAGTGATGTGGCGGCAAGTGGAAGCACGTATCCAGTCGGGTCAACCGTCGACGCAGTCGAGACGGTGTCGCGCACATTCTCACCAAACGAATCAGCAATCATCCTCAGCGACGATGTGAATTCGGAGCTCTCGACGTCACAGTCGAAGACGAACCCGGCAAGGTCTCCACGTGCATTTTGCGCAATGGTCAGAAGGGGTGTTGCGTCCTCCAATTGCGTCCATTGATCGGTGGGGAGGATGACGCCCTCCCAGCGTTGGCCGAGTGCATCGTAGGAGAGGCGAATGTCAGTCACGACGCACCCCAATGTGTTTGAGTGATGCCTGGAGCAGTTCCATCACGCATCGTTTGCAACGAGATCGTCGTTGACGTTGCGCTGCATTCGACCTGCTCATCCCACTGTGATAACGGTCGACCACCGAATATATGACATCGTCAAACCATGTTTCCCCTGCCGCGGCATCGCTCCCTTCGATCAGTGCCAAGTGCAGAACCTCGGTTGCTGCCGCGTAGGTGATCCTGTCGTTGCAAGCACTGCAGGTGAATCCAGTTGCCGTCACATGGTGAAGGGCGGTGAAGAGTTCTTCAATGAAGACTTGAGAGATGGCGGATTGCTCGGGTCCAAGAGTTGTGGGAGTGATTCGCGCCATACTGATCAACGCGGTGGACTCGCTTCGTCGTCGTCGAGCAAGATCAATGGCAAGGTTCGACATAGAGCGATAGGCGTACCGAATTGCCCCATCCGTTGAGTCCACCGCCGGCAGCGGGCCGGTTCGACGGTCGAGGGCGACCGAGAGTCTTTGGGTGGTCATCGACACCAAATCCTGCGCATCCTCCAGCAGTCCGTACTTTCGTACGAGCCGGATTGCCGCGTCTTGCCCACCGTCCGACCGCAGCCACATGACCATTGCATCGAGCTGCTGCTGAGTGGTCCACTTGCTCATGGGGCCAAGACGGCAAGACTAAACGCTCGTGGAACCCTTGTCACATTCCGTCTTTGCGTCCGTTGAACATCGTGTGAAACGTTTGATTTCCTCTTCCTTGGCGGCTCTCGCACTGGTTGCGATGGTCATGCCGTTCTCCGCTCCAGCCAATGCACGGGTGGCACCTGAGATTCGCGGTACTAGGTGTGCCAAGGTGGGTACGTCCCGCACGGTGAAGCAAGTTGCGTATACGTGTACCAAGTCGGGTCGGTCGTTGGTCTGGCAAGTTGCACGTTCCCAGCGTGGCTCGGTGACGACTACGACAACCACAACGACCACGACAACGACAACGACGACGGTTACATCAACAACCTCGACACTTCCGCCCAGTTCTGACTACCTCGGCACGGTTCGAATTCGCGGATCAAAGAGCTGTGTTCGTGCGGGCGACCAGATCGAAGCAACTGGCTATTTTGGCAAAGGAAATCTCGGAGCACCAACCATTTCCATGGCCAGAGTTTTTGGTGGCCGTGACTCCAGAAACGGACCAGTTGCAAGTTTTACTCCCGCAATCTCGTCGCCAGGTGTCGTTGCCGTGACTGTCCCGGACATCTCCACTTTGCCCAACGGGGACAGCACACTGAATCTTCTTTCGGTGATGTTTACGTGGGGACCGTTTACGACGTCAGGAATCAAGTTCTTCAGTCAGTTCAAGATG
The DNA here is from genome assembly GCA_005793215.1 of Actinomycetota bacterium. Lineage (GTDB taxonomy): Bacteria > Actinomycetota > Acidimicrobiia > Acidimicrobiales > Ilumatobacteraceae > F1-60-MAGs027. The sequence continues at coordinate 4,530 of SXPV01000026.1, forward strand.
TGTACGGAGTTTGCCACGACCGGTACAACGGTGCCCTTGTCGAATCGCACCTCTCTCGTGCGAACGATGCCCAACTACAACTTCAACAGCGGATGGTTGCCCGACACGAACACACTGGGGTATCAGTACGGACATCACACATGGTCGCAAATTGGTCAGTCATTCGTGTTCGATCGGGCGATGAATCTTGAGTCCCTCGTCTTCTCAGTTGCGGCGTTCACCACGGTGAGTGACATCGACACGTACAACCGCACGCCGGAACCCGACAATCATGCGATGGAGAATTACGACTACGTCGCTGAAGTACCGATGAGGCTTCGCCTCACCGTTTGGAAGTCGAGGAACTCAGCGGCATTACTTGATGACGTTGAGACCAGTAGGGATGTTCAGATGGTGCACACTCAGGCATCGGACCACGTCATCGTGGCCCAGGCTCCAGTGGAAATCGTGATGAGTTCACCGTTGGCGCTCGATCCAGGTAGCTATCTCATCACGATTCGACTGGAAGCAACGTCAGAAGTCGTGCAACGACGAATCCTCACGTTGTGGGTGAGCGGAGTTCACTCTGGTAGTGCGACGAGGGGTAAGTACGACCGTTCTACGGAGAAGAGCTGCAGCTACAAGCGCGGAACGGACATATACCCGAATGGGAAGGCGTACAAGTCGGTCTTCCTTGAGTCGTACGTCGACTGGCGTTCTGCCCCGAACCGTAACTACTCAACGTTGTTCACCGAACATCGCGCAAAGGTTTCCGACTGCATCCAAAGCGGCAATTTCGCTGACATTTTCAACGAGGGTGACCTCGTAATGGAGTTGCGCGGTACCTGGCGTTGAGTTAGATCGTGAGATAGATCACGCCACTGCGTTCACTCACTCTGTATTGCGTGAGTGCAGCGTTGGCTGGACCTTCGATGACTGCGCCGGTCGAAGCATTGAAGACCGACCCGTGGGCCGGGCAGGTGAGTTGCCCCGCCGGTCCGGGGGCCACCAATGCGCCAGCGTGTGTGCAACTACGACTGAAGGCCACGACGCCACTTGAGGTTCGGGTGAGCACGACGGCATAGTTCTTGCCACCGGAGGTGATGATTGCGGTTTGGCTTGCACCTGACGCCAATGAC
>SXPV01000027.1 GCA_005793215.1 Actinomycetota bacterium
TCGAGAGACACCCGCGGCTTCGCGTGCCGATGCAAAAAGAAGCAAGCGCGCCACGAGGTCAGCGTACAGAAGCCGCTACTCTGCCTCCTTGCACCTCATGATCCAGCATCACACCTCGAAATCCGCGATCGTCATCCGCCACGGCGAGTCCGAGTGGAACGTGCTGGGCAAGTGGCAAGGCCGAGCGGACACCCTGCTCACTGCAGCCGGACGAGCACAAGCGCGAACGGCGGCCGAACGGCTCCTTGCCAATGGGACCTCCATCGACAGAGTCGCAGCAAGTTCTCTTACCCGGGCGCGCGAGACCGCAGAAATCATCGCATCTCACTTGGGAATCGGTGATGTACATGTCGATGACCGACTCGTGGAAACTGATGTTGGGCCTTGGCAGGGTCTTCGTGAGCACGAGATCGAAGCGGGCTGGCCCAACTACTTGCGCGATCGTCGCACTCCCCCGCGATTCGAATCACCCGACCTCGTATTTGCGCGAGCGGCACGGGCGTTGCGCGATGTGATGGAGCCCGTTCGACAACCCACCGAGTCCGCACACCTCGTGCTGGTGGTCACCCATAGCGGTGTCATTCGCACGGTACGACGAATGATGCAGGTACACGATCGACGACTCCACAATCTCGAGGGCTGTCACTTCACGATCGACACGGAAGGCAACTTGGTTGCCGGAGAATTCATTGCGCTCGTCTCGCCAACGCACGCCACCACGAACGACGCCGTCTAAGGTCGTTCTTCGTGCGACGCCTCCTTGACTCGTCATACGACGCTGCGGTGCGCGACAACCTCATACCCCTCACGGTTACCCGCATTGCCGCCAACATGTGTTACCGATTCGCACCGCCTTTCATCGCCATCATCGCTGGTGAGGCACAAGGGTTCGATGTCTCCATCACCCGCGTTGGTTTGGTGATCAGCATTTCCGAACTTGCAGGATTCCTCGCGCCACTCTTGGGCAACTTCGTCGACCGTGTATCTCGGCGCATCTCGCTAGCGGTGGGTCTGCTCGGCTCATTCATCGGCATCATGATGATGGCTGCTGCACCCAATCTTGTGGTGTTGTGTGTCGGCCTCACACTGTTGAATCTGCTCAAGTCATGTTTCGATCTCGGAATGGCTGCGTGGATCAGTGACCGGGTCCCCTACGACCGTCGCGGTCGCGTGGTGGGCATCACTGAAACCTCATGGGCACTCAGTCTGTTGTTGGGTGTGTCGGCACTTGGCGTCATTACCGCTGCCACATCGTGGAGAGTCGCCTGCGTCGTCGGCGGTATCTGCGTTGCAGGGTGTGCCGTGTGGCTCGATCGTCGGATTCACGCTGCGGGCGATGTCGTGGTGAGTCCTCACCACGTCGCTCCCGAAGTCGGTCGCATGACGGGCCGTGATTGGCTGGTGCCGCTCTCGATGTTCGGCCTCATGGGTGGTAGTCAATGTTTGTTCGTCACCTTTGGTGCATGGCTCACCGACGATTTCAGTTTCGGCGCCAATGGCATTGCCGCCGTGGGCTTCGCGCTCGGCGCTGGTGAGTTGCTCTCCTCCATCTCCAGTGCACGACTCACCGATCGCATCGGCAAGGAACGAAGTGTTGCCCTCGGTGCCGGAATCATGGTCCCCAGCGCACTGGTGCTGGCCGGCTTCGACTCCGTGCTACCGCTCGGGCTACTGGCACTCGCCATCTTCATCATCGGATTCGAATATGGAGTCGTCAGTATGTTGCCGATCGCCACCAACCTCGTGGCTTCGGCACCGGGCAAGGGATTTGGGCTCGTCATCGGTGCCGGAACATTCGGCCGAGGCGTGCTCACCTTCATTGCAACGGCGCTCTACGAAGGGTCGGGTATCACGGGCGCGGCTCTCGCGAGTATCGCGTGCGCTGTGCTCAGCGCCGGAGCAATCCTGGTCTTTAGCCGCGGTACGCGTTCGTAATCGGCAACCGGCGATCCTTGCCGAATGCCTTGCTGGTCACCCGTACACCCGGGGGTAGCTGGCGTCGCTTGTACTCGTTGTTGTCCACCAAGCGGACGATGCGACGAACAAGTGCCTCGTCGAAGCCACTCGCGATGATTTCTGCAGCCGTGCGATCATTCTCCACATACATGGCCAGCACCGCGTCGAGCACGCCATAGGGCGGCAGACTCTGGTCGTCGCGCTGATCCGGTCGCAACTCGGCGGATGGCGGTTTGGTCAGTGTGGCGTGCGGAATCACTTCACGACCAGCGCGGGCGTTCAGCCGGTGGCTCAATGCATAGACGTCCGTTTTGAAGATGTCCTTGATGACGGCGAATCCTCCGACCGAATCGCCGTACAGCGTGAAGTACCCGACTGCGAGTTCGCTCTTGTTGCCCGTCGTCAACACCATCCAGCCGAACTTGTTGGATAACGCCATCAAGGTGGTGCCACGCACGCGACTCTGCAGGTTCTCCTCGGTGAGATCAGCGTCGCGACCACGAAACGCCTCACTGGTCATCGTCACATAGGCCGCGAAGGCCGGCTCGATGGGAATCGTGAGCATGTCGATTCCCAGGTTGCGCGCAAGCGCAGCAGCATCGGTTTTTGATCCTTCGCTGGAGTACCGCGAGGGCATCGAGACACCGTGAACGTGATCGGCTCCCAGCGCATCAACCGCAATTGCGGCAACGAGTGCGGAGTCGATGCCACCCGACAAGCCGAGTACCACATCGGTGAATCCGTTTTTGTGTACATAGTCGCGCGTGCCCAGCGCCAGTGCCGACAACATCTGATCGTGCTCGTTAGCGATTGGTGCGAGGCGAGCAGTCACTGCAACTGTGCGGTCAATGGGTGAAGTGACGAACCGCATCGGTGCGGCAGGTTGCGTGGAAGAGGACTTCGTTTCGGCCACTGGCACGTCGACCACCAACAATTCTTCGGCGAAGTGTTGGGCTCGCGCAACGACGGTTCCAGCGGAATCCACCACCAGTGATCCACCGTCGAACACCAATTCGTCCTGACCGCACACTTGATTCACGTACACGATTGGTAACTGCGTCTCTTTCGCGCGATCGACGATCGTCTGTTCGCGTACGCCACTCTTGGCTCGGTCGAATGGTGAGCCGTTGATGTTCAGGCACACCTGGCTACCTGCATCTCGTTGTCGCGCCATTGGTCCATTCGCAACCCAGACGTCCTCGCAGATGCTGAGCGATACCGCCACACCAGCGACGCCATACAGCGTCACATCGTCATGGCCGGCGGCAAAGTACCGCGCCTCGTCGAACACGGAATAGTTCGGCAGCAACTGTTTGTGGTACACACCAACGATCGACCCATTGGCGCAGATTGCCGCAGCGTTGAACAGTGCGGGTGGTCGAGCGCTGGATTGCTCGATGGACTCGTCATCGGCGACATCCACGAATCCCACCACAACGGCGCAGCGACCACTGCGCGCCGCAACCTTCTCCAAAGCCGCGCGATTGTCGGCAACGAAACCTGCCTTCAGCACCAAGTCCTCGGGTGGATATCCCGACAGCGTGAGTTCGGGAAACGCCACGATGTCGCAGCCGGCTGCTTCTGCACGGCTCAGGAATTCCTCCACCTTCCCCACGTTGAACGCCAAATCGCCCACGCGAGGATTCATTTGGGCAAGCCCCACTCGCAGCACCGACGGGGCAGCAGTTTTTGCCACAAAATCAGGCTACTGAGCGCAAGTCTGCGGAATTTTCACACCGCGTTAACAATCGGATGATGCCCCCGACACGGAGATGTACGAAACTGACGTGTCACGTTCCACGAAAGGACACATCACCATGCCATATCAGGCCGAGTACATCTGGATCGACGGCGTCAAGCCGACACCGATGCTTCGCTCCAAGACCAAGATCATCGACAACTCGGTGAAGACACCTCCCATTTGGGGTTTCGATGGTTCGTCAACCGAGCAGGCAACTGGTGAATCATCCGACTGCATGTTGAAGCCGGTCTTCTGGTGCAAGGATCCGATTCGTGGAGGTCGCAACATTCTGGTGATGTGCGAGGTGTATCTCGCCAGCACGGGTCAGCCACACCCCACCAACACACGAGCCGCGTGTGCCGCTGCTGCCGCCCAGTACAAGGCCAACGGCATGATCTACGGCATCGAGCAGGAGTACACCTTCATGCGACTCAATGGTCGTCCGTACGGCTTCCCCGAAGTTGATGGAGAACCCGGACCACAGGGTCCGTACTACTGCGGAGTTGGCGCAGGCCGTGTCATGGGCCGAGACGTCATCGAGATTCATACTGAGGCGTGCCTCGACGCCGGGCTCATGATTTCGGGCACCAATGCCGAAGTGATGCCCGGTCAGTGGGAGTTCCAAGTGGGACCACTCGATGCACTTGCGGTAAGCGACCAGTTGTATGTGGCACGTTGGTTGTTGCATCGCATTGCCGAAGACTTCGACATCGTGGTGTCGTTCGACGCCAAGCCGCAAAAGGGCGACTGGAACGGAGCTGGTGCACACACCAACTTCTCCACCAAAGCGATGCGCTCGTCGTACGAAGCAATCGAGGCCGCCTGCAATGCAATCGGTGGTCGCGTGATGGAACACGTGAAGAACTACGGTCACGACATCGAGAGCCGACTCACCGGCAAACACGAGACCGCTCCGTGGAACCAATTCAGTTACGGCGTTTCCAATCGCGGTGCATCGATTCGAATTCCATGGCAAGTGGCCAAGGACCGCAAGGGTTACGCCGAAGATCGTCGACCCAACGCCAACATGGATCCATACGTGGTCACTCGTTTGATCTTGGAGACGGTCTGCTCGCAAGAAAAGGTGCCGGCAACCAAGGGCAAGCCACGCGCGAAGGCCAAGAAGAAGGCTCGTAAATAACCCGCTGGGGCGCGTGCTGCCGAACGAATGGCGGCATGCGCCCCGCAGGGTGAACCGCACGACGGTGACGGTTGACTGAAGGGATGCCCGATATGCGTGATGCCCAGCGCGACTACGTGCTTCGCACGGTGGAGGAACGAGGCATTCGTCTGGTGCGCTTGTGGTTCACCGACGTCCTTGGCAACTTGAAGAGCTTTGCCATCAGCCCCGCCGAAATGGAGAATGCCCTCAACGACGGCATGAGTTTCGACGGCTCATCCATCGACGGCTACGGCCGGGTGCAGGAAGCCGACGTACTCGCCCTCCCCGATCCCAACACCTTTGAAGTACTTCCGTGGGTGGACTCCAAGGCTGCGGAAGCCCGAGTGTTCTGTGACATTGCGCAACTTGATGGCAGTCCATTCGAGGGTGATCCACGACAAGTACTACGCCGCAACTTGGATGCCGCGCGACGCCAGGGATTCGTGTTTTACGTCGCACCCGACATCGAATACTTCTACTTTGCGCCGGGTGAGGATGGTGGACGCCCCATTCCGCTTGATCACGGTGGATTCTTCGACCTCACCACCACCGATATCACCAGCTCGCTGCGCAAGGAAACCATTCGCACGTTGGAGACCATGAGCATTCCGGTGGAATACAGCTTCCACGAAGATTCCCCGAGCCAGCACGAAATCGACTTGCGCCATACCGACGCACTCACCATGGCCGACAGCGTGATGACCTTCCGTTTCGTGGTGAAGGAAATTGCTGCGATGCGCAACGTGCATGCCACCTTCATGCCCAAGCCGTTGGAGTCCGTCCAAGGTTCGGGTATGCACCTGCACCTGTCATTGTTCAAGGGCGATTCCAATGCGTTCCACTCAGAGAGCGACCCGTACAACCTGAGCGACACTGCGAAGTCGTTCATGGCGGGTTTGTTGCGACATGCTGGAGAAATTGCGGCGGTCACCAATCAGACGGTCAACAGCTACAAGCGACTCGTTCCAGGTTTTGAAGCGCCAGTCCACGTGTCGTGGGCTCGCAACAACCGCAGCGGTCTCATCCGAGTGCCGGTGCCAAAGCGCGGCAACGAGCACGCCACACGCATCGAGTTGCGCTCACCCGACCCTGCCTGCAACCCGTACCTCGCCTTCTCCGTCATCCTTGCTGCCGGTCTGCGCGGAATCGAGCAGGGATACGAGTTGCCCATGGAATCCGACGCCAACCTCTTTGAGATGGGCGACGCCGCACTCACCAAGTTGGGTATCGAACAACTTCCACAGTCGCTCAACGATGCACTGAAGATGATGGAGTCATCCACCTTGGTCGCAGAGGCGCTCGGTGAACACATCTTTGAATGGTTCCTGCGCAACAAGCGAGCTGAGTGGCGAAAATACAAGACTCACGTGTCACAATTTGAGATCGACACCTACCTGCGATCCCTATGAGCGCTTCCGGGATGATTGCCGTCTACCCCGACAGTCCCAGCGTCGAACTTGCCCGCACGCTCGATTTGTCCGGTTACTCATGGAAGGGTGTCGCTACCCCGGAGGTGATGAACCGCCTCCAGCCGGTTGACGGATGGATTGGTGCGGTGGTGTGTTGCGACGACGACCCGGAGGGTGGCTGGGCAATGTGCCGGGCTCTACGAAAGTTGGATCGCTCCGTGCGTCGAATCCTCGTCTTGGTAACCGGCGCCCAGATCGGTGACCTGGAGATTCGGGAGAATCTCTTTGACGATTTCCTGCTCTCGCCGTTTCATCCCCGAGAACTCGAAGCACGACTACGGCACATGTACTACAACGAGCTCACCGCTCCGTCATCGTCCGTGGTGGAACATGCGGGTCTTCGCCTCAACCTTGAGACGTACCAGGCCACGTTCGGTGGCAGCCCACTCGATCTCACGTACATGGAGTACGAACTTCTGAAGTATCTCGTGCAAAACCCCGGGCGAGTGTTCTCGCGCGAAGTGCTGCTCTCTGAAGTATGGGGGTACGAGTATTTCGGCGGAGCGCGAACGGTCGATGTGCACGTTCGGCGTCTACGTGCGAAGTTGGGTGAAGAACACGCACACCTCATCGAAACGGTGCGCAGCGTTGGCTATCGCTTCGGTGCATCGAAATGGTCCGGTTGAGCGCCAAGTTCGGGCTCGGCACTAGATGAACGTCGCTACACCGATCAACACGAAGAAGAGACCAGCAACGCGCTGAATCACCTTGAGATTCAGGCGTCGTGACAGTGTGCCACCCACGAGTACCGCAAGACCCGACACCAATGCCAACGCACTGGCCGCGCCGATGCCCACGGCCCATGGCGTGTCGCGCGTTGCTGCAAGGCTCGCAGTTGCCAACTGTGTGATGTCGGCGAATTCTGCCAAACCAACGGTGGCCACCGACACCGCGAACACCGAACGCCACGAACGAGGCGTCTCGGTTGTTGCCTGCCCAACTTCTTCCTCCTTTCGCCAGGAATCCCATGCGAGATAGGCGCCAGCCAGCACGAACATCACTCCCACCGCATAACGAACGGGGTTCTCGGGCAACCGGGCGAGCAAACCACCAAGGAGCGTCGCGACAATGACGTGAAACACGTACGCCGACGTGACTCCGCTCCACACCGCCGACTTGCGCGAGAATCGAGTCGCCAACAACAGCGTGGCGAACATGGTCTTGTCGGGTAGTTCGGCGAGAAACACCACGCCGAATGCAGTGAGAAAATCGGAAATCATAGGTCGTCCACTACTGTGCAGCGGATTGCATGTGGCGTGCCAAGCGAGCGTGATTGCTCAACATCGCGTCAACTTTGTTGCTCACCAGTTGGTGATGACGAACCACCGACACGCCGTTCACGATGGTGTGCTTGGCGGTTGCCGGACCACATCGCAACCAGCCTTCGATCGGATCGGTAACGACTCCGGCATATTGCGGCCCGTCCAGCGACCACACCACCACGTCGCCCACACATCCGACGCTCAACTCACCGATTTCTCCAAGACGTCCAAGGCAACCGGCGCCTCCTCGTGTGGCCATCTCCAACGCCATGCGTGCGGTGCCAACTGCCGCACCGCTGACCAGCTTGGCGAGCAGCATCGCCTGGCGTGCCTCCAGCCACAACGACGCGGAGTCTGCCGACGACGAGCCGTCCACTCCGAGTCCCACATGCACACCTGCTGCACGCAGCTTTACGACCGGTGCGATGCCTGACGAAAGAATCAGGTTGCTACTCGGACAGTGGGCGACACCAACACCAGCCATGCCAAGACGACGAACTTCGTCATCATTTGGCTTCACGCAGTGCGCCAGCCAAACGCGATCGTGGAGCCAGCCAACTTCCTGCAAGTACTGCGTTGGTCGACATCCGAACTTCTCCAACGAGTAGGAGTCATCCTCGTCGTTCTCCGCAAAGTGCGTATGCAGGCGAACATCGAGTTGCTCCGCCAGGGTTGCCGAGTCGACCATCAGCTGCTTGGTGACACTGAACGGAGAGCATGGTGCCAACGCCACCCGCACCATGGCGCCGTGCGTTCGATCGTGATGTTGCTTCACGGCACGTTCGCTGGCAGCGAGGATCTCATCGTGATCCTGCACCACGTTGTCAGGAGGGAGTCCACCGTCCTTCTCCGACAGCGACATCGACCCGTAGGTGGGATGAAACCGCATGCCGATGTCACGTGCAGCGGCGATCTCAGCCGACAGCAAATCGCCACCGTCACGCGGATGCAAGTACAAGTGATCCGATGACGTCGTGCAGCCAGCCATCGCCAACTCCGCCAGACCGACCCATGCCGATACGTGTGCCGACTCCTCATTTAGCACGCTCCACAACGGATACAACGTTCGCAACCAACCAAACAACGCCGAGTCGGTCATCGGACCATACGCACGCGTGAGATTTTGATACAAGTGATGGTGCACATTGACGAGCCCTGGTGTCACCAAGCATCCGGAGGCGTCGATGCTCTCACGCGCCACTGGTGGGGTACCGGTTCCCACCGCACTCACCAAACCATTGGTGATTGCTACCCAGCCATTGGGAAGTTCGCGACGCTCGCTATCGACGGTGGCGAGTAAACGCGCCGAATGAACGACGAGATCTGCAGTTGCGAGTGGTGTGGTGCTCAGGTGTTGAGCTCGAGCAGTTCGCTCGCTTCGTTGCGCACGCGAGCGTCTCGGTGGAGCGACTCACCCAAAACGGCGGCGATAACTGCGGTACCCAAGCCCACGAGAACGGGGAATGCGAGCAAGATCACCACGAGGATGAGTGCGCCTGCCATGGCGTTACTTTGCGCGCTTTGCCGGCTTGGATGACCTTGCCGGCTTGGATGACGTTGCCGACTTCTCCGGCACGTAAGCCCACGCTTCGATCTCCACCGCACCATTGGCAGGCAGGGACACGACGCCGATCGTGCTGCGTGCCGGACGATGCGAACCGAATCCAGCTACGTAAGCCTCATTGAAGGTCGGGAACGTATCCATGTCGGTGAGGAAGCACAACGTCTTTGACACATCGCGCAGTGATGCTCCAACGCTCTCCAAATGCATCTTCAGATTTGCAATTGCCTGCGTGGTTTGTGCCTTCACCCCGCCGTCCACGATGCTTCCGTCGCGCAAACCAAGTTGACCGGAAACGATTACCCAATCTCCTGCGCGAACTACGGGTGTGTAGGGACCAATCGGTGCTGCCATACACGCAAGGCTAGACGCAGACACCATCACTACCCTTGTCGCGTGAGTATCGCTACGCGCCGAGCCTTTCTGCGTGCGACAGGTCAATTAGTAGTGGGTGGGTCTGCCACTCTTGCGCTGGGATCCGTGCTGGCCGCTTGCGGACGTGCGGGAAGCAGCACAGGACTTCCCGACGATGTCCAAATCGTCCAACGGTTTCCCCAGAACCTCGTCGTTGGCAAGGTTCGAATTCCCATCTCGCTCGCCAGCAACGGCGGTCTCCTCACCGTTGATGGAGGTGTTGCAACACCAAGCGAACTTTCTGCCCGCATCGTTCGCATCGATGGTGGCAGCGACGACGTCATCCTGGAAGATCTCCTGGCCCCGAAACACGATGCAGGATTGGCCACGCCCTATTGGCCGTTTCGTGCAACCATCACCGAACCTGGTTTCTATCGACTGGTTCTCGACGGCGGCCCCGACGATGGTGCTGCATTCCAGGTTTTTCCACGCGGCGACATTGCAGTTCCCGGAATCGGCGATCCACTTCCCCTGTTCGACACACCCACGCTCGACGATGCCCGCGGCGTATCCCCAATCTGTACTCGTCAACCAGATCCGTGTCCCATGCACGAGATCACGCTGCGCGAAGCGCTCACACTCGGTACACCTGTCGCCTTCTTGGTTGGCACTCCTGCGCACTGCGCAACCGGTACATGTTCCCCGGCGCTTGAAGCACTGATCTCTGCGCGCGATCGCACTGGTGGCTCGACCGCGTTCATCCATGCGGAGGTGTACGCCGACATGGATGCAACACAAACAGCGCCGGCAGTAACCGCAATGGCAATGAACTACGAGCCCGCGTTGTTCATCACCAACGACAATGGTGTCGTGGTGGAACGACTTGACGCCGTGTTCGACGCCGTCGAAGTTCAGTCGCTGATCAGCTGAAGCTCTGGCCGCAACCACAGGTGCGGTTGGCATTCGGATTAGTGATCTTGAAACCCGACTCGTTCAATCCGTCGGTGTAATCGAGGCTGGCACCAGCCAACAACTGCGCCGACGCGGGATCGACGACCACCTTGACGTCGCCGAAAGCCTCCACCTTGTCCTCTGCAGTGAAGTCGCCATCGAAGTACATCTCATAGGAATACCCCGAGCAGCCACCGGGGCGTACGGCAACACGCAGTGCGAGGTCGGACGCATTCTCGGTTTCGAGCAGTTGCTTGACTTTGACAGCGGCAGCAGGGGTGAGAGTAATCATGATTCCCCAACCTACCGCCATGGTGGGGTGTGATGACAAGCACTGGCGCACCGAGCCAGCGAAACCCGACACATCGGTAGGTTGAGGGCGTGCCCGACCGCGTGATTTCGCCCCCATCCGCCGACGAGGTTCGCAATCTCCTGCGAGCGGTCATCGATCCGGAGTTGGGCGCCAACATCGTCGACTTGGCAATGGCCACCGACGTGGAGGTGTCGCCGGAGGGAGTCATCACCATCGGCGTGAAACTCACCATCAAGGGGTGTCCGCTGCGTGCTCAGATCAAGAACGACATCGAGTCCCGCCTGGAAACCCATCCGGGTGTGAGCAAGGTGAAGATCACCTGGGGCGAGATGACCGCCGACGAACGCTCCGAAGTGATGACCAAGGCTCGTTGGAACGCTCGCGAGAATGCAAGCGATACCGCGGTACCCAACTCCGCTCGAGTGTTGGCAATCGCCAGCGGCAAGGGTGGTGTGGGCAAGAGCTCCGTCACCGCCAACTTGGCCGTTGCACTCGCAGCACACGGGCATGTGGTGGGTGTTCTCGATGCAGACATCTGGGGTTTCTCCATCCCGCGAATGTTGGGGATGAGCGACCGACTCGAAGCACGTCGAGTCGATGGTGTGGAGAAGCCACGCATCATCCCCAACGAGCGCAAGGTTGGCACTGGTCTGCTCAAAGTGGTGAGCACTGGCATGCTCGTAGAAGACGAAGGTACGGCGCTCATGTGGCGTGGCCTCATGCTCACCAAGGCGGTGGAACAATTCCTCAACGACGTGCATTGGGGTGATCTCGACTATCTACTCATCGACATGCCGCCCGGGACGGGTGACGTGCAGATGGGTTTGGCGCGCATGCTGCCACGTACCGACTTGATCATCGTCACCACACCGGCAGTTTCAGCACAGAAGGTGGCGATACGTGCAGCCGACATGGCGCGACGAAGTTTTCTGCGTGTCGCCGGGGTAATTGAGAACATGAGTCACTTCACGTGCGAGCACGGCACCACGTACCCACTGTTTGGTCAAGGTGGTGGCACCACCTTGGCAAACGAGATTGGCGCAGAGCTCCTCGGTCAAGTTCCCATCGAGAACGCCGTTGCTCACGGAAGCGACACTGGCGAGCCAGTGGCGTTGTCTGGTTCATCGGCTGCCGCCGACGTCTTTCGCAGCATCGCCAAGAAGATCATCGCCGCCACCGTTCCAGTCACCGACATGGCAGGGTGCTCGGCACGCTTGCTCGAGTCGGTTGAAGTCGCACTGGGAAAGAAACCGGCCTGATCGCTACGGCAACTGCGCATACCCGGGATCGTCGGGAAACACGATTCCCACCACTCGGCCATCACCGTCGTAGCGCAGCTTCGGAAGGATTGGCGTCGGTATGCCTATCGTCTGTGCCGCGGCAACTGCCTCGTGCGTCGTGTGATGCGGCGCCAAGAATTTCAGATTTGCCACGGTAGGTGGAATCATCGCCAACTCACCACGTTGTGCGCGTTGCAATGCTTCGCTCGGAGACACCCACAGACTGTCGATGGTTTCCTGATCGTCATGTAACGGATTCTGCGCGGGTGGGGCAACCGCCACGAAGAATCGGGTGTCGAAACGTCGTCGTTCCCCCACCGGGGTGATCCAGTGGCTTACGTAACGAATCGTGTCCACTGCCAACCGCAACTCCTCCCTGCGACAGAACTCCGCCAGTGAAAGCGTGCCCTCGTGCACCGCGTGGCGCGCGTGAGCAAAGCGTTGCTGCACGTCCGGGTTGTCCAACTTCACATATTCACCTGAGTGGTCACGTGCCAGCAATACACCTGCCTCCTCGAACGACTCGCGAATGGCAGCCACCCAAAACGCAAGTCCACCACTTGGCACACGGAGTAAGTCGCTCGCTTCACCATCGGTGAGTCCGTCGCACAAGTCGTTCAGTTCGGCGGCTCCATCGATGTCGTCGACCCGCCCACCTGGAAACACGTACATTCCGCTGGCAAAGGCCGCGGATGTCGTGCGCTGCATCATGAATACTTCGACGTCGGTTGGTGTGTCACGCAACAGCATGACTGTTGCGGCTGGTCGCAACGGAACGTCGACGGGATCCGTGGTCATCCGTGCAACAACCCGTGCATCAGTCCTCGCGGGTCTTGCGCATTTCGCGATAGTCACGAGCTGCACCTTCGAGCGGCTCCACGTCGAGCGTGACTCCGTCGATGGATGCCACACGCACTGGTTGACCGCTCTTGATCGGAGTTGCGCGGTTGGTGCGTGCGCGCCACCTTGCGCCATGCACCGTGGCTTCACCCTCGGGTGCAATATCGGTGGTTGCCGTGCCCTCGAGACCGATCAGCCACTCCCGACCAATGGTGGGCGTGGCGAATCTGGTTCGCACCATCGACGGCATGCCGACCACGAACGCCAGGGCCATGGAGGAGATTCCCGAGATGAGCGTGAGCCACGACAAACGAAGTGTCTCCTCTTGCACTGGTCCGTACAGCGTGAATGATGCAGTGACGAACATTGCGAGACCAATTCCCGTCCACACGCGTGGGATTCCGACTTGTACGTCAACGGCCAACGCAATCACCGACAACATCAGCAGTCCCAAACTGAGTGGTCGCACGGGCAACTCAGCCAAACCGAATGCGCCAAGCAAGGTGGAGATGGCACCGACGAATCCGGCGATACCTATGCCCGCGGTGTAGAACTCGAAAATCAACAATGCCAATCCAAAAGCGAACAACAGGTACGCAAGAGCGGCACTGGCCGACGTGTGCATGAGTTGTTCGAGTGTTCCCAATTTGAAGAAACGCGTCGTGGCGGCCTCGCGAGTGATGGCGCCGGACTCATCGATCAGCTCCACCACGGTGTCGAGTTGTGTGCCCTTGATGGTGAGACCGTCCAAGGCAAACAACATGTTGCGTAGCACCGGTACACCTTCGTCGGCGATGTCCAGTCGAAGTACTCCACGTTCTCGTGCCTCGGTGGTCTCCAGTGTTCCGCTTCGCAGCAATGCACTCGCTTCGCCGAGCGACACCGGGGTTCCATCGACATCAATTGGCAAACCCGTGCGACCAATGGTTGCTCTCGGTGCCATGGCAGATACGTCTGCCACTGCAAGGAGCAAGGCCGACCATCCATGCGCCTTCGCGCCACTTGGGCCAACCCAGACACCGATGGGAATCGAGGAATCTCGTATGGCGAGCAGCACGTCGCGCATACGGTCTTCGTCGACGACGGCACCACGGGAGTTCACTTGCAGTACGAGTGCTTGTGCTCCGTTGGACTCGGACCGCTCGATGGCGTGCACGATGCCACGAGCCACCACCGAGTCGATGAGTCCGCTCACCTCGAACACGTCTACCTTGTCGAGTGCCGCCGCATCATCCGCCTGCTGCGGCACGATGCCGGCGAGCATCATGAAGAGACCGAGAGTCACCGCTGCGAACATGACACGACAACGGTAGCCACGCCAAGAGATAACCTTGCGACGTGCATGTTCTCGTAGCAACCGACGCCCAGTACGTTCTTGACGACATCATTGCCGCTCTCGGCACACCCGAGACATCATTCACGGTCTGTCGCGACGGACGCGACGTGACTGCTGCCGTCACCCAGCGCACTCCGGATGTTGCCGTGCTCGATTTGCAGGTGGGTTCGATGGGTGCAATGGCCGTCACCATGAATCTGCGACTCGACGAAAGTGGTGGCCGACTCCCGCACGTACCGGTGGTGATGCTCCTCGATCGGATTGCCGACGTGCACCTCGCACGACGAAGCGGCGCCGAA
>SXPV01000028.1 GCA_005793215.1 Actinomycetota bacterium
CAGGAATCTCCCTTCCACGCCACGAACCATGGCCACCTGCTCCACGCAATTTCACATGCCACGACTCTGCGGAGTAGCGACGACTGCGAATCTTGCGAATGAACGCATCGGCAGACTCCTCATCACTGAACAAGCAGAAGAGCGCCGTCCGATCGAACGCTGCACTTGGAGCGGTGCTGTTGCCACGACCGGTACCGAGCACTCGCAGAAACACCAATCCTGATGTTCGCCGGTATCGAATACGATCCCACACCACGGCTTGCGCCATACCCAGCACGCTTTTCCAACGAATCACGTGAAACGTCGCGATTGCAGTCATCTCTGCCTTACAGTGTGTCTGCGTGACGGCAGCATTGTTGGCGATACTCATTGGCTACATGATCGGGTCGGTGCCCGTCGCCGATGCGGTTGCTCGCCGAGCCGGGGCGCCCAATCTTCGTGACGTCGGCGACAAGAACCCCGGTTTTTGGAACTCACGCTCGGTTTTGTCGCGAAATCAGTCTCTTGCCATCTTCCTGGGTGATCTCCTCAAAGGCGTCATCAGTGTGGTGGTAGCCCAAGAACTCTCGACCGAATGGCCCGTGTGGTTTCTCGGTGCTGCCGGTGCGATGATTGGACATGCGTGGCCGATGTTTGCTCATTTCCAGGGTGGTCGAGGCGTGCTCACGTGGGTGGGGGCAGCCATCGTGTTGAGTCCACTCCCCGCTGCCTTCTGTGTGTTGATGTTCGTTCTCTTTTGGGCAGCGACTCGCGACTTCAGCCACGGTGTGAAGATCGCCGTGGTGCTGTATCCCTTCGCACAGTGGTACGCCGACGGCGTGTGGTTTGCCGCTGCGACGGGTGGCCTCATGAGCATCATTGGCATTCGATTTGTAATGGCGTGGGGACTTGATTCAGTACTGGCGACCACGCCACTGGCGCGATGGCGCAAGAATTCCGCGCAGAACAGCTAGCCACGCCACCACATCGACAATCGGTGACAACCAGTAGCCGATACCCGGGCGGTCGTAGGCACGTCTCGTACCAACCAGGGTTCCCAGTCGAACGAGTAACAACACCGCGGTAATCGGCGTTGGGATACCAATCACCAACAACCACAACGGAGCCACCATGGTCATTGCCGTCAGTGCCGCATCGCCCATTTGGCGTGTAATGCGATCCTCGCCGCCCAACGACAACGACCGTCCCCAGCCGCGCCACGTGTCACCAACGCCGTCGAACATCTGCACCGTGAGCAACTCGGATCCATCGAACATTTCCACCGATAGTCCATCCGATGTCAGGGCGCGGACCAATGCAACATCTTCCACTGTCGAACCACGAACACGTTCACACCACTTACCATTCACCGCATCGTCACGCCGAAAAACCATGCACTGGCCATTGGCAACGGCATCCACGGTCGCTTTCCCGGCACCTGCGCCATGGCGATACACCAACGATGTGAGCATCGCCGCATGCAAACACTGGCTCGCCATCGATGTGGTTCGAAACTTCGGTGCAACGGTCGCCAGCACCGCCCCCGATTCCAACAATGCACGGGCTACAACCCGTGGGAGGAATGGATCAGGTCGCGTATCGGCATCCAATGTCACGACCACATCACCAGTCGCAACATTGATGCCTTGTTGTAGTGCCCAGATCTTCCCAACCCACCCCTGAGGTAACGGCTTGCCGACGACTACGGTGGCACCGGCTTGACGGGCGATCGTTGCGGTGTCATCGGTCGACTCGTCGTCCACCACGATCACTTGATGCACGCCGAGTGCTCCGCGTAATGGTTCGAGACACTCGTTGAGGCGCAACGCCTCGTTGCGGGCCGGGATCACCACGCTGATTACCGGAGATGCACTCGAGTCTGGTCCTGCGCCGACGACATCATCGACCAAACTTCGCTGCAATCGTCGACCACCGCGGGCTGCACGCCACAAGCGGGGTGCAACAAGCATCAGTGCGATCAGCTCACCAACAGCAAGTGCCCACCACCAGGCGTGCAATGTCACGCTCGTATTGAGGGCTGTCGCGACGACCATGGCGCGGCCGCCTCGAGTTGGGCCGCAAGTCGAATCAACACATCCTCGCGATATGGCGCTCCCACGAACTGCACGCCCATCGGCAAACCGGTCTTGGATATGTGCAGTGGCAGGCTGATGGCCGGCTGACCCGTCATGTTGAACTGCGCGGTGTATTGCATGATCTCACGAATTCGCTCGGTCGAATCGTCCCCGGACAACACTCCGATTTTTGGTGGTGGCCCAGCGAGAGTTGGAGTAACGAGTACGTCAAAACCTTGTTTCCCATCGCGTGGAAGCCACCACGACACCACGTCGCGAGTCCATGCCTGCACCCAATTCACCGCAGCGAGATATGCCACCACGTTGGTGGCATTGCCGAACTGCGCCATGAGGTGGTTGCCTGGCTCGATGTCGTCGGTGGTGAGCGTGACTCCAAACTGTTTCTCGAGTGCAGCAACATCGTTGGCGATGTGTGCAATGACGATTGCCAGGAACATGTCCCCAAACGTCGCGTCATCGAGTGCCGCAGGATGTGCAACTTCCACATGATGGCCCAATGACTCGAGAAGTTTTCCGGTGACCGTCACCGACTCGCGTGCATCGGGATGATCCAACCCACCCGGCAGCAGCGGACCGGCAAGCAAGCCAACTCGAAGTTTGCCGGGGTCCGAGCCAACCTCGTTCGAATATGGTCGCAATGGCAGTGGTGGTGTGTTGGGATCACCGGGTTCATAGCCCGAGAGCACGTCCATTACCGCGGCGGTATCACGAACCGAGCGAGTGACACAGCCCTCCACCACACCACCAATCCACGACTCACCGAGTGCAGGTCCGAGACTGACACGGCCTTTGCTCGGCTTCAGTCCAACCAGCCCACATTCGCTGGCAGGAATACGGATGGATCCGCCACCATCGTTTGCGTGTCCAACCGCCACACAGCCAGCAGCCACGGTCGCTGCCGAGCCTCCACTGCTTCCACCAGTGGAGTGGTCCGTGTTCCACGGGTTGCGCGCCGGGCCGTACGCCAACGGCTCCGTCGTGATGGTGCTGCCGAATTCGGGCACATTGGTGCGACCGATGGCGATGAAACCGGCTCGACGTAACCGTTCGTAGAGATACGAGTCGTGCGTCGCGACGAAACCACGGTTCTTCAAGAAACGCGTGCCAAGATGATACGGCTCACCCTTGATTTGGCAGTTGAGATCCTTCACCACGATGGGCACTCCGGCGAATGCACCATCGGTGGTTGCAGACACATCGCTTGGATTTGGTGACGAACGCTTCGCTTCACTGCGCGCGCGCTCGAATCGTGGATGAATCACCGCATTGAGTTGCGGATTCACGCGCTCCACGGCCGCAATCGCAAGATCCACCAGTTCGGTGGGAGTGATCTTCTTGGAGCGCAGTAGTGCTGCTTGTCCAACGGCGTCGAGGTGCAATGGTTCGGTCATGTTCCGACACACTAGAAGCCATGCGGGTCTTGGCGGCGGTCGACAAGTTTCGTGGCACTGCTTCCGCACATCAGGCGGCCAAAGCCATTGCGGATGCCTGCTGGACCACGGGCCACGACTGCATCGAGCTTCCCATGGCCGACGGAGGCGAAGGTACCCTCGCTGCGCTGGGTGGCGCCAACCAACTTCTGCGCGTCGAAGGGCCACTCGGTGCACCCGTAGATGCGCCATGGCGTTTTCACCGCGGAACTGCGGTGATCGAGATGGCGTTGGCATCGGGTTTGCACTTGGTTGGTGGCGCTGAAGGCAACGATGCCATTGCTGCATCCACCATCGGCACTGGGCAGCTCATCGATGCAGCGCTCAATCTCGGTGCCGAGCGAATCATCGTCTGCTTGGGGGGTTCAGCCACCACCGATGGCGGTCTTGGTGCTGTAAGTGCAGTCTCCACGCCTGCGCGACTCAAGCGAGTGGAGTTTGTCGTTGCTTGCGATGTCGGCACCCCGTTTCTTGATGCTGCTGAGGTGTTCGCACCACAGAAGGGTGCGACTCCAGCGCAGGTGAAGTTTCTCGCGAATCGGCTGGCAGCAACCGCCGAGCGATACCGGCAGCGATTCGGCGTCGACGTCACACAGGTGCGAGGTGGTGGTGCAGCTGGTGGTCTGGCTGGCGGCTTGTTCGCTCTCGGCGCAACATTGGTGCCAGGGTTCGACGTGGTTGCCGACGAACTCGGACTCTACGACGCCGTTGTGGAATGCGATGTAATCGTCACGGGTGAAGGCCGACTTGACGCCACCAGCTTTCACGGCAAAGTAGTGGGAGGAGTTGCAGAACTCGCTCGCAAACACGGCAAGGGTGTCGTCGCCATTTGTGGTGATGTCGCTCCGGATGCACGTGCATTAGCGACGGCGAGTGGCCTCGAAACGGTAAGCCTTCGTGAGCAGTTTGGCGATGACACGTTCGCCACAACCACACGCTGCATCGAGCAGGCAACCGTGCGGTGGCTTACCTCGCGCGACGCGTAGACAAGAACGGTTGGTGAACCAAACGTGATCAGCCAGTCGTCGTTGTGGTGATCACCGCAGCAGGTGCAGGTGTGACGGCCCCACCGGAGAGAATCGACAACGGCTTACCGGCAAGATCGGTGCCCAACAGAATCAACACACTGGCTTCGCCCAAGCTTCCCGTCTCGGTGGGAATCGGCGTGGGCATCGGCAATGTCGCCACACCGCCAAGCTCCTTGGCGACTTGAGCCGCAGCAGCTTCGCTTCCCAACAGGTAATACACCACGGTCGTGGTTTGCTTTGGCGTGATTTCGCTCTTGTTGATGGCGGGCTGCACGATGTAGCCCTTGCCCTGCATCTCCGTAGTGAGGAGTCCGGCACTACCGCTCACACCAGAGGCATTGGCGATTTGCACTTTGAACGCAGTGAGCACGACTTGGGCAACCGTCGTTTCCACGGGGATGGTTTCCACGGTGGTTTCTTGGGTTGATTCCTCGGATGACACGGCATCAGGGGCAGAGATCGAGGTGTCGTTTCGGAGATCGCGCAAGATGAAGAAGCCGAGCAACACTGCAAGGACCGCAACGGCGATGGACAACACGGAGTTGACATTCGCTGCTCGGGGCTCTGGTGCGGGACGCGGACGACGTTGCTCTTGACTCATACCATCCACAGTAGTCACGCCATCTACGCACGTTGTGTGAGCCGAGGGTGGGGATTGAACCCACGACCTACCGCTTACAAGGCGGTTGCTCTGCCACTGAGCTACCCCGGCGAGTCACGTGATGCGACGGGAATCAATGCTACGCGCGTACCAACTATGAACGACGAGCTCGCACTACCTCATAGGTGGCAAGTGCTGCCGCTGCCGACACATTGAGTGAAGACAATGCACCGCGCATCGGAATCGCGACGATCACATCACATCGCTCGCGAACGAGTCGCGACAAACCCGGACCCTCGGCACCAAGTACCAAGCAGATATGTTCATTTGCAAGATCACCCAAGCCAAACACCGGCTTGTCCGCCGCATCATCAAGACCGACGACCCACACGTTTGCATCGCGAAGCTGTTGAATTGCCGTCGGCAGTCCTGGTACCACGCACATGGTGAGATACTCGATTGCACCCGCGGCCGACTTTGCCGCACTCGGCGTTACATGAACCGCTCGATGTCTCGGCAAAATGACGGCGTCCACACCCGCTCCCTCGCACGACCGCAGGATCGCCCCGAGATTGCCGGGGTCGGTGACACCATCAATGGCCACGAGAAACAATTTGTCATCGCCGACGGCACCTGCCAGCACTTCGTCGAGCAGTGTTTCCTCCAGCGGCTCGGCAAAGGCAATCACTCCCTGCGGTGCCTCGCTCCGCGCCTGTTCGTCAATCTCCTTGCGGGATACTTCGCGAACTGGGACACGCTGCGAACGCGCGAGATCGAGAATCTCGCTAATGACAGGATTACGTTCGCTTTCGTCGGCAACCAGAAGCTCACGCACTCGACGACGTGATGCAATGAGGAGCTCACGGACCGCCTGTCGCCCTTCTACTTGTTCACCACCAAGTGAGCGATCGTTGGAATTCTGCCGTGGTTGACGAACTCCCCGATGACCACGAGTGCCACCGCCTTGCCCGGGACGCTGCCGGCGAGGACCGCCCCGCATGTCGCCATTGCGACCATCACGGGAGCCACGTCGAGGTGGACGACTCATGACATCAACAGGGCAACGGCCATGCAGGCGATTCCCTCGACGCGACCAATGCTGCCGAGTCCCTCGGCTCGTCGACCCTTCACACTGACCGGGGCACCAACGGCATCGACCAAATTCTGCTCCATTTGGGTGCGATGTGGAGCAATCTTTGGACGTTCACAGATCACGTTCACATCCACGTTGGCAACCATCCACCCGGCCGCATGCACCTTGGAGACCACCTCACGCAAGATCATCATGGAGTCGGCACCCTTCCATTGGGGATCTGTGTCAGGAAAGTGCTGACCAATGTCACCCAAACCCGCGGCGCCCAACAACGCATCGCTGACGGCGTGAGCCACCGCATCAGCGTCGCTGTGGCCGTGCAATCCTCGCTCTCCGGCAATTCGCACCCCACCCAAAACCAACGGTCGATCGTCATCTGCAAAGCGATGAATGTCGAAACCCTGACCAACTCGCATGGTCAGTGGCCGCTCTGTTGTGAACGTGCCCAGTCGAGATCGTCACGCGTAGTGATTTTTCGGTTCAGCACATCGCCGTCCACCACGACCACCTTGCCACCTTCGGCTTCCACGAGTGCGGCATCATCTGTTCCTTCACCCAGCGTTGCATGCGCTCGTCGCAGGATCTCGGCTCGAAATGCCTGCGGTGTTTGGACCGCGCGCAACGAGCCACGAGGTGGCGTACGCATTACTTGACCGGTGTCGTCGACCACCTTGATGGTGTCGGCAACGGGGATCGCCGGCACGGCACCATCGGCACCATCGGCAACTGCCGTGATGACTCGCACAAAGTCGTCCTCGTTCGCAAATGGACGCGCCGCATCGTGTACGCAAATGATGGTGGCATTCTTCGGTACTGCAGCAAGACCGCGGCGTACCGAATCGCTTCGCGTGCCCCCTCCCGCAATGCCGCCTTCCTTTTCGGCAACTTCGGGCGGAAGAACCACCACGACGCCGTCGCTTGACTCACGAGCAACTGCAACCGACCAATCCATTACACGTCGATCCCCGAGCAACTCGAACTGTTTGGGACCACCGAATCGAGTTCCGGCACCAGCAGCCACGACGATGGTCCAAATCAACTCGCCTGGTCGGCGTAATTCACCTGTCGGCATCGCCTTTCAGGGTAGTACCGTAAAGCACATGACTCACGAGGAACTACTCGCCAACAACGCTTTCTTTGCCGCAACGCCACCCGAGTCGCTGAAGAAGATTGCGGGTGCCGGATCGGTGCGCAATCTGCAACGTGGTGACGTGTTGTTCAACGAAGGTGACGCGCCGGATGCAATGTTCGTGGTGCTGTCTGGTCGCATCGCCATCGCGATCGGAAATCGTCCACTAGATGCACGCGAGAGCATGCTTGCACTCATGGAGGCAGGCGACTTGTTCGGTGAACTCGGACTGCTCGACGACGGTGCACGAAGCGCGTTGGCGCGAGCGCTCGAACCGTCGAGCGTTCTGCAGATTCCGTATGCAGCCGTCAAGAACGAGCTGCAGGGTAATCCCACGATGTTGTGGGGTGTCACCAAATTGTTGGCGTCACGCTTGCGCGTCATGGACGAAGTTCTGTCCGACAGCGTGTTTCTCGATGTCACTGGACGCACCGCCAAGCGACTGCTGGAACTCTCCGAAGGCAGCAACGAATTCGTGCTTCCCGTCACCCAAGAGGAACTCGCCGGAATGGTTGGCGCATCACGCGAGCGAGTGAACAAAGCCATCGCGAGCTTCATTCGTCTCGGATGGCTGGAACAGTCCGACCGTCGCTACCGCATCAAAGAGCGCGAAAAACTTACTGCTCGTTCGTCGTAGCACCGAGTAGCCATCGGCGCGTGCGCGCGAACGCGTCAGCGGCGTCGTCCGCACGATGAGATGGACGCAGTGCATCATGGGCAAAACCGTGATCTGCATCCGGATATTCCACCACGCTGCAGCCTGCCGATCGAAGTGTCGAGACATCAGCAGGTGGTGTGTACGGGTCCTTCGCACCGATGATCGCAAGCACCTTGTCGGCGTCACCTTTGGCCAATAGCACAAGTGGTTCTGCTTGAGTTGAGGACTGCCAATCGTTGGGGATTCGAATCATCCCGTAGAAGCTTGCAATGCGAGCGAACCTTGGGCTCACCGCGGACTTGAAGCAATACATTCCCCCCATACAGAACCCCATCAACCCGACACGTGCGGTGCCGAGGGCATCGGCGGCTTCATGCAAGTCGCGCAAGTGCGATGCGTCATCCAATTCGGGCACCGCGGCAAATCTTGGTTGGATGTCTGGGCCGAGATTGCGACCGGGAAACGGCTCCACGGCACACACCGCCATGTTCCACTCGCGAGCAAGTCGGGCCACCATGTCGTCGAACAATGGTCGCAACGAGAAAATGTCGGGGGCGATGACCAACCCCATGGACGGTGAAGGCATCGAGGTGTCAATTTCTGCAGTGGTGCCCGACGGAAGGGTGATGCGCATGTCTTCAGTCTTGCCGATTTCCTGTCGTTCGACGTGGCGAACACGTTTGCGGTGAGGGTAGCGGTGAGGTCCATTCTCACGCTGGGGTGGCATGACCACTCCACCATCCACAACCCCAACATCGCGTTACGGCCCCATCGCACGGTTCGATGAAGAATGGCAGCGACTCAAACACTCACCACGCGCACTTGAACGAGTCAACTCGTGGGGTATCTCCCCGAAGAGTTTCTCCTCCCTCGATGAGTTGCTCGTTGCAGCGGGCTTTCGGGGAAAGAATATCGATCCCGTCGCTGATGCTGTGCTCGCCAGACTGGTCCAGCGTGCTTCGACAGACGAACTCGCCGCGCGGATCGTGCTACAGCGCGTGATTCCACCGATACTTTCGATTGCTCGCCGACGTGGACGTAACCGCAGTATCGGCTACAACGATGCACTCGGAATGGCATTGTCGCATGCATGGGAGGTCATCCGCACCTATCCGATCGCTCGCAGACCAGCCAAGATTGCGGTCAATATCGTGCGTGACATCGAATACTTTGCATTCGTCCGCACCGAGCGCAGGCGACCGCAACTCTCTCCATTCGTACCCGACTCGGAGGCGCTACTCAATCATCGCAGTGCCGACATGATGACCTTTGACGACCCATACGGATCGGCTACCGGTGGATCAACATCCGACATCGAACTTGCTCATCTCCTGCGGCAAGCGCAAGAGTGCGGAATGTCAGAGAGATCCATCGAACTCTGCATGGCACTGGGGGCAGGCGACATCGACGGCTATGCAGAACGGCATGGCGTCACTCGACGCACCGCGCGTGGTTGGAGCCAGGCTGCAATCAACGAGTTGCGTGTACGAACGCAGTGTGTGGCGTAAGTTTCGTGGTACGCAGTCGCAAACTGTTGGTTACCACGAACACGCTGGAAAATGCCATCGCCAATCCCGCCCACATGGGATTGAGCAACCCAAGCGCGGCGATGGGTATCGCCGCCGCGTTGTAGACAAATGCCCAAAAGACATTGGTGCTGATCGTCCTCAACGTGGCGCGTGACAACAAGATCGCGTCAGGTACCAAACGCAAATCTCCACTCACGATGGTGAGATCGCTCGCGTTCATGGCAACGTCGGTTCCGGTCCCCATTGCGATACCAACGTTGGCCTGTGCAAGCGCGGCTGCATCGTTCACTCCATCTCCGACCATCGCCACCGCATATCCACGCTCCTGGAGGTCTGCAACCACCCGAACCTTCTCCTCCGGCAACACACCGGCAATGACGTGTTGCTCGTCGGCTTCAATTCCAACCTGCTTGGCAACGGCGAGTGCCGTGGCGCGACTATCGCCGGTGAGCAGGATTGGTCGCAGTCCGAGTTCGCGTAACGAAGCAATCGCCGCAGCACTATTTGCTTTTGGTCGATCGGCAACGACGCACACACCCATTACGGCACCGTTCACCGCCACGAGTACACCGATGTTTCCATTGTCACGAGCGGTCACTAGCGCATCGTTCATTGCTGCCGGGATGAGCACCAATTTGCGGCGCATCAATGTTTCGTTTCCGACCAGCACACTCACGCCATCCACCAATCCGGCCGTTCCCATTCCGGGAAGATTCTCGAAATTCTCCACCGCACGAAGTACACCGGTCTCGGCACGTGCTGCCGAGGCGATGGCCTTGGCTACGGGATGCTCACTTGCATGCTCAAGTGCACCTGCGGTTGTCAGAATCTCTGAACGTGAGGTGCCCTCGGCGCTGACAACATCCACCAGTTGCATCTGGCCCGTGGTAACCGTTCCGGTTTTGTCGAACACCACGGTGTCGACTCGTCTGGTTCCTTGTAGTACGTCTGCACCCTTGATGACAATGCCCATCTGAGCAGCACGTCCACTCCCCACCATGAGAGCCGTTGGTGTTGCAAGACCAAGAGCACACGGGCACGCGATGATGAGCACGGCAACTGCCGCAGTAAACGCCTGCGGGAGGTCGCCGCCGAAGAACCACCACGCGCCGAAGGTGCCAATTGAGATCGCAATTACGGTCGGGACGAACACGCTGCTGACACGATCTGCAAGTTTCTGCACCGGTGCTTTCGTTGCCTGGGCGTCACGAACGAGGCGTGTCATCTGAGCAAACGTCGAATCTGCACCGATGCGCGATGCCTGCACCACCAGTCGGCCGGTGATGTTCACGGTGGTCCCCGTGACATTGGCGCCAACGGTGACGTCTACGGGAACGCTCTCGCCGGTAAGCATCGACACGTCCACGGAAGAAGCACCGTCTCGAACCACACCGTCGGCTGCGATGATCTCGCCGGGGCGCACCACCAGCAAGTCACCCACCTGCACCTCTGCTGCAGGTATCACCACTTCTTCTCCGTTGCGCAACACCGTTGCACTCCTTGCACCGAGTGCAAGGAGTGAGCGCAATGCATCACCTGCGCGACGCTTGGCGCGAGCTTCGAAGTAACGTCCTGCCAACAAGAAAACGGTGACCGCGACCGCCACCTCCATATATATGTGGTCGACATCCATCGATGCCATGTCCATCGCCTGGTGATCGGCTGCATTCCCCCACACCATCGCCCATACGGACCATCCCATCGCTGCGATGATGCCCAGCGAGATGAGGGTGTCCATCGTGGTCGCTCGATGGCGTGCGTTCATCGCTGCCGCCCTGTGGAATGGAGCCGCCGACCACAGCACGACGGGTAGGGACAGCACCAGTGCCCACCACTTCCACCCATCAAACTGCACTGCAGGAATCATCGACAATGCCACCACCGGCAATCCCGCAATCAACGACACCATGAGGCGGGCACGCAACATCGCGACACGTTCCATGGTTTCTTTGTCGAGCATGTCCGGTGTGGTTTCTTCCAGCAGTCGCGCACCGTAACCCGCCTTCTCGACCTGAGCGATTACCTGCTGCGTGGATACGTCGTCACTTATCGTGACGCGAGCAGACTCCGTCGCAAAATTCACCGTTGCGCGCACACCTGCAAGTTGATTGAGAGTCTTCTCTACCTTTGTCGCGCACGCACCACACGTCATGCCCGAAACGGAGAGGTCTATTTGTTCCAATTGTGTTGTCATGTGGGTCGCCCGGGGCTCGAACCCGGGACCTGCGGATTAAAAGTCCGTTGCTCTACCAACTGAGCTAGCGACCCGTGAAGTGTTCAGGCTAGTTGCGTTATCACCGCAACAGCAGTGCGGTGGCGGTGAACTGCAACACCACAGCTGTCACGGTCATCACATGCCACACCTCATGAAACCCGAATACTTCGGGACGCAGGCGCGGATACCGACGCATGAACATCACCGCGCCAGCTGTAAACACCACACCGCCGACGGCATAGAGCGAAAGTGCCGTAGCCCCAGCGTGTTGATACACCCACGGAATCACTGCCATCACGATCCACCCGAGCACGATGTACAACGATGTCGCAAACTTCCTCGCCCGCCACATGGCTTTCAGCACCATGCCGACGACCGCAAGCCCCCACACCACGGAGAGCAACGTGACTCCCAACGTCCGTGGTAACGCGAGAAGACATACCGGTGTGTAGGTGCCGGCAATCAGCACGTACACCATGCAGTGATCCAGACGCTGCATCACACGTTGCACTCGTTGACTGCGAGCAAAGAGGTGATATGCGGCGGAGGTCCCAAACAGCGCAACCAGTGATGCGGAGTAGATCGCCGTCGCCGTCGTGGCGAGTGGACCCGACGCCAACAGCGTCAGCACCACTCCAGCGGGAAGCGCAACGAGTAATGCACCACCATGGATGCGGCCTCGCCATCGCGCACGCCACTCACCAGTCACATGATGAAACACTGGTGTGTGGGGCATGCGCGTCCTTACGGGCGAGCGTACCCGTCGCTACAACGATTCGGCCTGACGCCGGGCCTGCTGAGCCCGTTGACGGCGAGCAGTAGAACGACGCTTCCACTCCTTCATCTTCCAATGACGTAAACGACCTTGCCGTGAAGTTCGTTCCATCGCGTGATGGTCGTCGCGATGGTGGACCGGTTTCCACCCGATAGCCGGCTCGTCGCACTCATCTGGTTCGCACGACCGACCCACACGTGTTGCGATGGCATGAAGTTCACCCTTGATTCGGTGCCGTTCAGCGTGAGCGTGTGCTCGCAACTCGGCTCTCGACAGTGGTGCCGTGTCGGTATCACGATGGCGTTTGCTCATCCCAATCTCCTTGTGTGAAGTGGTATGCGCTCCCTTGTGATGGAACAGTACTCCTGATGCTCGGAAAGTCAAGAGACGTATGTTGTGGTTCGGTAACTCTTGGCCGAGTTCAGCCAAAGGCACGAATTGGTCGCACACGGAATGGGCGTGGATCCTCGGTTCCACCCTTTCGCCGGACTTCGTTGGCACTCAGCCACTTTTCGCGGTCAAACTGCTGGCCGTCAATCCAATATTGAGTCCAGGCCGTTTCGTTGTTGTACTCCGACGAAGTCCAATAGAAACCCCGATCGAATCCGAAGGCATTGGTTCCAGTGATGTCATGATCAGTAAGTGCAAGCACGTTGTAGAGCGTGTCGAGTTCATCCTTGCTGGGTAGGAACCAATCGTCCTTGCCGCCGCAAACCAACGCATGTGCATACCCCGCCGCGGTTGCCTCACGAGCAGCAGCAGGGAGCGCGGAATGTTGTTTCACGATCCTTGCGGTGTTCTGCGACCCCATGCCAATTGCCTTTGACTTCACGCGCTCTCGGGCGGCCGTTGCCCATTTGGGATAGAGCAGCGGAAGTTGCTGTGTCCCCTTCTTATTTGCGGCAGCATTCCGCCACACCTTGCCCACCCCCTCACACGCTGCCGGAGCAGCTTCGAGCCAACGGCCCCATGGCTGCTTCGAACCTGCGTCATAAAACACGAGTCCACCTCCTGGTCCGATATCGCCGACAGCACATGCAACGCCTGCAGTACATGCGGCAGAGACACGACCACCAGATGGGATGTTCGGTATCAACGGACGAGTGGGAAGCGGCACTCCACGTGGAGCGAATGCTCGAACCCACGCAAAGCGAATCGGCAGTGACGCGAAGTTCGAGCCAGTGTGAACGTTGCTGAAGCCGACGCTCTTGTTGCCGGACAATCCCCGAATGATGCCATTTGCATCGGTGAACTGTGTGCCGTCCTGAAACAACTGGTACCACGCAAATGTGTCGGAGGCTTCACTCGAAGACCAAAACGGTTGACCATTCACTCCCAGCGTGAACGTGCCGGAAAGCGGCGACTTGGTGGTGGCGATGAAGTTGTACAGCGCGTCGAGTTCGTCCTTGGACGGAATATGAAATCGAACGCCGTCAGCCACACGCCCATTGTTTGCAGATTGACGCGACGCCCAGATGTTGCTGCTTGCCACCAGTTGTTCGGTGTTGCTCGCTCCAGTACCGACGGCTTTCCCCAGAATTCGCTGCACCTTTGCATCGCTGCCACGGTGAAGCACCACTTGGTCCCACGCGCCAGTGGTTTGGTCGGGCTTCGTTGATGCTTCGAGATACTTGCCCCACCACTGGACGGTCGGTGCAACAAAAAACACGATGCCGCCACCCGGACCCACGTCTCCCAACTGACAGATGCCTCCCTTGGCACATGTCAATGACGCAGCGACCTGCCGTGGAAATCCAAGGCTGATCACTGACAGCAGGGACACGGTTGAAATCAGCAAAGCGAGTATTCGGACCCGAGGCAACCGCATGAAGCCAACCTACATATCTCGGCCAGAAGCCGGAGGTCGTGCACACAGGAGAGTGACGGATGTCTTGACAACCTCCAGAAAGCGAGAGACGATGCCCACCATGACGGATGAACTTCCACCAATGACCTCACCTCTAGATCCCGACGATTTCGACAAACCTGCATCACGCGGGTTCGTCCGCTACGAACTTGCAGTGACTCGCGGGGAGCTGAGGGAGGACATCGCAGCAACAAAACTCGAGCTCAAACAAGACATCGGCGACCTCCATCTGGAACTGGCCGACGCAAAACGCGAACTCAAACTAGACATCGCCAACGTACGAGCCGAACTCAAGCAAGACATCGCC
>SXPV01000029.1 GCA_005793215.1 Actinomycetota bacterium
ATGGTGCGCGACGAGTTCGGGCATGTGCGACCACGTTCCAGCAAAATGCCATGTCACGGCCTCAGGAAGAATCTTGGTCGCCAAACCAGCAGCAACAAGTCGGTTACGAAGTTCACGCGCCACGTCGGCCGATGGCGTTTCGAATACCAAGGCGTCGGCGGTTTCCACCGAACCTGATGGAACATCGCGAGCTACGACGCCCGGCAGATTCTCGACGGATCGCCAGATCAGATCACGATTGCTTTGTTGCCGTCGTACCACCTCATCGAGTTTGCGCAGTTGCGCCAAGCCGACTGCGCCTTGCAACTCCGTCATCCGATAGTTGAATCCACTCCCTGAACGCGTGTCTTCCCATCGCGGCACTTTCGGATTGTTCTCGTGCCCGTGGTCGTGCCACGCAGCAGCACGCTCATAGTCGGCTCGATTGTTGAACACGATCATTCCGCCTTCACCAGTGGTCATCGTTTTGGCAAAGTCGAAACTGAACGTTCCCATTCGACCCCAGGTTCCAAGTGCGCGACCGTCAAGCGATCCTCCACACCCCCACGCAGCGTCCTCAATGAGCACCACTCCGTGCTGCTCGCACACGGCAGAGATCTCCCGCAGTCGGGCTGGTGTACCGAGCATGTGCACTGCGATGACTGCCTTGGTGCGAGAGGTGATGCGCCGCTCAAGATCAGCAGGATCCATGTTGAGTGTTCCATCAATCTCGCAACACACAGGGACTGCACGCGCCTCGATGATCGCCTCAGCAGTCGCCACGAACGTGAAGCTTTGCGTGATGACTTCGTCGCCTGGCCGTAGATCAAGGACGGCAAGCGCCACACGTAACGCTGCGGTTCCGGAAGTGACCGCAAGGGCATGCGGTACACCCATGTACGACGCGAATGCAGACTCAAAATCGCGCACCTTGTACGAGCCATTACGCATCGCATCGAATCCGTGACGGAACAACACGCCGCCGCGCGCAAAGATGTCGTTGATCTCCGCCTGTTCTTCGGCGCCGATTACCTCGAATCCTGGCATGGTTACGCCCTCGCTGCATTCACGTCTACATCCTCTTGAAAATGTCGATAACACGCTCGTCGGTGAGTACCGAACGAAAGTCCGTGCCAAGCGCATTCGTGAGGGGCTTCGCGTGCACCACGGTGGAGGCCACCAGGCGCTGGTATTGCTCATCGGAGAGTTGGGCACAGATGCCAACGGGTAGCGACACCTTCTGTTTCTTCATCATCGTTTGAAACTCGGCGTGCTCAGTTGGATAGAACTCACCAAGCGCATTCAGGGCGATGCAGTTGGCGATGCAGTGATGCAGGCCGAGAACCACACTGAGCCCAGCAGAGAACGGGTGAACAACCCCCACATAGCTGGTCGCAATCGCGCACCCACCCAGGTACGACGCCACCATCAACTGTTCACGAGCCTCGACGCTCATCATGTCGTCGGCAAGAAACACCTGTCTGCACAGGTTTACCGTTTCACGCGAGTACGCATCGCCGACGGCATTGCGATAGGAACCAGCCAACGCCTCGATGCAGTGAATGTACGCATCCATCCCTGTGTAGAAGTACTGATTACGTGGCACCGTCGCGGTGAGATCGGGGTCAAGCACCATCTGATCAAACACGGTGAAGTCGCTGTTCATGCCCAACTTCAACCCGGACGCGGTGTTGGTCATTACGCACGTACGAGTGGCTTCTGATCCCGTTCCCGAGATGGTGGGCACTGCGATCTTGTGAACTCCGGGGACCTTGACCAAATCCCAACCTTGATAGTCGGCTGCTGTGCCACCATTCGTGAGCAGATTGGCGACCGCCTTCGCCGTATCCATGGTGGTGCCACCTCCGAATCCGACGATGGTGGCGGGCAAGTCACGCAATTGACCGCGAATCTCGTTCGTGACGGCATCTATTCCATCGGTGGTTGGCTCGTCGGTTGCATCGACATATCGGACGATGTCATCTACCCGGGCTCCTAATCGTTCAATCAGCGATGACTGACCAGCAAAGTACGAGTCGATGAGATACACCACTCTTGCTTCGCCACCGACCACCTCGCGCCGAGCATCGACGAAGCTCGGTAGTCGATCGAGCGAGCCGCGACCTACGGTGAATCCGCCGACATTGCGCACCACTTTGACGCCGGTATCAAGGATGGATGCACTCGAAGCAGAAGTAATACCGTCATTCTACGAGGTGGCCTTTGCATCACCGAGCGGCAGCACAATTGTCATAGCCGCGAGAACTACTGTGATTGCGTGCCTGAGCTCACGGGATCATTTGACACCGAAAAGTTGCCTCGTATCGCTCCGGGCTCCGTGACGGTCACCATTGCGCGCACCGTAAAACCGGGTTGTTCGGCACAATTCACGACATGGTCCGAAGAGATGATTTCTACGGTCAGGAAGTTTCCGGGGTGTCTTGGTGCGACTGTCTTGCACCCGGGTAGGGACTCCGACGAATACCACATCGTGTTCCGATTCGTTGACGCCGTACATCTTCGACAGTGGGAGCGTTCCGTTGAGCGCAATACCCTCTTGGCGAAGTCAGATGACCTCATCTCGGCCGAGCGCGTCACCGTTACTGCCGGTGGTGAGGAATTCTTTACCGCGCAAACTCAAGTGTCACCACATCGTACGAAGCTCGGCAGTTTCCTCTCCGAAGTTGCATGGGTGTATCCGCTGGCACTTGGCTTCACCATCGTGTTGGGACCCGCACTAGGTTCGCTGTCCGTCTTTGTCCGTGCCCTCATTTTCACGGCTCTCATCGGACTCACATCGCGACTCGCAGTTACGCCGTTCCGACTTCGGTGGCATCGCCGGCGAATGTTGCCGCAAGATCGACATGTCAACAAATAATGTTCAGTGGTGGCGGGGGCAGGATTTGAACCTGCGAC
>SXPV01000030.1 GCA_005793215.1 Actinomycetota bacterium
AACACCGTCATCATCATGACCTCCAACCTGGGCACCCAGGATTTGCGTAAGGCCAACGTTGGCTTCGGCAAGAACGACGAAGCCATGTCGTATGCGCGCATGCGCGACAAGGTGAACGAAGCACTGAAGGTGCACTTCCGACCCGAGTTCTTGAATCGCATCGACGAAGTCATCGTGTTCCATGAACACAACCAGGAGGCCGTGATCTCCATGGTGGATCTCATGAGCAAGCGACTGGTGGGCCAGCTCGAAGGTCTTGGTTTGGGGCTCGAACTCACACAGCCTGCAAAGGAATTGCTCGCCAAGCGCGGCTACGACCCACAACTTGGCGCTCGACCACTTCGCCGTGCATTGCAGCGACTCATCGAAGATCCGCTCTCGGAGCGTTTGCTCAACAAGAAGTTCGTGGCTGGTGAAATCGTCGTGGTTGGTGTCGAAGACGATCCCGAGAATCCAGGCGAACAGCGCATCACGTTCACCGCAGTGGAAGGATTCAAGCCGCCGGTCGGTGTTGATCTCGCCGGGGCGGGCGAAGGTGGCGCCGCCGCCAGCGAGTGATTCTGCGAAGCGGTGTCGTACACCGCATCGCTCGAGTCGCCAGTGCATCGTTTGCAATCCTCGTCCTTGCCGGTTGTCAGGTGGATCTGTCCACCACGGTGACCGTGGGCCAAAATGGCAGTGGATCGATCATGGTCACGGCGCGTGTGGACGCTGTCACTGTCGCCGCTGCACCAGAACTAGCAACGTCGCTGAATCTCGACGATCTTCGTGCTGCAGGTTGGGACACCGAAGTGGTATCACCGACGGCCGATGGAGGCGTTCAGGTCACGCTTCGGCGCACATTCGCCACCACGGATGAGGCAACCATGTTGTTGTCGCAACTTTCCGGAGACAACGGACCACTCCGAAATCTCGCATTGATGCGCACGGGAAGTACGAATGACGCGCGATATTCACTGGCTGGCCAAGCTGGCCTTCCGACGGGT
The DNA here is from genome assembly GCA_005793215.1 of Actinomycetota bacterium. Lineage (GTDB taxonomy): Bacteria > Actinomycetota > Acidimicrobiia > Acidimicrobiales > Ilumatobacteraceae > F1-60-MAGs027. The sequence continues at coordinate 987 of SXPV01000030.1, forward strand.
GTGGCCGGTTTTGCCGATTCTGAGGCACTCGAGCTGCTCGGGGCGGCACCATTCGCCGCGTCGCTCGCCACGCTAGGAATGCCGCTTTCTGAAGCACTCATCATGGATTTCACCATCACCATGCCGGGGAAGATGGAAACGAACAACGCTGTCTCGGTCCTGGCAGCAGAAGATGATGTATCAACCACCTTCACTTGGAAGATTCCCGTTGACCAGTCCGAGCTCTCGTTGTCGGCCGCTACTCGCGACCGCGATGTATCAGCGATGCTGGCGTCATATCTTGCCAAAGCTTTTCTGGTACTGATGATTTTGCTCGTTGCTGGCGCAGTGATGTACATCGCATCGGTGGCATACCGTCGAAAGAACTCAACACCTGCACCGTAGAGTTGGCGCGTGGCACGTCTGCGAACTGTCTATATCTGTTCTGATTGTGGGGTACAGCACCCCAAGTGGAACGGCCAGTGTGCATCATGTAATGCGTGGAACACGCTCGTTGAAGACGTTGTAGGCAACGACGCCCCACTGGTATCCAAGACTGTGGCGGTCAGTCGCTCGTTGAACGCCGCAAGTGAACCGCTTCCGATCATGAACGTGGCACATACTTCTGCCGCAGCCTCACCAACTGGTATCAGTGAGTTTGACCGTGTATTGGATGGTGGCTTGGTTCCAGGCTCGGTCACGTTGGTCAGTGGTGAGCCCGGCATCGGTAAATCCACACTGCTCCTCCAACTGGTTGGCTCCTGGTCGCACACCTCGCTGTACGTCAGTGCCGAAGAGAGTGCCCAGCAGGTACGTCTCCGCGCCGAACGCATCGGAGTGACGGGAGACCATACCTACCTTGTGTCGGCGATGTCATTGGGCGACATCGTTGCCGCAATCGACAAGGTAAAACCCTCGCTGGTCGTCGTGGACAGTGTGCAGACCATCGCCGACGAAAGCGTGGAGTCAGCTCCGGGCTCCGTCACACAGGTGCGAGAATGCGCCTTTCGATTGGTGCAGGAAGCAAAAGCACGCAACGTTGCCGTCATTCTCGTAGGACACGTCACCAAGGACGGCAATATCGCAGGTCCCCGACTGCTGGAGCATGTGGTTGACACCGTCATTTCATTCGAAGGCGATCGGTTGCACCCGTTGCGAATGGTGCGGGCAGTCAAGCATCGATTCGGCACCACCAACGAACTTGGCCTCTTCGAAATGACCGATCGTGGGTTGGTCGGCGTGCCAGACGCCAGCAATATGTTGTTGGCCGACCGTCAGCAGGGCGTTGCTGGATCCGTCGTGGTACCCACCATCGATGGGCAACGACCATTGCTCGTCGAAGTACAGGCACTCACCACCAAGGTGGCAACGGGCATCACACCACGTCGAAGTGCCCAAGGGGTCGAGTCGTCACGTCTGGCGATGTTGCTCGCGGTCTTGGAACGTCGCGCCAAAATCCCTTTCGCATCTCTCGAGGTCTATGCATCGGTGGTCGGCGGTGTTCGGTTGAACGATCCAGGCAGCGACTTGGCTGTGTGTCTGGCACTGGCTTCAGCTGCTCTCGACACACCAGTGCACTCCGACATGGTGGCGCTCGGCGAAGTGGGTCTCGGTGGCGAGATTCGTCACGTAACACATCTCGAACGACGAGTCATCGAAGTCGAGCGAATGGGATTTCGTCGAGTGTTGATTCCCAGCAACAGCAAAGCACCCGAACTTCGTCGGGCCACTCTCGTACGCGCAGCAACCCTCAGCGACGCGCTGTCACTCGCGCTCTGAGGTTGCTGCATGCGAGTTGCGATTATGTCGCCGACCTACAATGAGCGCGACAACATCGATAAGTTCCTTCAACGAGCACTCGCTGCGGTGCCATCAGCCGATGTGTTCATCGTTGACGACAACAGTCCCGACGGCACCGGTCAGCGAGTCCGCGAAATCAGCTCTGAAAACTCACGAGTTCATCTGATTTCTCGCTCTGGCGAGCGGGGGTACGCAGCGGCAAGTCGTGAAGGGTTGGTTTACTTGGCGAACAATGGGTACGAGGCCATCGTGACCATCGATTGCGACCTGTCGCAGGATGCACAGGTGATTCCTGCCATGCTTGCGCAACTGGAATCTGGGGCCAATGTGGTCATCGGCTCGCGGTATGTACCCGGTGGCGGCGTTCGTAACTGGTCAGTCGCGCGTCGCATCCTGTCGCGGACGGGCAATTGGTATACGGGCTTCATGCTCGGGGTAGGTGTTCGTGACTGCACCTCCGGCTTTCGTGCCTATCGCGGTGACATCATTCGGTCCGGCACTATCTCCAGCACCACCTCCAACGGCTACGCCTTTCTTACCGAAGTGCTGTACCGACTGCGACAACGGGGGGTAACGGGACTCGTTGAAGTACCGATCGTGTACGTCGAACGCATCGCTGGTGAATCCAAGATGAACAAGACCATTATTAGCGAGTCGATGCGACGGGTGACTGGCTGGGGCTTGGGGCGACTCCTCCGTCGTCGATAAATCGACTGCTCATGGCAGACCGCTGCAAGCCGAGAAAATACTCGTCGTTCGGCAACATGCGAAGGCCTGCAGCGGTGGCATCAAGCACGGTGGC
>SXPV01000031.1 GCA_005793215.1 Actinomycetota bacterium
CCGAACTCTTCGCGGTAATCGTCGAGCATGGTGAACATCACGCCGTAGGCCGATGACTTCACGGCGATTGCCACGAATAGCGCGATGAGCAAACGCTTGCGTGGCACGCAGCGAGGCTACTGAATCATCTGCGACAATGGACGTGTGAGAGTTGTCAAGGTCATCAACCCATTCGACCAAACGGTCGTTGGTACGGTCCCACACGCCAGTACCCGTGATTGTCTGGATGCCGTCGACGCAGCGGATGCAGCATTTGCAGAGTGGCGCACGACAGCACCGCGTGCACGTGCAGAAATGTTGCGCAAGGCGTTCGAGTTGATGATTGCAGAGCACGACGCTCTTGCAGAGTTGATCGTTCGCGAGAACGGCAAGGGGCTCGCTGATTCAAAGGCAGAAGTTACCTATGCCGCAGAATTCTTCCGCTGGTTCAGCGAAGAAGCCGTACGAATCGACGGTGATTATCGTCGCGCTCCATCCGGTGCCAACTGGCTGTTGGTATCGCGTCAGCCCGTTGGCGTGTCATTGTTGGCGACACCCTGGAATTTCCCGGCAGCGATGGCCACACGCAAGATCGGACCAGCGTTGGCTGCGGGGTGCACCGTGGTATTGAAGCCCGCAAGTGACACACCGCTCACCGCAATCGCCATCTGTGACATTCTCCGTCGCGTAGGCGTACCCGACGGCGTGGTCAATGTCGTCGTGCCCGATCCGCCAGGTGATGCGGTGTCAGCGATGTTGTCGTCCGGCAAGGTACGAAAACTTTCGTTCACCGGCTCCACTCGCGTTGGTGCGTTGTTGTTGGCTCAAGCCGCCGAACGAATCATCAACTGCTCCATGGAGTTGGGCGGCAACGCGCCATTGGTGGTGTTTGATGATGCCGACCTCGATGTTGCCGTTGACGGCGCAATGTTGGCCAAGATGCGCAATGGTGGCGCGGCTTGCACGGCAGCGAATCGATTCTTCGTACATGAACGAGTTCACGACAAATTCGTCGACATGTTCGTACAACGCATGTCTTCACTGGTGCTCGGCAACGGATTGGATACCGCCACGCACGTGGGGCCGCTCATCTCGCGGACGCAACAGGACAACGTTGCGTCACTGGTCGACGGTGCAGTAGCGAGCGGTGCAACCGTGGTCTGCGGTGGCAAACGTGCGGGCGATGCATCGTTCGGGTATCACCCGACGGTGATCACCAATGTGGGATTCGACGCAGCAATTCTCAAGGACGAAGTGTTCGGGCCAGTGGCGCCAATCGTGAGGTTCAGCGATGCCGACGACATTCTCCGCCACTGCAACTCGGTAGAACATGGTTTGGTGTCGTATGTCTTTACGCGCGACGTTGGAAAGGGTTTGCGGTTTGCTGAGGCACTCGACACCGGAATGATCGGCCTCAACCGCGGCCTCGTCAGCGACCCAGCCGCACCATTCGGCGGGGTGAAGGCGTCAGGCCTCGGGCGTGAAGGCGGACATGACGGCCTCCTGGCATTTCTCGAAACCAAATACGTCGCAGGTAACTGGTAACTACTCCCAACACAATCGGTTATAAGCGTCGGTAGCAACGAGTGCCGATTCGCTGGCACAATGAAAATTGTGAGCGCAGGAGCTCGGAAGATTTGTATCGACCTGCTGAACGAGGCAGGAGTGCCCGTCGGGGGTGGCGAGCCGCACGCCATCACGCCGACGTGGAGGCATCCAACGGCGTTGTCCACGTGATTGATCAGGTGTTGATTCCACCTACGGTTGACGTCTCCAAGCTCTGATGTCGTCGGGCGGCAGCCACCGCCCACCACACCATCGGAATCTGCAATGGAAGTCGCCCGTAGGCCACGAGGCGCTCGGAGAGTTCCCGGTCACGCCAGTCCCACGCCATATAGAGATTGGCGGGGTATACGGCAATAAAGAGTGCCGCAGCAGCCCACAGCGCAACACGTCGTGTTCGTTGCACGATGACGGCCACACCGACGGCGATTTCGGCAACACCGCTCAGATACGTGGCCAAGCGCTCCGACCCTGGCAGGGCGGGCGGAACGATGGCATCGAAGAAATCCGGATTTACGAAGTGTGAAATCCCTGCACCGAGCAGGAAGAAAGCGAGTAGTTTTTCTCCACGAGTCATGCGCGAAGACTAGGTCGTCGCGCATGACCCAACCGCGCTTCAGCGTGCCAAGGAACCCTCACATGACCGATCGCATCGACACCCGAACCAATTGGTTGGACCCTCAGCAGTTGAACGCCGTTCGCGATCAGGTGCCGTTGGTGTACGTGGACGCGGTTCCCGTTCGTGTCGATGACATGGGCAATGTCACTCATGTGGGAATGTTGCTTCGCCAGACTCCCGATGGCAGCATCTCGCGCACCGTGGTGTCGGGTCGCGTGTTGCTCAATGAGCGGATTCGCGAAGCCCTCTTGCGACATCTGGAGAAGGATCTTGGTCCACTCGCCCTACCGAAGATTCCGCCCGAGCCTGCCCCGTTCACCGTGGTGGAGTACTTTCCCGACCCTTCAATCTCGGGTTTTCACGACCCACGTCAACACGCGGTGAGCCTGGCGTTCGTGGTGCCGGTGTCGGGGGATTGCCAACCCACCCAAGCGGCCCTCGATTTGGCATGGTATTCACCCGCCGAAGCCGTGAGCGAATCGGTGCGCCGCGAGATGACGAGCGGGCACGATCGGCTCCTTCGCTTGGCGCTTGCGTCTGTTGGCGCACTGCCGTAGCTCATCACCGTTGCTGGAACGGTGGAGAGAACTACGAGGTTCGGCGGCGACGTCGCGCGCGTGAACGGCGACGTCCAGGGGGTGGTGCAAACACCTGTAATGGTTCACCGTCAGGTTGTTCGAGAGTGAGCGAAATCCCATCGTTGATGTCCTCGGGTTCGGTGGCTGCCTCGATTACCACCGCGGGTTCTTCCTTGGGTTTGCGACCGAGCAGACGATCGAAGGCGACCATGCCGCCCGCCAACATCGCACCAACGGTGCCGTAGCGCTGGGCAGCGCGACGCACCATGTTGGCGTCATCGGAGTCGTTGGAGTTCGGCCGGTCGTTCACGAGACCCAACCTAGGGAGAAAATCGACCGAACAATCACTCGCCGTGGGGTTCGTGACGAATACTCTTTGCGTATGCCAGAAGGCGACACCATCTATCGCAGTGCAGCAGCACTACGTATTGCCCTGATTGGCAAGAAGATGGTGCGATTCGAAGCGCCACGGTTGGAAGGTGTTCTTCCGCGAATCGGACAGACCATCGAAGAAGTACGAAGTCACGGCAAGCATCTGGAAATCGTGTGGGACGACGGTGTGGTGCTGCACACGCACATGCGCATGACGGGTTCGTGGCACGTCTATAGAGTGGGCGAGCGATGGCGCAAGCCACCGCATCGTGCGCGAGCCGTCATCGGCGTTGCCGATTGGGTTGCGGTGTGCTTCTCGGCACCAGTGGTGGAGACGTATCGCGACTTTGATCCGCGTCGACATCCAATCCTTGGTCGGCTCGGACCGGATTTGTGTCACGAGCACCCTGACATCGACGAGTGCGTAGTTCGTATGCGCGCGTACGATCCACCAGAGACCACCATTGCCGAAGTGCTGTTGGACCAGCGCGTGATGTGTGGAGTTGGCAATGTGTACCGCTGCGAACTGCTGTGGGCGTGCGAGTTGAATCCGTGGTCAAAAGTAAGCGAACTGTCAGAAGATGAATGTCGCGAACTTGTTTCCCTCGCGCACGAGATGCTGCGTGCAAACTTGCAGCGCGTGAATCGAGTCACCACATCAGCCGTGGATGGTGGCCTCGCGGTATACGGACGACAAGGAAAGGCATGCGGTCGCTGCGGTGACCTCGTTCGCGTGACGCATCACGGGGAAGCCAATCGTGTGTTGTACTGGTGCGCCGGGTGTCAAACGATGCACACGCCACCCGTCACCGCACCTCGACGACTCGCAGACGATACGCCAACCGATCAACACCCGGCAGCAAAGATGTTCGCCCAGCCCCTGGAAGAGCGTTGAGCCGATTCCATAAAGAGCGTTAGACGGCGGAAATTGCCTCGACGATATTGACCTTGGTGGCACGCCATGCGGGATAGACCGCAGCGACAACACCAAGGACGAACGAGATGAAGACGATCCACAAGGTGGCATTCACAGGAAGTCGGAATGTGATGTCACCCTCATCGCTCAGCGCAGCAACCACCACGATGCCCATCACGATGCCGAGCACGACACCCGACACCGCACCGAGCAGCGACGTAATGACACTTTCCCAGCGCACTGTGGTGCGTACTTGCGACTTGGTCATTCCGACGGCTCGTAGCAATCCGATTTCGCGACGTCGCTCGAACACCGACAACAGCAGTGTGATGACGATGCCGACGATCGCGATAATGATGGAGAGAACGAGCAATCCGTAGATGAGCGCCAGTACCTGATTGATCTGGGCGGCTTGATCGTCGATGAACTCGTCCTTGGTTTGCAATGTGCCGATACCTGCATCACTGCTAATGGCAGCAATACGATCACGCACGTCGTCGAACACGGCACCCTCGGCCACCTTTATATAGACGAATGCATCGAAGATCGGTGATGGGGCATCGGCGAACATGTCGCGACTGGCCACGTAATTGGCGAAACTGGTGTCGCCGGATACGAAGCCGCGCACCTCGGCATCCACCACCACACCGTCGACTCGAATGATTTGCAACCGTGAACCAATGTCCCAGCCCTTGCTCTGTGCGCGGTCGGCATCCACGAAGATGCCGTCCCGACCGAGCGTGGTGAGATCACCCTCCGTCACCCCCAAATCAAACAGACCGACAATCGTTGACGGGTTGATGGTTTGCACGAAGACTCCGCGTTGCGAGGCCCCTGCCTGCGTTGCGGAAGCAGGTTCGTTCGGATCAATCAGACGAACCGAGGTGAACCCGACACCGGTTGCTTGGGCAACCCCGTCGAGTGCGGAAATCTGATCGGTGATGGTGAGGGGAATGCCGCCGAAACCCTGCGAGTCGACCGTGAGAGCAATGTCACCGCTGAACGCATCGCCGAATGTGTCTCGAATCTCGGAGCGGATACTTGCGGCGAGTGCGGTAAACGCCGTCACGAGTGCGACACCAAGCAACACGGGAGCTGCGGTTCGCGATGTGCGCTTGGGGTTGCGAGCCGCATTTTGGCGTGCCATCACACCACTTGCACCTCGCAATTTGGCAACAGGGAGGCCAATGGAGAGCGCAATCGGTCGAGCGATGGCAGGACCGAGCACGAGGATGCCAGAGAACACGCCGAGCACCCCGAGGCCGAGTATCTGGATTGGTGCGTCGTTCATGGCTGCCACCATGCCGGCGCCTCCGGCGACGACGAGCACCATACCAATGATGACGCGACGCGAGATGCTTCCTGCCGTGTCGAGCGCGGTGTCACGGAGCGCAGCGAGTGGGGGCACTCGTCCAGCACGTCGTGCCGGAAACCATGCAGCAGAGACGGTGACGAGGACTCCCGCAACGAGGGTGTTGATGAACGAATTTGGTGCGATGGCCAAACCTTGGGTGGGAACCTCGAATCCAGTGGCCTTGAGTAACGCATTCAGCAACTGGGAAAGCAGAATTCCGATACCAAACCCGATGACGGAACCAACGATTCCCATGGCCGATGACTCAAACAGCAGCGCACGCGACACCTGTCGGCGGCTGGCGCCGATCGCTCGAAGGAGAGCGTTCTCACGTTGACGTTGAGCAGCGGTGATGGAGAACACGTTGTAGATGACGAATGAGCCGATGCCCAACGCGATGTAGGAAAACACGATTAGGAACGTGGAGAAAATGTTGAGTACGTCCTTGATCTGCCCCTGCACCTCGGCAGTGATTTCGGCACCCGTGAGGGTCTCCAGTCTCAGGTCAGCGGGGAGAGCCTCGTTGATGCGTTGCGCCAACACCTCGTCGCTGACGGAGTCGTCGCCTTCGACCAGGATTGCATCAACGAAGCCTGGCTGCAGCAGAAACTCCGACGCCGTCGGTTGATCGAACAATGCAAAGGTGGCACCACCGGGTGATGAGATGTCGCCGTAGCTTGCGATACCCACCAAGGTGAATTCGCGAGCACCACGTACTGCAACCACACGCACCTTGTCGCCGACGACGAAATCACCATTGTCGGCGGTGGCAGTGTCAAGGACGACTTCATTCGGGCCCACCGGTAGACGTCCCGTTTCGATTGACCACAAGCCCGCCGAATCTGCCGACGCGATACCACCGAACGTGGGTGGGCCGTTGCCCTCGCTGCCGAGCGGTTCGCCGTCCTTGCCGATGACTCGGGCAAACGCCTGAATGTCGCCGGTGGCCGAGGTGACACCCTCGATGCCGCGCACGGTGTCGAGCACGGAAACGGGGGTCGCAGCGCGCTGTTCGCCGCCAAAGTCGAGTTCCAAGAACGTGGTGGAGCGTACGTAGGCGTCGACGTCACGGAACACATCGGCGAACAACCGGTCAAACGTCTGATTGATCGTGTCGCGGAAGACGAACGTTCCAGAGAGGAACGCCGTGCCGAGAATGACGGCCAGCGACGTCAGTACCAGCCGACCCGTACGGGCAAGCGTCATCTTTATTGCGAGGCGGAACATCGGGGACCTATTCGCCGAGGCGCTTCAAGTAGTCGAGAACCTTTTGTGCCGTCGGCGAGAACATTTCGCCCGCGACACGTCCATCGGCCAAAAAGACGATTCGATCCGCGTAACTGGCTGCGACGGCATCGTGGGTGACCATCACGATGGTTTGTCCGAGGTCGGTCACGGCACGGCGCATGAATGTCAGCACTTCCGAACCGGTTTTGGAGTCGAGGTTTCCGGTTGGCTCGTCGGCGAAGATGATGTCGGGTTGGCTCGCCAGCGCTCGGGCGATGGCAACTCGCTGCTGTTGCCCGCCCGACAACTCGCTTGGGCGGTGATCCAACCGATCGCGCAACGAAATGGTGTCGATCACACGGTCGATCCACGCGGAGTCGCCCTTCTTCTTCCCCAAGGTGAGGGGCAAGGTGATGTTTTCGTAGGCATTCAGCGTGGGGATGAGGTTGAATGCCTGAAACACGAAACCCACCTTCTCACGACGCAATTCGGTGAGCTCCTTGTCATTGAGCGACGAAAGGTTGGTGTCGCCGATGAACACGCTTCCGCTGGTGAGTGAGTCGAGCCCCGCAATGCAATGCATGAGGGTGGACTTACCCGAGCCGCTTGGGCCCATGATGGCGGTGAACTTACCCTTCTCGAAGGCCACATCGATGCCGTCGAGTGCGCGAACCTCGCTGTCACCCGATCCGTATACCTTGTGGGCAGCGGCGGCTCGTGCCGCCGAGTTCGTGGTTGGTTGCAATGTGGGGGGAGGAAGTGTGGTCACCGTTCCAGACTATTGCTGAGGGCGGATGTCCAGACCGAAGCGTGCGTGAAATTCGTCGTAGTACGCCTCGTCATCGAGATGGCGACCGAACGACACCCACTCTTCATCACTCATTGCAGCACGCGCTGCAAGAAGTTCCTCTGCTCCCCAGGAACAATGCCAGCGGAGTCGCGGTACGGGTGTTGTTGCTGCTTCGAGAATGGTGGCTGCCGCCTCTTCGGCCGGTGTTGCGTTGGTGATGCCTGCGGCATAAAACGCAAAGAGCCGGCGATAGTGAGCGTCGTATGCACCCGATTGGTTCGGCGCGTCGATGTTCTTACCAAAAATGGAACTGCGCGTGATGCCTGGCTCAACGATTGCAACACGGATTCCAAATGGTGCGAGTTCATGGGCGAGACCTTCGCTCATTCCTTCCACCGCCCATTTGGATACGTAGTAAGGCGACTGTGCGATTGCGGTGATTTTTCCAACGACGGATGACACGTTGACGATTGCGCCGCGACCGCGTTCACGCATGCCTGGCAACACCGCTTGGATGCATCGAACCGAGCCATTGTGGTTGATGTTGAAGACCTCGGTGTAGGTGTCGATCGGGCATTCCTCGGTCACGGAGTTTCCGCCCACACCAGCGTTGTTGACGAGTACGTCGACGTGTGGTGCGGCAGCAAAGATCTGGGCAAACCCCGTGCTGACGGATGTTGAGTTGCCAACGTCCATTTCCACCAGGGTGAGCCGATCGGCGACATTCAAGTCGCGTGCTTTGGTGAGCAACTTGTCGGCCTTGGCCAGCCCGCGAACGGTGCCAAACACGTGGTAGCCCGCCTGGGCAAAGGCCAGGGTGGTGGCACGACCAATGCCGGAATTGGCCCCGGTCACCACGGCGACTGATGAAGTGTTGGACAAGCGTTGCGGATCTGACATGGCCTCCACGGTAGGTGGTGCGGCGGCCGAAACGCCCCTGCGAAAATGTTGAAAAATCCTGTTACAGATACGGGGTACCCTGCCGTTAGGTGGTTGTGAGGATTCGTCGCTTGGTAGCACTGTGCCTTGGAGCGGTTTCGCTCATGGCGTTGTTGCCGGTCGTACCTGCGGCAGCTGTGAGCGCGGTACCCGCAGTGGCGGGCGGCGACACCAAGGACTACATCGTCATTCTGAAGGACTCCGTCAGTGTTGCTGCAAAGGTGAACAAGGAAACTTCGCTCGGCAATGAGGTCAGTGATGTCTTTTCCAGCAAGGTGAAGGGATTCGTCGCTGAACTCGACAGCGCAGATGTTCGTCGCCTGAAGAACGACTCGCAAGTGTTGATCGTGGAGCCCGACTCCGTGATGTCGGTGATCGATACGCAGGAGTCAACGACTACTTCGTCGACGTCGAGCACCACCACGTCCACGAGTTCATCGACGTCGAGCACTACCACGTCCACGAGTTCATCGACAACCAGCACCACCGTCGTGCCGTCGATAGACGACCTCGCCATCGGCGACCCGATTCCCGGTGAATACATCGTTACGTTGCGTGCCGGCGTCGGCGCTTCTGCTTTTGCGGCGGCACAGGCTGACAATGGGGTGGATGTGCTCGGCATCTTGACCGCCGCCATCAATGGCTTCGGCGCTCGACTCAGCAAGTCGCAACTTTCGCTTTTGGCAAGTGACCCCAATGTGACGCTCATCGAGGAGAACACCGTGGTGGGCATCGAAGCCGATCAGGCCAACCCGCCGTCGTGGGGACTCGACCGCATCGATCAACGATCGGCGAGTCGCGACAACAACTACTCCTACAACTTCACCGGGGCGGGCGTGAACGCCTACATCATCGACACCGGCGTACGCAGTGACCACCGTGAATTCGGTGGGCGAGTGGTAGCCGGTAGCACCCATGTGCACGACGGTCGCGGCACCGAGGACTGCAACAGGCACGGTACCCACGTAGCCGGCACTGTCGGTGGGCAAACAGTTGGTGTTGCCAAGGCGGTCACCATCGTGCCCATTCGAGTGTTGTCATGTTCCGGAAGCGGCAGCATGTTCAACGTCATCGCAGGTGTCAACTGGATGATTCAACATCACGCAGCGGGCGTTCCTGCTGTCGCCAACATGAGCTTGGGTGGTAACCGAAACACTTCACTGAATCTGGCGGTGGCCAATGCCGTTGCTGACGGCATCACCATGGTGGTGGCAGCAGGGAACAGTCGCCGTGACGCAAGCACGTTCTCGCCAGCCTCGGAGCCCTCAGCCATCACCGTTGGCGCAACGTCGTCGAATGACGCACGGGCATCTTTCTCCAACTTCGGCTCCCTGCTTGACATTTTTGCGCCTGGTGTCAGCATCCTCTCTGCCGGCCATCGATCATCCATTGAAACCGTCATGTTGTCGGGAACATCCATGGCAGCCCCACACGTAGCCGGCGCAGTCGCACTACTGCTGGAGGAGAATCCCGGATTGTCACCGAATGACGTTGCAACGATGCTGTCGTCGTATGCCACTCCCGACGTGGTTACCAATGCTGGAACCGGGTCGGTTAATCGGCTCCTGTACACACGCTCACGCTGGACACCACCAACTCCAGAAGCGCCAAGTGCACCACAAGGGCTCACCGTGGTTGCAGGAGTTGGCCAAGCATCGCTGAGCTGGACTGCACCAACCCAAAGTGGTGGTGCCAGCATCACCGACTACAAGGTGGAAGTCTCTGCAAACTCCGGTTCGACATGGCTCACGTTTGCTGACGGCATCTCCGCATCCACCACGGCAATCGTCACAGGACTCACCAATGGCGTTACCTACTCATTTCGGGTCAGCGCAGAGAACTCCAGCGGCACGAGCCCAACGAGTGACGTGGTTCGAGCCGTCATCGGGGTTCCAACAGCACCGACAGGACTTACTGCAACGGCCGGTGCGGCTCAGGTGGTGTTGCGTTGGAGCGCGCCGAGCCACAATGGAGGATCTGCGGTTACCGATTACGTCATTGAGTACTCGTTCGACTCTGGTGATTCCTGGACGACGTTCGTCGATGGGGTTTCCGCAGCCTTGACGGCGACGGTGACAGGTTTGACCAATGGCACCACGCATCTCTTCCGGGTGAGCGCGAAGAACGATGTCGGTACGGGTGCCGTATCGACCACTGCAACTGCAGTGCCATGGCAAGTAAATGCCCCAAGCGCACCTCGAGATCTCAGCATCACGACAGTGATGGCGACGTCCATCGCTCTTGAATGGCGGATTCCTGCAACGGATGGTGGCGGTTTCATCACCGGCTACGTTGTCGAACAATCGAGTAACGGCGGTTCGTCATGGTCTACTTCGGTAGTAACCGGCACCGGCGGGCGTGCGGGCGGCATCTGGTACACCACCGTGTACAGCCTCGTGTCGGGACGCGAGTACCTCTTCCGAGTGCGCGCCACCAATTCGGCAGGAAATTCCGAACCCTCTGTGGCGACCTCGCCGCAAGCACCGGGAATACCAAGCGCCCCTGAAGATGTTCGAGCCACCGAGGCGGGTGCTCGCCGAATCACGTTGCGCTGGGAAAAGCCGACCTCCGACGGTGGCAGTGGATTGCGCGGTTACACGATTGAGTACTCGACGGATAATGGTTCGAGCTGGATCGCATGGCCCCAGAACACCGGTGTGGAAGGTTGTACATGTCAGTACATGTCACGTACCGTCACCGATCTTGCCGATGGCATAGCCCACATCTTCCGAGTGAAGGCGTACAACGCAGTAGGTATTGGTCCTGTCTCGGAACCCACAGACCCGATGACTCCTCTTACACCAGCGGCGCCGGGCCAGCCAGTCAACGTCATGGGCACCGCGACGCCAGCCGTTGTGGAGCTCGACTGGGAGGCGCCGGAGAGCGATGGCGGCGCACCAGTTACCGATTACATCGTGGAGTATTCGGTGAATGCTGGCGCGTCATGGACAACCTACGTTGACGGCACGAGCACTGCGACCTTGTCGTCGTTGCGCGACCTTACTCCTGGTGTTGCGCACGTATTCCGTGTGAGTGCGGTGAACTCCGCCGGTCGCGGCTCACCCTCAACAGCGTCCAGCCCCGTGGTTCCACTGCCGCCATTGGTGAACGATGCTTTTGCCGGTGCTACTGCAATCGTGTGTGGCGACGACTGCCAATCAGGAACGTTGGTTCGTCTCACCAGCTCCACCCGATCGGCAACGCGTGAAACCGGCGAGCCAAGTCACGGGGGTTACGGTGCCTCAGCATCACTCTGGTATTCGTTCAACCTCAATCGGGCCGGCACCGTGGTGATCGATACGCAAGGTAGTGACTTCGACACGTTGCTCGGCGTGTACACGGGCAGTGCTGTGAACGCGCTCACCACGATTACCACGAATGACGATGCACCTGGAGGCAACTGGAGCCGAGTCGAAGTGATCCCGAGATTGGACACCACGTACTGGGTGGCCATCGACGGTTACGGCAATCGCAAGGGCGCGACGACACTCAACTGGCGATTCACCGAAGCCCCACCCGCCCAGAAGCCGTCTGTTCCATTGAACGTGCGTGCAGTCGCGGGGAATGCCCAGGCAACGGTCTATTGGTCGGCGCCAGAGAGCGATGGTGGAGCAATCATCACTGCCTACACGGTGACTGCGTCACCGGGCGGTCGTACGTGCGTAACTTCCGGAGCGTTGACGTGTTCCATCGCTGGACTCACCAACGGCACCGCGTACACCTTTGTAGTTACCGCAACCAACAGCGCTGGCACCAGCAGTGCATCGGCAGCATCCGAACCTGTCACACCGCGTGCGGAGACCAACGATGGTGTCACGACACTGTCGTGGGGATTGGACCGCATCGACCAACGCGTGTTGCCTCTTGACACTCGATACTCACGTACACAGTCGGGGGCAGGCGTTACCGCCTACGTCGTGGATACCGGCGTGCGCGCCACCCACAGCGACCTTGCTGGACGTGTGGCTACTGGATTCTCCACGATCAGTGACGGCAATGGCAGTAGTGACTGTCACGGCCATGGCACGCACGTTGCGGGCACAATTGCCGGCACCAACTACGGCGTTGCGCCAGCCGCCTTGGTGGTGCCGATTCGCGTGATGAATTGCAGTGGTTCGGGAAGTACCTCGGACATCATCGCCGGAATCGATTGGATCATCACTCACCACCAGAGTGGTGTTCCGGCAGTTGCCAACATGAGTCTTGGTGGTCCTCGTTCTGCGGCACTCGATCTGGCGGTGGCGCGAGGCGTTGCGGATGGTGTCACGTTCGTGGTCGCGGCAGGAAACTCCAACGTAAGTGCGTGCACGGTGTCGCCAGCCGGCGAACCGCTCGCCATCACCGTGGGGTCGACCACCTCAAGCGACGATCGATCGTCGTTCTCCAATTTCGGCTCGTGCTTGGATGTGTTTGCGCCCGGCTCAAACATTGTGTCGGCAGGACACACCTCCGACAGTGCGACGCGCTCGATGTCGGGTACCTCGATGGCTGCGCCACATGTCGCAGGAGTCGCGGCATTGGCGTTGTCACAGAATCCCTCGATGTCGCCGGCGGATGTTGCATCGGCGATTGCTACGTCGGCAACGCGAAACGTCGTTAGCAATCCAGGTATCGGTTCACCCAACCGATTGGTGTACTCGTTGCTTACGCCGGTACCAAACGCTGATGATGATGCACCGACCACGACATCAACCACTTCCACCACATCCACCACCTCGACGTCCGTCGTGACGACCACGACGCTTCCATCGCGCGGTGGCGGAGGCGATGGTGGCGGAGGAGGAGATCGTGGTGGCGGAGGCGGCGGTGGGGACGACGACGAACCGGCGACAACTACGTCGACGTTGGCGCGCCCCTCCCGTGCTGCAGCCCCCACAACAACGTCACCGACGACCACGTCACCGACCGTGACGTCAACCACAACACCATCGACTGCGACCTCAAATCCAGTAGCCCCGGTCGCCCCAGCACGCACTGCAGCGCCGGCCGCTGGTGTGCGCCCGGCCATTGGGACTCCGCCCCCATCCCTGCCAGCGTTGACGCGCCCGTTGCCGGCGGCGATTCGCGCGATTGGTCAGGTGCTGCGAGTGGAAGTCACTGCGCCAAAGGGTGCTCTGATTCATATTTATAAGGACGGACAATTGTGGAAGTCCGTCACACCCGAGGAAGCCAAGCGGGTTTCGATCCCGGCCAATGGATCGAGCGCCGACGACGTCCAAGTGGTGGTCGTGACTCGTACTGGCGAGGTGATGTCGACACCAATACCGTCAGATGCTGCACCGGGGGATGACTCTGCACCGACACCGGGTTCGAGTAGTTCAACCATTGGCACACGCCCAGTCGCAAACACCAGGACGAAAGCCACCACTCGAACGACGGTTCCACGCTCGAAAGCCGGAAGCAAGTCCGGTCAACGTTCAACGACCGACACGGCCAAGCCACCGACCAAATAGCAGTAAGACCTCGCTTCGGAACCGGCGGTGTTTCTTCACGAAGTTGCTGCCAAAGTGTGTGAATCCCGTGCGTTGTGGGCTCAACTCCGACTGGATCGTGTGCACCGTCTACGGTGAAGGGCGATGAAACCAACAGCGAGCACTCTCGGACAATTGAAGGCATCGGGCTGGAAGTCGCGCTCGGTAAAAGAGGAGATTCGTGAGAACTCCGTCGCACGAATTCGAGCAGGACTGCCGCTGAGCGAAAGCATTCTTGGTTACGACGACACCGTGATGCCGCAGTTGCACAACGCGCTGTTGGCTGGCCACGACATCGTGTTCCTCGGTGAACGCGGCCAGGGAAAGACACGCATCATTCGTTCGCTCACCGGGTTGCTTGATGAGTGGATGCCCATCGTGGCGGGGAGCGAGATCAACGATGATCCGTATCAACCCGTGTCACGTCACGCTCGCGACGCCGTAGCCGAGCATGGAGACAACACTCCAATCAGCTGGGTGCATCGCGATGATCGCTATGGGGAAAAACTGGCCACTCCGGACACCTCCATTGCGGACCTCATTGGCGAAGTTGATCCCATCAAGGTCGCCGAGGGTCGTTATCTCAGCGACGAACTCACCCTGCATTACGGATTGGTGCCGCGCACCAATCGTGGGATCTTTGCCATCAACGAGTTGCCCGACCTCTCGGAGCGCATCCAAGTGGGTTTGCTGAATGTGCTGGAAGAACGCGATGTGCAGGTACGCGGCTACAAGATTCGACTCCCGCTCGATGTCCTGCTCGTTGCATCAGCAAACCCGGAGGACTACACCAACCGAGGCCGCATCATCACTCCATTGAAGGATCGTTTCGGCAGCCAGATTCGTACCCACTATCCACTCGATGTTGCCACGGAGATGGCGATCGTGCGACAAGAGGCGCGCCCGGCAACCATCGGTGACGTAGCGGTGTATTACCCGGCATTCATGGAAGAAATCGTTGCCGAGATCAGTCACCTGGCACGTGCGAACGCCAATGTGAGCCAACGCAGTGGCGTGAGCGTTCGCGTGTCGGTGAGCAACCATGAATTGCTTGCAGCAAATGCCGTCCGCCGTGGGCTTCGAGCAGGAGAATCTGCGGTTGCACCGCGAGTGAGCGATCTCGATGCGCTGGTGGCGTCCACCGCCGGAAAGATCGAAATTGAAAGCGTCGACGACGGACGAGAAGGTGCAGTGTTCGAACAATTGCTACGTGGTGCTGTGCTCCAAGTGTTCAAACGCCGAGTGTCCGGCGACAAAACCAAGGAAGTCGTGGCGGCATTCGAGGCCGGTGCTGTTGCGAACACCGGAGAAGATGTGTCGTCAACGGATCTCCTGGAGTTTGCCAAACAAGTTCCGGAGTTACGGGCGCTCGCAGTGAAGCTCGGCGATGGCAACGAGTCGCCCGCTGCAATCGCCAGTGCAGTGGAGTTCGTGTTGGAAGGTTTGCACTTGGCGAAGCGACTCAACAAGGACGCATCGGGTGGTCGAGCCGTGTATCGCGGGCGTTCCGCAGCGGTCTAGTGGCAATCTTGCACTGAACTCACACCGCGAACGGTGTGCGAGTCCAGTGTTCGCCGGTGTCATTGCGGTACTTGGTGGGAGCAAGTCCCACGAGTCGTGAGGCGTGCACGGGGTGGTCGAAGCCACGCAGGTTGAAGTAACCGACGGGTTCGGCGGTGATGCCTTCTGGCAGATGTACCGCATCCTCGGTGGGCATGAGGATTCCGTAGTTTGCGGCTTCATCACACAGTCGTGACGCCAGATTCGGGGCGTCGCCGATGTAGTCCTCACCTTCGAACAAGATGATGAGCCCGGAGGCAATCCCGATACGAAGTCGAAGTTCCCCGAGGCGCTCGGCGAATCGTCGCTGAAGCTCGAGAGCAAAAATCACGCCAGCATTCTGTTCCACCGCGATGGCCATGAAACCGTCGCCGAGGTGCTTGGCAATGCGGACCCCCACTTCGGACGCAAGGTCACGTGAAACCTCACGGAAGTCCTTCAGCATGGCTTTGGCTTGGTCGTCGTCCGTGCGCTGAATGAACGAGGTAAACCCCGAGAGGTCGACGAAAATGATCGTGCGTGGGTAACGCATCGTGCCCCTCATGCTACGGTTCGCACGTGGGCCTTCGTTTTACGTATTCGCGCTGGGATGGTACCCAGAAGGGTTTCGAGCTCGATGCCGACTCGTTGTTGAGTGAGATAACGGATGAACTCATTCACCACGGCGACCCGAACGCAGCCCTGCGTCGCATCATGCAGCAGGGATTGCGCGATCGCAATGGTCGGAACATCGAAGGCATCCGACAAGCGCTAGAGCGTCTCCGGGAAAAGCGAAAAGAAATTCGTGAGCGGGGGAACGTCGGGCACGAGTTCGACGATGTGGCCAGCGAGCTCAACGACATCGTGGACGAAGAACGTCTTGCCGTTGATTCAGCGGAGCGTGCCGCGATGGAGTCAGGTGATGCCCGTCGTGCCGACGTAGCCAAGGAATCAGCGATGAACCGTCGACTGCAACTCGACATGCTTCCCGATGACTTGGCCCGCAAGATCGAAGCGTTGTCGCACTATGACTTTCAGTCTCCAGAGGCACAGTTGCGTTTCGAGCAACTCTCCGAGCGACTGCGGGATCAGCTTTCCAAACGTCAGTTCGAGCAAGTGGCAAGTGGCATTGAGAACATCACTCCCGAAGCGCTGGCGCGGATGAACGAGATGATGAAAGCACTCAACGACATGATCGAGCGTCGGCAGCGCGGCGAGGATCCACAGTTCGAAGAATTCATGAAGAAGTTCGGGGAGTTCTTCCCGGAGAACCCTGCCACACTCGACGAACTCCTCGAACTAATCGCCAAACGCATGGCAGCAGCCCAAGCCATTCTCAACTCGATGACTCCCGAACAACGTGCCGAGTTGCAGGAGCTCACCGACCAGATGCTTGGCGACAACGAAGTTCGTGAGCAGATGCAGCGACTCAATGCCAACATGCAGGCAATGTTCCCCAACATGGGGTGGGGCGACTCGCAGGAATTCACGGGCGACCAACCAATGCCTTTCGGCGAGGCCTTGCGAAGCATGCAAGAACTGAGTGATCTGAATGATCTCGAGCAGTTCCTGCAGAACGCCACCTCGCCGTCTGCGCTGCAAGAAGTGGATCTCGACAAGGTTCGAGACCTCCTGGGTGACGTGACGGCAGAGTCGTTGGATCGGCTTGCACGACTGACGGAGACCCTCCGACAGGCGGGACTCGTCGATCAAAAGGAAGGACGTCTGGAGCTCACACCGAGAGGATTGCGAAAAATCGGAAAGCAGGCTCTGAGCGACCTGTTTGGCCAGTTGGAGCGTGACACTCTCGGCCAACACCGAATCGAGCGCATTGGCACCGGGCATGAACGGGCGCATGACACCAAGCCATATGAGTATGGCGACCCGTTTCACCTCGACCTGCAGCAAACGCTCCGCAACACGCTGCGTCGGCAAGGTGGCGGATTGCCATTGAGGCTCTCCCCGGACGACTTTGAGATCGATCAGACCGAGCAACTCACTCGGTCGTCCACCGTGTTGATGGTGGACCTTTCGCTGTCCATGCCGATGCGAGACAACTTTTTACCCGCCAAAAAGGTGGCCATGGCCCTGCATTCGCTGATTTCGTCGCAGTTCCCACGGGACTACTTGGGCCTCGTTGGATTCAGCGAGACGGCTCGCGAGTTGCGCCACGACCAGCTCCCCGAAGTGTCCTGGGACTTCGTCTACGGCACAAATATGCAGCATGGTTTCGCACTTGCCCGACGCATGTTGGCCCGCCAGTCGGGCACCAAGCAAATCATCATGATTACGGATGGTGAACCAACGGCACATATTCGCCCCGACGGGGAGGTGTTCTTCAGCTATCCGCCCGCATACTCCACGATTGAAACCACCCTGCGCGAGGTCATGCGTTGCACGCGTGACGACATTCGGATCAACACCTTCATGCTCGACGCCGATGGTGCTTTGCGCAGTTTCATCGAGCAACTCACCGCAATCAACAAAGGACGGGCGTTCTTCACCACACCAGAGACCCTCGGTGAGTACGTGCTGGTGGACTTCTTGGAACACAAGCGATTGCTGCGCGCCACTGGTGGTCGTCGCCGAGCGAGTTAGTCGGACCGGGCGTCGCTCGACGTTGTCGCTCGTCGGCTCGACCGTCCGACTTGCAATTGCACCCGTCCATCTGTCAGAATGACACGGCTGTTATTTGGGCGGGGTAGGAAGAAGGACTCAGTGAATCAACGAATTGAAGCGACGGAAGGTGACGACCGCGCATGGCAAGACCAGGCCAATTGCTTGGGAGTGGACCCCGACCTCTTTTTCCCCGAACGCGGTGCCTCCACCCGCGAAGCCAAAGAGGTGTGTCGGGGCTGCGAAGTACGCCAACAATGCCTGGAATATGCCCTGGCCAACGGTGAGAAGTTCGGAATCTGGGGCGGGCTCTCTGAGCG
Source organism: Actinomycetota bacterium (assembly GCA_005793215.1). Lineage (GTDB taxonomy): Bacteria > Actinomycetota > Acidimicrobiia > Acidimicrobiales > Ilumatobacteraceae > F1-60-MAGs027. The sequence goes on from SXPV01000031.1 coordinate 18,284, forward strand.
CGAGCGCCGACGACTCCGTCGTCAGCGTGCGCAGGCCAATCGCAGTTCGATCACTGCCTAGCCCTTGCTAGGGTGCTGATATGCCAGGTGGACCAGAGATTTGGATCATCGTTGCACTCGCTGTGGTGCTATTCGGTGGCTCGCGCCTCCCAAAGATTGCCCGAAACTTGGGTCGTGCCCAGGGTGAGTTGAAGAAGGGCCTTTCGGAAGGCAACGCCGAAGTCAACAAAGAGCAAAAGCCAGAGAGCGGCTCCACACCGCAAGCCTGAGGCCGGTGTCTGAGGCTCAGGCCTCGCTGAGTTTCACTTTTCGTTTGCTGACGTCAGCCAACAGGCCCTTGCGCTCGTTGGCGGCATAGAGGTTGAGCGAAATATCGTTCTTTTTCCCTCGTGACTTGGCGGTTATCAATAGTTCACTCGTGCTCACCTTGACCGAGATGGTCTTCACGCGTGCGTCGTAGGTGCGATCGAGCCCGATGGCAATCCGCAGGATCCCCGCGAGATGTTGCACGATTCGTTGGTCGGTACTGGACAGTGCGGAAAACTCGGTGTGCTCGGTCTTGGGGACGCTCTTTCGGTGGTAGCGCGCCACCTGGGCGATGATCTCCACCTCGCGATCGGTGAGGCCCATGAGTTCCGAATTCCGTATGAGGTAATAGGAGTGCAGGTGGTGTTTGGCGTGTGACACCACCACCCCAACGTTGGCCAGCAGGCTCGCGAACTCCAGATAGCGACGCCACTCGGGTTGTAGGTTCAGCGGTTCCTCGAGCTGTTCGAAGAGCTGGATTGCCAATTCGGCGACGTGCTGCGAGTGCTCCGGACGGTCGTCGCAACGGTCGGCAAGTTGTTGCACACTTCGCCGTGCTGCATCATGATCGTCGTCCACCTCAATGAGGCCTTCACGGCGCAGCGTGTCGAGTAGCAGTCCCTCGCGAAGTGCGTAGTCGGAGAACATCAACGACTTCAGTTCGAAGACGTCGACTACTCCCTCGAGGATCAGGGCCCCAGCCAGGATGATGTCGGCGCGATTTGGTTCCAGGCCAAATAGCTTCACGCGCTCGTCGATGGTGGGAGCACTTTGCAGGGCAGTCACCACCGACCGCACCTCGTCGGCAGAGAACTCGAATCGGTTCATGCTCTTTGGTTCCGACGCGCCGCGTGTGTGCAAGATGATTCGCGCAATCGTTTCTGCAGTACCGGACGAGGTGGCCACCGCCTCGAATCCCAACTCCATCACCTCTGGTGCCACCACCGACAACGACGAACGAATGAAAGAGCGACAACTAGGAATGGCGCTCGGGTGCAAGGTTGTACCGGCGAAGAAACGGTCGGTAAGTCGCACCGCGCCGAGTTTGAAACTGCGGGCGAACATTACTTCGTCATCGAGACCAACCACCACCTCGGTGCTACCGCCACCGATATCGCACACGAACATCGATTGATCGTGGATACCGATGGCGTTCAGAACTCCAAGGTGGATGAGGCGAGCCTCCTCCACACCGGAGATGACTTCGATATCGATGCCGGTTGCCTTGCGAACCTGCTTGATGAACTCCGATCGATTCTTTGCCTCGCGAACGGCGCTGGTTGCCACGGCGCGAACTTCGGCACCATGTGATGAAGCAATCTCCGCCATGCGGGCAAGGCTCTTTACTCCACGCCCGATTGCCTCTTCGGAGAGTTGCTTCATATCGCCACCGCCGTGGCCGAGTCGAACCACATCCTTCTCGCGCGTGACCACTTCGAAGCCACCGGGAACGGGTTTGGCAATCACCAAATGAAAGCTGTTGGTGCCAATGTCCAGCGCGGCTACGAGCTCGCTCATTCGTTCCGACGATAGCCTCTCTGTTCCCGAGGAGTCCCCATGTCTGACGTCACCAAAGAGCCACCCCGAGCCCACATCCGCATTACCTACACCGGTCCGGTGTACCCCCACTGGGAGATCGTCGGCGACTACGGCGATCCTGAACTCATCGATGAGTTCGCCCGTCGCGCCTACATGCGACTCCTGTACGTTCCGATGAAGGACAGCCAGTTCCGCCGCAATCGTGAGCGCATCAACAAGGATGCCGAGAACGAGAACGTCAGCGTGGAGTGGTTTCCGGTCGAAGTCAACAACTAGCCCCTTTCCCCGCGTACGTGAGCCGGGCAGTCCGCGTACGTCGTAAACGGTGAATGAACCTTCCATGACGACGCGGAAAATTCAGCCAGCTTCTCGCACCCTCGAGCGAGCGGATGAATATGGTGCTGATATCGATTCCCCATTCATCAACCGCGAGTTGAGTTGGCTCGACTTCAACGAGCGTGTGCTGTCCCTCGCTCTTGGGTCCCAATTGCCACTACTGGAACGGATCCGATTCCTGGCGATCAGTGCTTCAAATCTGGATGAGTTCTACCAGGTTCGCGTCGCTGCTCTGCACGATCAGATTGCCGCCGAGGTCACCGAGCTCAGTCTCGATGGTCGCACGCCAACACAGCAGTTGGCCGAAGTCTCGGTGCGAGTACAGGAGTTCGTCGCCAAGCAAGAACGATTGCTGATGAGCGAGTTGCTTCCGACGCTCGCAGCGAACGGCGTCAAGATCGTGAAGTGGGCAAAGTTGGGCAAGAGGGTTCGCGAAGCACTCACTACCGACTACGAGAGCAGAATTTTCCCCATCCTGACCCCTCTGGCGGTCGATCCGTCGCATCCGTTTCCGTACATTTCCAATCTGGCACTCAACCTGGCGGTGACGGTTCGAGATACCGAATCCGGCGAAGAACACTTTGCGCGGGTGAAAGTGCCGCGCAACTTCCCGCGATTCATCCCGATTCCCGCCTCACACGACTTCATCTTGTTGGAGGACCTCATCGAGGCACACCTAGATCGACTGTTTCCGGGAATGGAAATCGTCAGCGTGTCGCGGTTCCGGGTAACTCGCAATGCCGACCTATCGGTCGACGACGAGGACGCCGAGGATCTTCTTGCAGCAGTGGAGATGGAGCTTCGCCGTCGTCGTTTTGGTCGCGCAGTTCGACTGGAAGTACAAACCAACGTGCGTGAAGCAGCACTTGCCCGTATGTGTGCAGAGTTGGAGTTGGAACCTGTCGACGTGATTCGGCACGACTCGTTCGTGGAGTTGTCGGCTCTGCAGCAGCTCGCAAACCTGGACATGCCGAAACTTCGATTCAAGCCATGGACTCCGGTGACGGCTGGACGCCTCGCGGCTGCCGACGAAGCGGGGAAGTCGATGTTCGACGTCATTCGCTCACGACAGCTGTTGGTGCACCACCCGTACGAGTCATTCGCCTCATCCACGGAAATGTTCGTGGAGCAGGCGGCTCGCGACCCCAAGGTGTTGTCGATCAAGATGACCCTCTACCGCACCTCTGGCGATAGCCAGATCGCGCGACACCTGATTCGCGCAGCCGAGGCGGGCAAACAGGTGGCGGTGGTACTGGAGTTGAAGGCGCGATTTGATGAGGCTCGAAACGTCAGTTGGGCACGGGAGTTGGAACTCGCCGGCGTGCACGTGAACTACGGGTTGGTGGGTTTGAAGACGCACTCCAAGTGCATCTTGGTGGTGCGCGAGGAGGCAGGGGGTATTCGTCGGTACGTGCACCTGGCGACTGGCAACTACAACTCGGTAACCGCACGCGTGTATGAGGACATCGGATTCTTCACTTGTGAAGAAGCGGTGGGTCGCGATGCCACTCAGTTGTTCAACTATCTCACCGGTTACGGTCGCGAGCCGAAGTACGAACAGCTCTACGTTGCCCCGCACCAATTGAAGAAAGAGATCATTGCGCTCATCGAGCATGAGGCCACCTTTGCGGACCGAGGTCGCATCACGCTCAAGTTGAATGCGGTACAGGACCCAGAGGTGATCAAGGCGTTGTATGCAGCAAGTTCCGCAGGCGTCAAGATCGACCTCATCGTGCGCGGAATCTGTTGTATGCGGGCCGGTGTGCCCGGGCTCTCCGACAACATCACGATTCGATCGATTCTCGGCAGGTACCTCGAGCACTCACGCATCTACCGCTTCGATCATGGACACGACGGTGATGAGCCGCTGCACTTGATCGGTTCCGCAGACCTGATGATTCGAAACTTGAAGGGTCGAGTCGAGACCCTGGTTCGCTTGACCCATCCAAAGCACCGGGCATGGCTCGATACGGCGTTGTCGTTCCTCTTGGATGACCACAATGTGCACTATCGGATGGGGGCCGACAACGTCTGGACGCAGGTAGGCGAGCATCACACCCCAAACGATGCCCAGCGACAGCTCTACGAGTGGGTGGTGGCAACACAGTCTCGCTAGGTCAGTTCACGAACTGTTCAGCCGTTGTCCAACGGGTGTTCAGGTTTTTGCACGGAGTTACAGGGGTTGGGGGCGTAGCGTGCCTACCGTAGAGACCATGGAAGAGACCAGAAAGTCGTACCATTCCGAACTCGATGAGTTGAGAGCACTCGTGGTTCACCTCGGAGCCTCGGTGATTGAACTGATTCCCCGCGCCACGAACGTGTTGTTGAGCGGCGATCTCGAGGGAGCGGATTATCTGGTGCAGTCCGACGACGAAATCGACGCGCGGGCACACGACATCGAAAGTCGAACCTTCGAGATCCTCGCGCTGCAAGCACCAGTGGCAGGCGAACTGCGGCAGTTGGTGTCGATCATCAAGATTACGAGCGACCTCGAGCGTTCGGCAGATTTGGCGGTGAACATCTGCAAGGCGGCACGTCGGATCTACGGTAAGGAGATTGACCCCGTGTTGCGCGGTCTCATCTCCAAGATGAGTGAGCAAGCAGAGCAGTTGTATCAATCAGCCATCAATTCGTTCGCCGAGAACGATGCGGCAACGGCGGCAGCCATAGAGGACATGGACTCGTTCCTGGACGCCTTGCATCGACAGTTCGTTCAAGCGATCTTCGAAACTCATGCACGTGAACGAATGGACCTTCAACTGGCGGTGCAATTGGCAATCGTTGCACGCTTCTATGAGCGCATTGGCGATCATGCAGTAAACATCGGTGAGCGTGTGCAGTTTGCCCTCACCGGCTGGAAGCCCGAACTTCGGGCCATCCAACGCCAGCGTCAGCGTGATGCCACTGGCGAGTTTCCGATTACGAAGGGTTAACTGCAGCCATCGCGATGAGCTACCTACTCGCGATCGTCACTTTCCTCGTCGGCGCAGGACTGGGCGTTTCAGTTGCCCGTCGGCGTATGGCAACCACCGGCAGTGGAGTGAGCCAGAACGGTGCGGCAACGTCACCCGACGCGAAACCTCTGCGACAACCGTCTGGAGAACGCAGCGAATCGAATTCAACCGAATTGCTAGGTGAATTGCACGGCGTGCTCGCCGCAGCCCTCAACTCGCTACCGAGTGGAGTCGTCATTGCCGCCGCCGATGCTCAGGTGCTGTTCAAGAACTCGGCAGCCGAGGCAATCAGTGGAGTGCGACACGTGGATGTTCTGGTGCATGAAGCGGTGACCACCCTTCTCAAGAACACCGTCGGATCACAGCCACAGCACCGAAGGTTTGATACTGCTGGTTCCCCCTCACGATCGTTCGACTTACGAACCCAGCGACTCGCCGATGGAAGACTCGTGGCGACCATCGAAGACGTCACAGAACGAACCCGTATCGACACCGTTCGTACGGACTTTGTCGCAAATCTCAGTCATGAATTGAAGACACCGATCGGCGGCATCGCCGCATTGGCCGACACGATGATGGGCGAAACAGATCCGCAGGTCATCGAGCGGCTTACTTCTCGGATCGTGGAGGAGGCCTATCGACTGTCACGGATCGTGGACGACCTATTGGATCTCTCGCGCATCGAATTCGGGGGCGCGCAGGACTGGGAGCCCATGGTTGTCGACGAGGTCGTCAATGAGGTGGTTGCTCGATTGCAGCCAGAAGCGATGCGTGCAGGAGTGAAACTTGAGGCAAAACTCGCCGATCCTGTTCGAGTGCTGGGGGACCGCATGCAACTGGTGTCGGCCCTCGAGAATCTGGTGACGAATGCCGTGAAATACAGCGATGATGGCAAGAAGGTGTTGGTAGAGGTACGAACGACTCCCGAGTTCGTCAGTATTTCCGTGGTGGACCAAGGCATCGGAATTGCAGCCAAAGACCATCAACGAATCTTCGAACGCTTCTATCGGGTAGACCGGGCTCGATCACGAACCACCGGCGGCTCTGGTCTTGGACTTTCCATCGTCCGACATGTCGTGTCGAACCATGGAGGGACGGTGTCGGTGGTGTCGGAGGAAGGTCGCGGCTCAACCTTCACCATGACGTTTCCGCGTGACGTGGGCACCGTCAGGAATGGGGTCGTAGATGCAGCAGTCGACGAGAGGAAAGTGTCCGTATGAACTCCAACACGTCGCAAACCGTCATGGTGGTGGAAGACGAAGAAGCGTTCATCGAAGCACTGGTCGTTGGACTACGGCGCGAAGGTTTTGGGGTGGAAGTTGCCCGTGATGGGGCCGAAGCTCTCTCCAATTTCGACAGGATAAGTCCGGACATCGTGCTCTTGGATGTGATGTTGCCAAAAGTGTCGGGTACTGATGTATGTCGCGAGATACGCAAGAAAAGCCAGGTGCCCATCATCATGGTTTCGGCAAAGGGTACGGAACTCGACACGGTGGTTGGTTTGGAAGTCGGCGCCGACGACTACATCGTGAAGCCGTATCGGATTCGTGAACTCGTTGCACGCGTCCGCGCAGCATTGCGCCGCAGCAATGTGGCCAGTTCCGGCGAAGCCGTCGAAACTGGCGCCAGCATCAACGTTGGCGACGTCGTGATCGATCCTGAGCAGCACGTGGTGACCGTGCGTGGAACAGTCACCAAGTTGCCACTCAAGGAGTTCGAGTTGTTGTACGTGCTGATCGCCAATGCGGGTCGAGTGCTGACCCGTGACACCCTGATTGATCGCGTGTGGGGAAGCGACTATTACGGAGACACCAAGACGTTGGATGTGCACATCAAGAGATTGCGATCCAAGGTGGAGGTCGACCCTGGGAATCCCACGGCGATTCTGACGATTCGCGGTCTGGGCTACAAGTTCGAGCGCCCCGCCTAGCTTCGGCCTTCGAGGCGAGCCAGCCAAAGACCCGGTGCGACGATTTCGGCCGGCGTCGGCAGGTTTCCCGGCCGATCTAGCAGTTGGGCAAGCCCCTCTTCTCCGGCACGTTCAATCACCCCCGCCACAAACTGGTGGGCGATTGCCACTCGCTCGGTGGTGAGATCGATTCCCAAGAGTCTCTCGACGAACACTCGATCGGCAGATTGGGAAACGCGGCGACGCCTGACTGCCTCGGCGATTCGCGAACCATCCCCCAGGATTCGAGCACTAGCACGATCGACACAATGATCGATGTAGCCCACTATGGCGGCAACTGCTGCATCAAGCGATGGCGCGATGCGGTCTTGCGCACTGGAGCGTTGCGCACCGAGCAGCACCGTCGGATCCGAAAGTAGGGAATCCAGAATCTTCATTGGATCACCGGATGACACATCGAGTTGACCGATGCCGTCAGAAAGCGCACCGGGGTTGGGACGAAATCCTTCAGCAAAGTGAATCACCATCTGTCGAATCGCATCACGTAGATGATCGACACCGAACACTGCACTACTCACCAACTCGTGGGTGAGTGCCCACATCGTCATATCGTCGCGAGGGATCGACCATTCGTCGGCAAAACTGTCGACATTGCCGATGACGATCACGAGTTTGCCGTGGGGTTCGCGTGGCAACGGCAGGTCGAACTGCCCGAACGTGTTGACGGCGAGTCGACCAACCAAGGTGCCCACCGACATGCCAAGCATGGACGGAGCGATCATCTTGCTCATGCTCGACAGCATCTTCATCATCGGATCAGTGGTGTCGTCGTCGGGCGTCGTATCGTCGGGTGCTCCACGAAGGGCACGTGCCAGCGATTCGAAATATGGCTTCCACGCATCCAGCGTGAGGTTCACCCACGTGGCACGCCCTACCACTTCCAGTTTTCCAAGATTCCTGATCTCCTGGCCGGTGACTTCCGTGGCATGCATGTGTGCGACTGCCGCCAGGGAATCAACGGCGATACGCCGTTGCGGGTCGACGTTGTGTTCGTTGGTGCCTTGCGTGGCGGCCATCAGCGCTGTTTGTCGCGCGACATCCCATTGCAGTGGACCCTGTGCCGACATTGCTCGCTGAAACTGTGCGAACAACGGATTGCTGAATGGGTTCGGCGTTTCTTCCTCGGCCACGCGGCTAGAGCCTATGACGGTTCGCAAGTACGCTGAAAAGCAATGACTCACGACCGCGTCGAAGTATCAGACTCGCCGCTTGATGTTGCGAGTCTGTACCAGTGGGCTCTCTTGCCAGAATGTGGTGCAGTAGTGCTGTTTTCTGGCACTGTGCGAGATCACGCCGAGGGTCGAACTGATGTGACCTCGCTCACCTATGAGGCGTACGGCGAAGCAGCCATGAAAAAAATGCAGGAAGTCATTGACGAGGCCAGGAGACGATTTCCTACCGTAGGTCGAGTCGCACTCGTGCACCGACTGGGTGAGTTGCAACTGACCGAGTCATCGGTGGTGGTGGTGGCATCCGCCCCGCATCGACCGGAAGCCTTCGATGCTGCACGTTTCTGTATCGATGCATTGAAGCAGAGCGTTCCGATCTGGAAGAAAGAGGAATGGAGCGGCGGAAGCGACTGGGGGACCAACGCTGTAAGTCCCATGTCGCCATCTGCAGTGCGCGATGATTCAATTCGGGTGTCCACATGATCGCGGCAACGATGAGCCTCATCGCAGCAACGTCGATCACGAGTTTGGTGTTTGCGTCGATCTCCATCGCATCTGCTGCGACACTGGCGTATCTCGTGGCAACTGACAATCGTCGACACAGGCCCGTGGATGGAGCCGCCCAGTTTCGTCGCCACCTGAATGCATTGTCCGACGACTCACGCGAGCACCTCCGTGAACAAATCCGAATCGCCCGTGAGCAACGACAAGGAAACTAGAGATGGCACGTGACTTAGCAATCGACCTCGGCACCGCCAACACGCTGGTGTACAAGCAGGGCGAGGGCATCATCATGAACGAGCCGACGGTGATCGCCAAGAACCGGCGCACCAACGAGGTGTTGGCCACCGGTCATGAAGCCTGGGACATGATCGGACGCACCCCGAGTTTCATCGTTGCGGTACGACCGCTGCGCGGTGGCGCCATCACCGACTTCGAGACCACCGAACAGATGATTCGATTGCTCCTCAAGCGGGCCGGCGTGTCCCGATTTGCCCGCCCCAAGGTGCTGATTTGCGTGCCATCAGCTATCACCGAAGTAGAGCGTCGTGCCGTCACCGAGGCCACTCGTCGGGCGGGTGCTGCAGATGCGCAATTGCTGGAACAGCCGATGGCTGCTGCAATCGGCGCCGATCTTCCCATCGAGGAGCCCATTGCCAACATGGTGGTGGACATTGGTGGCGGCACGACGGAAACCGCCGTCATCAGTCTCGGTGGCATCGTCACCCTTCGTGCCGAGCGGGTCGGCGGTTTCACGATGGATGAAGCCATCCAGGGATGGGTACGCAAGGAACATGGTTTGGCGATTGGTGAACGCACGGCAGAAGAAATCAAGAAACAAATCGGTAGCGCTCAACCATCCGCTGCCGATCGAGATGCCGAAGTGAAGGGTCGCGATCTTGTTACTGGTCTCCCGAAAACCGTGGTGTTGACCGCTGCAGAAATTCGTGAAGCACTCGACGAAGTAGTTACGCAGATGATCGATTCGGTGAAGGAGTGTCTCGCAGTGACACCACCGGAGTTGGCTCAAGACTTGTTGATGCGCGGTATCTACTTGGTTGGCGGCGGCGCGTTGTTGCGGGGCCTCCCCGAACGTTTGCAGTTCGAAACCAAAGTGCCCGTGCAATTGTCACCACAACCTCTCGAGGCCGTCGTACTTGGCGCTGGTCACTGCATCGAGAATTATCAAGCGTTGCGTGGCATGTTCATGGATGCTCGTCGCTGAGTGCGACGTGAAATGACGAGAGGTTTGCAGTGAGCTACATCACGTGGCCGTTGGTGCTCTTGAATACAGCCGTGTGGTTGATATGCGGAGTTGGTGTGGGGTGGGGATATGCCCGTCGAGACTGGCGGAGTTTGCGGGCTGATGGTGTGCTGACGCGATTGCGACGGTGGGAGAGTCGGCGGTTCTATGAACGTTGGTGTTGCGTGCGCCGTTGGAAGGACCGGCTACCCGAGGCCGGCACGTGGTTTGGTGGAGTCAGCAAGCGTCACCTGCCGTCGTTACAGGAGGGTGGACGCACTCGGTTTGCCGCCGAGTCGTTGCGGGCGGAGCGTGTCCACTTCGTGCTGCTTGCAGTGATTCCACTCACCATGACATGGAGTCGTGGGTGGTGGGTGGTGATCAACCTTGCATTCGGTATCACGGTGAATCTCCCGTGCATCATCGTGGCCCGTTACAACCGAATTCGGCTTGCTCGACTGTCGTTCACCGACGCCAACTCCTAGCATGAATCCGATGTTTCTTCGCGGTCGGCTGCAGTGGACGCTTCTGGCGGTCACCATCATCTCGGGTGGGTTGGCTCTGTTCTTTGCGCAACGAAATGACAGTGGAGTTGAAGTGGTACCCACCACGATTGCAACGACCACCTCAAGCTCAACCACCACCGTGTATCAGCCACCGATCACCTACGTGGTGCAACGTGGCGACACCTTGTTTGCTATTGCCTCGAACTTCCAGGTGGACATGCAAGCACTCATGGATTTGAACGGCATTACGAACCCCGATCGTGTCGAAGCGGGAGACGAACTGGTGATGCCACCAGCAACGGGATTCGTGCCTGTGGCGCCGTCCACCACGATGTTGCCGTAAGCGACGAGCCTGTCGGCTCTAGATCTTGTGTGTAGCGCGGTGGCGTTCCACGATGTCGACGATGTCGGACATTATCCGTGCAACGGCGTAATCCTTCGGCGTGTACACCGCTGCCACTCCGGCAGCAAGCAGCGCGACTCGGTCATCATCGGGGATGATTCCACCAACGACGACGGGTGCGGTGACACCGACGGCACTCAGCTCTCGCAGCACGTCGGGAACCAGTGCTTGATGCGAGCCTGAGAGGATCGACAACCCAATCACATCGGGGTCCTCATCACGAGCAGATTCTGCGATCTGTTGAGGCGTCAGTCGAATTCCGCCGTACACCACTTCCATTCCTGCATCGCGGGCAGCAATGGCAATTTGCTCGGCACCGCTGGAGTGACCATCTAGTCCGGGTTTGGCGACGAGGAGTCGTGGCGGTCCACCACGGAGCGCACTCGATCGTCGCGCGACAGCCTGTAGTTCGCTGCCACGTGGGGCAGCGATGCCACCCACACCGGTGGGAGCGCGATACTCGCCGAACACCTCGCGCAGTGTGCCGGCCCATTCACCCGTGGTGCCACCGGCTCGCGCAAGGGCAATGGACGATTCCATGATGTTCTGGCTGCCTTGGGCAGCCGAACGAAGGTCGCGAAGTGCGTCGGCGACCGCCCGTGAATCGCGCTGGCTACGCCACTGCTGAACGTCGGCGACATGGGCCGCTTCGACCGTTGGGTCGACACGAAGGATGTTGTCGTTGCCACCCAGCGGCGACACGGCAGATTCGGTGAAAGCGTTAACCCCAATCACCGTCTGGTCACCGCTCTCGATGCGTCGGGTACGTTCGGCCATTGAAGCAACCAATCGACGCTTGAGTTCATCGACTGCCGCATAGGCGCCGCCGAGCGACTCAATCTCTCGCAACTCTGCCGTTGCCGCCTCTTCGAGTTCGGCAGTGAGGCGCTCCACAACGTGCGAACCATCGAGGATGTCGCCATACTCGAGCAGGTCGGTTTCGAACGCCAGTACCTGTTGCATGCGCAGTGACCACTGTTGATCCCACGGCCGTGGCAACCCGAGTGCCTCGTTCCATGCGGGCAGTTGAACGCTTCGTGCACGAGCACGCTTGGACAACGTGACTGCAAGCATCTCCAACATGATTCGTTGCACGTTGTTTTCGGGTTGAGCCTCGGTGAGACCGAGTGAGTTCACTTGTACGCCATAGCGAAATCGAAGTGCGCGTTCATCGCTAATTCCGTACCGCTCGCGACCGATGGTTTCCCACATGTTGGTCATGGCTCGCATCTTGCAGGTTTCTTCGACGAACCGAATTCCAGCATTCACGAAGAACGACATGGATGCGAACACGCCGGGAAAGGCACTGTCATCCACTTTTCCGCTGGCACGAACTGCGTCCAGTATGTCTACGGCATTGGCGAAAGCGAATGCGATCTCTTGCACGGGTGTCGCTCCAACTTCCTGCAAGTGATACGAGCACACGTTCATGGGATTCCACTTCGGTGCGTGGGTGTTGGCCCACGCAATCATGTCGACGATGATTCGGCGCGACGCCAGCGGTGGGAAAATGAACGTGCCGCGGGACAGGTACTCCTTCAAGACGTCGTTCTGCGTCGTGCCACGTAGGTCGACACTGGCAACGCCCTGTTCTTGCGCGTTCGCCACGTACAGCGCAAGCAGCCAAGCTGCCGTTGAGTTGATGGTCATCGAGGTGTTCATCGTTCCTGGCGGGATGTCGCGCATCAACTTGCGCATGTGACCCAAGTGGGCGACAGGTACGCCAACTTTGCCGACTTCACCACGCGCCAAAACGTGATCGGGGTCGTAGCCCGTTTGTGTTGGCAGGTCGAACGCAATCGACAAACCGGTTTGGCCCTTTGCCAGGTTGGTGCGGTACAACTCGTTGGATGCCTCGGCGGAAGAATGGCCCGAGTAGGTGCGCATGAGCCACGGTTCGTCGCGTTGCTGACGCGGACGCTGCTCGGTCACGATGACAAGGCTAAGGCGTTGTGGCGGCACGGAGCCGAGCGAGATAGTCGGCGCGCGGTACCACGATGCCACCAAGACTGGCCAGGTGCGGAGTGTGCCACTGTGCATCGAGCAGCGTCATCTTTGCTGAACGCATGATGTCGACCAATGCCATGAGTGCAACCTTCGACGCATCACGCGACATGTGGAACATCGACTCACCCGCGAAGAACTTCTTGATGCGCACACCGTAGAGACCACCTACCAACACACCGTCCTCGTTGTAGGTTTCCACGCTGTGGGCCCACCCCCGATCGTGAAGGTCGCAGTATTGATCGATGAATCGGGGAGTAATCCATACCTTGTCATCGTTGCCTCGTGAGGCGCAACCGAGCATCACGCGTTCGAAGTTCGTATTGATTCGGATGTGGTAGCGGCGAGCACTTCGGCGCATGGAACGGGTGATCCGCAGACCATCGAGTGGTATGACGCATCGTTCTGCGGGCGACCACCAGAACAGCACCGGGTCGTCACTGTTCCGTTCCATCGCAAACAAGCCGTGTCGGTACCCGTCGATGATGGTGGAGGCATTGAGATCCGCTCCTTGACCAATGAGGTCATCATCCACCGGCCACTGGGAGACATCCGGCCACTCGTATTCACAGTGACCAACCGGTTGCGGTGTGCGATCCCATCCGCCGGTGGCGCGCAACAATGCGAGATCTCCCCAACGAGATTCGTGGGGACCCGTCCTAGTAGACGTAGAAACCAGCCTTGGTTTTTCGACCGAGACGACCTTGTGCAACCAACTCGCGTAGGCGCGGTCGTGGCGCAAAGTTGTCGTCTCCGAATGACGAGTGCAACGTCTCCAGGATGGAGAGCGATGTATCGAGTCCAACGAGATCAAGCAATGCGAATGGACCCATAGGGAAATTGCAGCCGCCTTTCATCGCCGTGTCGATGTCCTCCATCGACGCGGTGCCGTCTTCCAACATGCGAACGGCGTTGTTCAAGTAGGGGAACAGCAATGCATTCACGATGAAGCCGGCACGATCCAACACGTGCACACCCTCTTTGCCGATTGCGGCAACGAATGCCGCAGCGCGCGAGATGGTGTCATCACTTGCGGTGATGGGTCGCACAATCTCCACCAGTGGCAGCACTGCCGCCGGGTTGAAGAAGTGGATACCGCACACTTGGTCGGGACGCTTGGTGACCTTGGCCATTTCCACCACCGCCAACGTGCTGGTGTTGGTGGCAAGAATCGCCGACGGTTTGGCGATGGCGTCGAGTTCGCGAAACAACGTTTGCTTGGTGTCGAGATCCTCGACGACCGACTCGATGATGATGTCACAATCGGCCACACCGGCGAGTTCCGTCGTGGAGGAGATGTTGGCAAGGATCCTGTCCCGCTCCGATGCTTCGAGTTTGCCTTTCTCTACCTGTCGGGCGAGGCCTCCAGAGATTTGCTTGAGAGCCGATGCAATTGAGGCATCACTGCGTGCACGAATGATGGCTCGAATACCGCCCCGCGCTGCAACCTCGGCGATACCTGCCGCCATGATTCCCGAGCCAACGATGCCTATCGAGGATGTCGCCCCATCTGCCATGACGCGAGCGTAGTGTGTCGGCCGTTTCGGTGATTACCGTGAGAAGGAGTGTCAAGCGTGAACGTGAACTCACTGTTGGACGACGATCGCCGCGTCGTACCGCTCTTTGCGGTGCACAACTTCCGTGATCTCGGTGGCTATCCAACGGGAGATGGACGCCACACACGATGGCGCACGCTGTTTCGTGCCGACGGGCTGTATCGGCTCACGCCCCAGGACGCAAGCGTGGTGGTGAACCTCGGGGTTCGCACGGTGGTCGACCTGCGCACCAACAACGAAGTGCGTGAACGCGGAACATTCCCCGTGAACGACCATGACGTGGCGTACCACCACCTTCCGATCATCGACGCAACATGGGGCGAAACGCACACTCCCGAGTTCGACGACGCCGTCGACTTCTTGGTGTGGGCTTACCGGGTGATGCTGGCAGAGGCTGCTCCTCGATTCGCCGATGCCATCAATCTGTTGTCGCAGCAGACGGTGCTACCTGCGGTCTTCCACTGCGCTGCCGGAAAGGATCGAACGGGAATTCTGGCTGCACTCGTGTTGGGTCTCGTGGGAGTGGATGAGACGATCATCGCTGCCGACTATGGGCTGACACAAACTGCGACCACACGGCTTCGAGCCTGGGCCCGTCAGCATCAGCCAGAGCTTGCAGATCTCTACGACCGAATGCCGCCGCGATTCACGGCCGCTGATCCGCGTGCGATGGAGGTCATCCTGAACGACATCACCAGCCGTCATGGTTCGGTGCGCAACTACGTGCGTGAAATTGGAGTGAGCGACGACGCTGTTCGCGCCATGGCTGACGCGCTTACGACTCGCTGATGGTGACGCTCTTCAGCACGATGTCGCCAGCCGGTGGAACTCCATTGGCCGCTGGGTCGGGGTTGAAGAGCGCGCCCATGGCCTTCACTGCGGTGTCGAGGCCGTCGACGACTTCACCGAACAACGAGTAACTCGGCGGCAACGAAGCACCGCTGTTGCCGGTGATGACGAAGAATTGGCTGCCGTTGGTGTTGGGGCCGGAGTTGGCCATGGCCAACGAACCGATCTTGTACTCACCGGCTTGTGGAAGTTCGTCAGCAAAGGAATACCCCGGGCCACCCGTGCCCGTTGCGGTCGGGTCGCCGCATTGCACCACGAAGTCTTCGATCACACGGTGGCACTTGGTGCCGTCGAAGTACTTCCATCGCGCAAGCGACACGAAGTTGTTCACCGTGCCAGGAGCACGGTCAGACAACAGTCGAACCGAGAACGAACCCTGCGTGGTGTCGAACGTGGCGACATAGGTCTTGGTTGGGTCGATGCAGAGCTGGTGCGAGTCGGTGAACTCACGACGTTGTTCGGCACTGCCATCGATTGGAGGGCATGCACTGGTGCCGTACTCGAACGGAATGCTTGCTTGCGCAGCAACGGTGTCCTGCGTGGTGTCGACGGTCTCCTGGGTCGACTCGGTTTCGGTCTCCGAGACGTCAGTATTGGAGTTGTTCCCGGTGACGAACACGAAGCCGACCAGTGCCACCACCAAAAGAACGACGACGCCAACCTGAGAGCCACGCTTGCGTGCCTTGCCCTGTTGCTGTCGTCGTGTCACTTGCTCGCGACGAGCCTCACGATTCTTTTTCTGTCGTTCACGCTTTGAGGTTCCCACGAGTGGGAAATGCTACCTACCCACATATCGTTCGCGGATAGCGTTGTTTTGCCATGGCGCTCATCGTGCAAAAGTACGGGGGGACCTCGGTTGCCGACCCCGAGCGCATGCGCAACGTGGCTCGCCACATTGCCACGACGCGAGCAGCCGGGCATCAACTGGTGGTGGTGGTCTCAGCGATGGGAAAAGCCACCGACAACTTGCTGCAGCTGGCACATCAGGTGTCGGCAAATCCACCTAGTCGCGAGATGGACATGCTGCTCACCACGGGGGAGCGCATCAGCATGGCGTTGTTGTGCATGGCGCTTCACGACGCAGGAGTCGACGCCGTGAGCTTCACCGGCTCGCAAGTGGGCATCATCACCGACACCGTTCACACGAAGGCAAAGATCCTCGAAGTGAAGGGCGACCGAGTTCGTGCAGCCGTAGCCGACAACAAGGTTGCGGTGGTGGCGGGGTTTCAGGGAATCAGCACGGCAAAGGAGATCACCACGCTGGGTCGTGGCGGTAGCGATACCACTGCAGTGGCCCTTGCAGCAGCGCTAAAAGCAGACTCATGCGAGATCTACACCGATGTCACCGGTGTTTTTACCGCCGACCCGCGAGTAGTACCGCAGGCGCGAAAGGTGCAGGTGTTGCAGTTCGACGAGATGCTGGAGATGGCAGGTGCCGGTAGCAAAGTGCTCGCCCTGCGCTCCGTGGAATTCGCCCGCAACCATGATGTGCCCATTCACGTGCGATCGAGTTTCACGTGGGAAGAAGGTACATGGGTGGTGGGTCGTCATCACGAAAGGATGAAGAACATGGAAGAGCCAGTCATCTCCGGAGTCGTCCAGGATGCAAGCGAGTCAAAGATCACCGTGCTTGGTGTCCCCGATCGGCCCGGTGTCTCGGCGGACATCTTCGAAGCGCTTGCGTTGGCAAACGTGAACGTGGACATGATCGTGCAGAACACGTCAACGTCCGGAACCACCGATATCTCCTTCACCGTGCCGAAGGCCGACGTTGCAACCGCTGAGCCGATCGTTGAGCGCATCGCACGCGACCTGAAGGCCGGTGGAGTCAACCACGATGACGACATTGCCAAGGTGTCGTTGGTCGGCGCAGGCATGAAGACCAGTCCTGGTGTGGCTGCCAAGATGTTTCGCGTCTTGGCCGACAATGGTGTGAACATCGAAATGATTTCCACGTCCACCATTCGTGTTTCCGTGGTGGTGCGCGCAGCAATGATGCAACGGGCCGTGCAGGCACTGCACACTGCCTTTGGGCTCGACAGTGGCGATAATTACTCCGCACCACTGCCCGAACGCAAGTAAGTGATGACCCTGCTTCGCCGAATTGGGGAGCGCTTGCGTCGTCCGCAAGGCGTGCCGTGGAGAAGTGCCGGTTTGCGCACGGAGTCGCTGAGTGCAGACGAATCAGTACGTAGCACTGGTTGGGTGTTCGACAACAAGACCGGGAATGTCTCGCTTGAGTCGTTCACGACCGGTGGGGACAATGAAGTTCGTCGGTATCTGAAGTTGTTCGGATTCAGCGACGACGGCACTCAAGAGCTCAGCATGGTGGAGATCGGCAGCGGTATCGGACGAATGACGGCCGGTTTCAGTACGCGATTTGGTGTGGTGCACGCCGCCGACGTCGACGCAGCGTTTCTGGAACGTTGTCGCGAGACAGTGTTCCACCACGGACAGCCGACTGCGTTACGAACGGTGCACGTTGCCGATGGTCGGACGCTCGACATCGAGACAGGTTCGGTTGACTTCGCGTTCTCGTACATCACCTTGCAACATTGCAGTAGCAGTGATGCCTTGTCGTTGGTGCATGAGGCGCTGCGCGTTACCAAGAGTGGTGGAAACATCGCGCTCAACTTTCGTACCTGGACCATGCTCGACACCGCACTGGTCCCTCTCGGTGGACTCGTTCGAGTGTTGTGGCGAGTCCCCAAGGCCGCCAAGTACATGGCTCGGGTGCGGTCGCTCACCCGGCTCGGGTGGCAGGCAAATCGCCTGAGTCCCGACGATGTGTTGGCATCGATTGGAACCGATCTCATTGGAACACGTTTGCGTGACGTCACCGTCGTGCATTCGCCGCGTCGCAGTGTGCGCGTGTCAGCGCAGGGAGTTCACCGACGTGCCGTACGGCGAGTCCACCCCAGTCATTGGTGGCTCGTTGCACGGTTAGCCTGACGAGGTGGCAAAAGCAAAGAAACCCAACATTGGCGTGGTTGGCGCCACCGGAATGGTGGGAAACGTCATGCGCACATTGCTGCTCGAGCGCAACGTTGCGTTCAATGAACTCCGATTCTTTGCCTCTGCGCGTTCGGCTGGTGGAACTCTGGAATTCGGCGATCGCGAGATCGTGATCGAAGACGCTGCAACCGCTGATCCATCCGGTCTTGATGTGGCAATCTTCTCCGCAGGTGCCACCACTTCGCGAGCCCTTGCACCGAAGTTTGCCGCGGCCGGCGCAATCGTGGTGGACAACTCGTCATGCTGGCGGATGGACCCCGACGTGCCACTCGTGGTGTCGGAAGTGAATCCCGAAGATATCGCCCTTGCAACAAAGGGAATCATCTCCAACCCCAACTGCACCACCATGGCGGCAATGCCGGTATTGAAACCGCTGCATGATGCGGCTCAACTCGTGCGGCTGACCGCCAGCACCTA
>SXPV01000032.1 GCA_005793215.1 Actinomycetota bacterium
CAAGCCCGAGGAGCCAGCCGCTGGTGGTCACGACCACGATCACGGCATGGACGACTACTGACCGATCTGATCTACCTTCGCGACGCATATCTCGCGTCGTTCGAAGCAACGGTGGTTGCCTGCCGTGACAATACTGTGGCGCTCGATCGGACTGCGTTCTATCCGACGGGCGGAGGACAACCACACGACATGGGAACGCTCGGCGGTCTTGCCGTCGTCGATGTGCGCAAGGACGGCGATGTGGTGTGGCACACGTTGTCGGCCACCGAGTCGGCAGTTGGTGCCACTAGTGGCAATCCACCAGTTACGGTTCCGTCGGTCGGCACGGTGGTACACGGTGAAGTGGAGTGGACTCGCCGACATCAATTGATGCGTACGCATACCGCGCTGCACATTCTGTGTGGTGTCATCTGGAATGAGTGGGGTGTGCCAGTCACCGGGGGCAACATGGAGCCGCTCTCTGCACGAATGGATTTTGAGTTTGACCCGCTCCCGGAAGGTTTCGCGACGCGAGTGGAGAACCTGGTGAATGAAGCAATCGCTCGGGATCATCCCATAGAGGTGTCGTTTTTGCCCAGAACCTCTGCCTTGCAAGATGCCGACCTCATCCGAACCAAGGTGTCACTCATTCCTGAAGAGGTGAGTGAAATTCGTGTGGTGGACATCGTCGGGCTCGACAAACAGGCCGATGGCGGTACGCATGTGCGCTCCACCAAAGACGTTGGTACCTTTCGGGTGGTGAAGACGGAGAGCAAAGGCAAGGGCAACAAGCGCCTCCGTGTTGAAATCAGTTGACAATGACTGTCTCTGCTGCGCCTGTACCCACGTGGCAGCAGCTGTCTGACGAAACTGATGCCACACTGCGAACACTCTTTGATGGTGCCGTTGCACGGCATCAACCACGAGGTGCCGTGGCTCTCCTTGCTGTAGGTGGATATGGTCGCCGTGAGCTGGCACCCTTCAGCGATCTCGATATCGTGCTCGTTCACGAAAAGCGCGGAGTAAAGGACGAGTTTGTTACTGCACTCTGGTACCCGCTTTGGGACTCTGGCCGCAAGGTGGGACACGCGGTACGAACGCCTCGAGAGACATATTCCATGATTCGTACTGACCTCGACACTGCAACCGCTTTGGTGACTGCGCGGGTGGTGGCTGGAGACGAAACATTCGGCCAAGGAGTCATCGAGCAATGCAATGCCAAGTTGCGCAAACAGGGTCACGAGTGGCTTGCTGAATTGCATTCACGGGTGCTGGAGCGCCATACCACCGCTGGCGAGGTTGCGTACTTGTTGGAGCCGGATCTCAAGAATGGTTTGGGTGGATTGCGGGATATTCATGCGATGTGGTGGGCGCACGCAGTGGGACTTGGGGTCAGCGAAGCAGATCTACGCATGCTCGACGAGTGCAACCAGTTGTTGTTGCGTGTGCGTACGGCATTGCATCGAACCACCGGACACCCAGGTGATGTGCTACATCTTCAAGATCAACGCGCGGTGGCAAGCGAAGCCGGATTTTCAACCGATGACGAACTGATGGCAGCAATCGCCTCCGTAGCTCGGCGCGTGATGTGGATTTCCAATGAAACATGGGCACGACTAGCCCCACCAACTGATCGGTCATTGCGCGCAGTACTCATTGCGCCCGGAGTTGAGTTGGTGAACGGTGAGATTCATCTCGCTGACGATGCTGACCCCGTAACCGACCCCACGCTGGTGTTACGCGTGGCGACGGCTGCTGCTCGAGCGCAGCGCCGTATCGATCGTGATTCGTTGGATCGGCTCGGCCGGCTCTCGAGCCCGTGGCCTGCGCCGTGGCCTGCAGGTGCGAGTGACGATTTGGTTGCACTGTTACTCGAAGGTGAGCGCGCGATTCCGGTGTGGGAATCCCTCGAGCAGCGGGACTTGGTCAGTCGAGTGTTGCCTGAGTGGAGTGCGGTTCGCTGCAAGCCCCAGCGAAATGCATTTCATCGATTCACTGTCGATCGGCATTTGTGGCAGACGGCAGCCAACGCTGCTTCCTTCGCAGACCAAGTGTCGCGTCCCGACTTGTTGGTGCTTGCTGCATTGTTTCATGACTTGGGAAAGGGTTATCCTGGCGACCACACCGAGGCAGGCCTCGCACAATTTGCCGAGATTGGTCCACGTATGGGTCTGAGTGGCGATGATGTTGGGGTTGTGGCAACGCTCATCAAACACCATCTCCTTCTGCCTGATGTGGCAACTCGACGGGACGTGTCCGACGACTCCACCATTACATATGTGGCAGAACGTGTTGGGAACACGACGACGTTGCAGTTGTTGTACGCACTCACCCAAGCTGACGCGCTTGCGACGGGTCCGACCGCATGGGGGACATGGAAAGCAGAGCTGGTACGTACCCTGGTCGATCGAACGGAACGCGTATTGGCGGGCAACCCCGTCGACTCAACGACATGGCGGCTGTTCCCTGATGCTGCGACGTTGGAGGTCATGGCGCAGGGAGTTCGTCGTATCCAGGCCGACGACAATGCCATCACCGTGGTGAATCCTGATCAGCCTGGATTGTTCACGGCAGTGGCGGGAGTCCTTGCGGTACACGGGCTTGACATTCTGAGTGCTGAGGCACACAGTGACGAACAGGGAATGGCGGCATCGCGATTCCATCTCCGCGCCGCACCTCGAGATGGTTGGTCGGACGTACTTCGCGACGTTCCATTGGCATTCGATGGCGAGCTGGATATTGATATGCGACTTGCCGAACGTGCGATCACCTACCCGCGGCGCAAACAAGAATCTGCCCTCGGCCCGCAGCCACCGGAAGTCACGTTTCATGACGAGGCTTCATCCAATGCCACGGTGGTCGAGGTGCACGCCCCCGATCGCATCGGTCTCCTCCGCGATGTAACCCGAGTGTTCATGCATCTGCAACTCGACATTCGCCATGCGCGAATTCTCACCTTGGGGGACAACGTCGTGGACACGTTCTATCTTCGGGAGCCTGACGGCAGGAAGATCGTGGGACTCGACCGCCAGCAAAGTGTGAAACAGGCACTCCTTGCCATCTTGGGTTAGCCATTCGTTGTAACCCTCATCAAACGAATGACATACGAAGTCAAGCGCTGGAGCGACGAGATGGAGTTGACCACACTCGGATACTGTGAATCAACATGAGCCACGAGCCCGTCGCAATCGATGTGCAGCTTGCACGTTGGAGTGAGACCCTTGCCGCAATCGCCCGTACGGGTTTGGCATTTACACAGAGTTTGTACGAGCGTGAGCGTTACGAGGAAGTACTGCACGTAGCCGCCGATATCAAAGCGTCGCTTGACGAGACGAATGAACTGCGACGTGAGCAGCGCCACTTCGTACAGGAGTGGATGGACAACATTGGGGAAGGCATTCCCGGCTATGTCACTCCCAAGATTGCAATTGGTGCAATCGTTGGCAACGATGCTGGTGAAGTGCTGCTGGTGAAGCGACCAGCAAGCGGTGTGTGGCTGTATCCCACTGGATGGGCCGACGTTGGTTACTCGGCTGCGGAGGTAGTGGTGAAGGAAGTGAAGGAAGAAACGGGCGTTGATGCCGAACCCGTGCAATTGCTTGGCGTAGTGGATGGGATGCAGATGGGCTTTACCAAGTTTGGAATGTATTTGTTGCTGTTCCATTGCCGAGCGATCGGAGGTGAACTCACCCCACATCCTTTGGAAACCGATGGGTGCGGATGGTTTACCCGTGGCAATCTGCCAACACCCACCGTGGGAGCCGAATGGTGGAGCGAACGGGCTTTTGCTGCAATCAATGGCGAGCGATTCTCCGCAACATTCGATGCGCCGCGAACGCCAATGTGGCGAGGTCCGTCACAAATCTAGAACGTTGGAGTTAGTCGGAATTCTGCTCGCGCAGGAAGCGCTCGACTTCGTCAACGAGTTCCGCGGCTTGGGCGTCGGATGCTTCTTCTGCGAAATCCAGTTGCAACTGGTCGTCACTGACCTCGTCACTGAGCAGCATGCCTGAGTCGGTGGCGGTTTCCAACCGATCAACATACTCCACCAAGTCTTCATCTTCGTTCACCAATGTGTTGACCTGTTCTTCGTAACGCTCCACCAAGTGCATCACTGCTCCAACCGGGGCAGGTGTACCGATAATTTCGCAGGCACGTCGCATGAGCGCAAGTGATGCCTTTGGTGAGGGTACCTGTGATGCATATGCGGGAACAGCGGCCCAGAGCGATGCTGAAGGAAGTGCGGCACGCGAAAACACGTCGTGCAACACACCGATAATGCCGGTGGGACCCTCGTATCGTGACCGCCGCAAGTTGTATCGCTCGATGAGGTCGGCGTCGGTTGCGGTACCGATGAGTTGCACCGGACGTCGGTGTGCGACATCGGCCAACAATGCACCGAGAGTGAGAAATAGTGTCGAGCCGAAGTGTTCCGCAATTGCCAACATGTCGCCAGCGAACCGCTTCCACTGCAGGCTGGGTTCGGGTCCCAGTGACAAGATCACGTCGCCTCCAGCCCCATTCACATGCCACAGTGTGACCGTGGGCCACACGATGTTTCGTTCACCGGACTCCCCGAGTCGCACATGGGGGCGAATCGTGGCAAAGTCGGTGAAGGGCTCGGGGCTGATTTCTGCCAATGGCGTTGCCCCCCACCCATCGATGAGATGGCGCACTGCACTTGATGCAGCGTCGGCAGCATCGTTCCAGCCGGTGAATGCGCATACAAATGTGGGGTGCCGCAACGTGGGCTTTGACAACCAGTGCACGGATGTCGGAGTCGCCATTGCGGTCTGAACGCTATCCGAGCAGTAGGTACAATTAATGCAGCATGACGACGGTTCAGGTTGTACCTGTCGTATCAGCAACGGCCGAGGTGCTTGACGCATGCCATCGTCTCATTCCGCAGCTGTCATCGTCGAGCGCACCAAACACCATGATGGAGTTGGAGGAGATTGTTCGGGGCGAGAGCACGGTTCTCTTCGCAGCGCGTAGTGATGGGATCATCGTGGGGCTCCTCACGCTGGCGACGTTTCGCATCCCCACCGGAGTCCGGGCATGGATTGAAGACGTTGTGGTGGACGATCGTGCCCGCGGTAGGGGAGTTGGAGAAGCACTCAACCGTGCTGCCCTTGCCGAAGCACATCGACGTGGAGCCAAGACCGTTGACCTCACATCTCGGCCGAGCCGCGAAGCGGCGAATCGCCTGTATCAACGGATTGGATTTGTCAGACGCGACACCAACGTGTATCGCTACGAGCTATGACGATTCTTACGGTGTTTCGCAGCCGTTTACGACCAGAGGCAGAGTCTGCGTACAACTCACTCGCATGTGAAATGTCGCAGCTCGCACGGAATGCCCCTGGTTTCCTTGAGGAAAAGAGCTTTGTTGCCACTGATGGCGAGCGCGTCACCATCGTATTGTTCTCGGACGACGCGAGTCATGCAGCGTGGCGGGATCACCCGCGTCATCGCGAAGCCCAAGAGAGAGGGAAGCACGAGCTGTACTTGGAGTATCAGATTTACTCGGCAGAGATTGACTACGTGGCATCTTTCTCGCATGATGCTGTTTCCTGACACGGAGACGGTGCCAATTGCACCCGGAGCAGTACTTTTTCGTGGTGCCGTTGCATCACAAGCGGTCGAACTCCTAAAGAGAGTGAACGAAGTAATCGCCCAGTCTCCACTACGACGAGTGGTTACCCCAATGGGCAAGCCGATGTCGGTTGACATGACCAATTGCGGTGAGGTGGGTTGGGTGTCGGACAGGTCGGGATATCGCTATGAGCGTCTCGATTCAAAGACAGGTCGACCATGGCCCGCTATGCCTGAGATCCTTATGGAGATTGCTCGTGAATGTGCAGATCGTGCCGGCTATGCAGGATTTACACCAGATGCATGCCTAATCAATCGGTATTCAGTGGGAAGCAAGATGGGGCTACATCAAGATCGTGACGAAATTGACTTTACACAACCCATCGTGTCCATATCGCTTGGCCTACCAATCACCTTCAATTTTGGTGGCGATACTCGATCTGCCACCACCAGAAAGGTGAAACTTGAGCATGGTGACGCAGTGGTGTTTGGTGGCAAGTCGCGCCTTGCCTTTCACGGCGTCGGGACGCTTCGTCGAGGAGAACACCCGTTGACGGGCAATCATCGATTCAATTTGACGTTTCGACGAAGTCTCTAGCGGGACTTCGTTTCAGATGATGCAATATCACCAATCCCATCACCGCCGCGAAAGGGATGTTCTGGCGAAATGAGTTGAAGTCCGTATTGGTAACAAGTCCAACATAGATGGAGAAAGAAAGTAGTACGAGTCGACTCTGTGCATTTGCCAAATGCGGGCGAATAAGGAGAATCGCCGTGAAAAGTGTCGGAATGATGATGGTTTCAGAGAACATGATTCTCAGTAGGAGCAGTGAGTTAACTGAGAACTCAACGGTTTCACTTCGAGCAGTAAGGAACTGGAGCCCCACAAAGTTCGAAGCAATTCTCGTAGCCGAATCAGTAACCGGGCGCCCAACGATTCCCGAAAGAGACGAACCTTGTGACCAAAGACCAAACGAGAAGAGTTGCAAGCCGACGTAGCTACCGAGCACTACGATACCCAGAAGACCTAGACCGGAAGGCCGGTGACGGAGTTGCAGTTGGTCCCACAACATGATGATGACTGCTGCTGCGACCAGTGCAGCTGCCAGATGTGGACGTAAGAGAAAGATCAGCAGGATCATGAGCACTCGAGTCGCGGGCGATGAAGTCGTAACAAATCGAGTTACGAGGAGCATCATCATCGTCTCGCGTAGTGCGAGGAGTGAATAAAACATTCCGATACCACCACACGCTGTAATGAACAATGAGAAACTTACTTTGGTTAAGATCACGGGTATCTGAGAATTAATCACATCACGCGTGAGCATCAAAAAGCAGATGAGTGAGACTGCTTTCAAGGCCAAACTTGAATCAATCCCAATCGCACCAAGAACTGAAGCCGGTAGCGTGTAGGGAAGCTTTGCGCTGTTCAACCACCAGTCAAGATCGGCCGAGTATTGCTGCGTGGATAAGTCATTTACAACGGATGTGTAGAAACGTTGATCGTTTGAGTAAAAGTTGAGCTGTTCATCAAGACCAAAGCGTGCAACCAAACTAATGACTCCGATACTCCACACAAGAATTTGTACGCGCAGCCATACGGACTCTCTCCAGCACAGCATGAGTAGCAGCCCAGCTATCAGCAATGTTTGAAGCACGTACATCTGCTCGCTCATGTGGCAACTCCTCGGATTCGTCGGCGAACATATTTCAAACGCATCCATAGAGACGTAATGACGTAGGCGATGTTTCCAATCTGCTTGGTGTACCGCAAGGATGCAAGAACGTTGAGCTCACCTCGGTGCATTTCCTTGAGTTTTACGCTGAGTCCACTTGACCCGTACACCGGTTTGTGGAGGTAGGTAAGGACGACATCGGAAAATATAGCGGGTCCAGTTAGGGAGACGATTTGTGTCCAAAGTGAAAAATCCTCGGCGTACCACATGTCGGTTGGAAATCGCTGTGGGATATCAGCGCGGAGCATGACCGTTGGGGTAGAGAGTCGATTTCGCACAAGAAAATGCCGTAGTGAGTAACGGTGAGATTGATATTGCTGAGAACTCGAACTGTCAGCTGGATGACCGGTGCCATCAAGAACGAGAAATCGATGTCCGAAGAGCACTGCATCAGGGTGTTCACGCACCAGCACCGTTTGTAGTTCGAGTTTTCTGGGGTGCCAAGAGTCGTCTGAGTCGAGGAATGCTATGAGCGATGTTGCACACTTATCCCAACCAATGTTCCGTGCAGCACCAGGACCAAGATTCGTTTCCAAACGAACGAGATCGATACTCAACGTTGGCCAACGGGTCGAGAACGTCTCGACTTCGTGGCACGTGGAGTCACTACTTGCATTGTCAACCACGACGATCATCGTCGGAGTCAAGGTCTGTTGACGCACAGATTCGAGCGCCCGCACGATGGTCGTAGCCGAGTTGAACGTAGGAATCACGACCCCAACGGTCTCGTCTTTAGTCACGGCAGAATCTGATCCCACACCCCACGAGGCTTATCCACCCACACGCGTCCGGTATCGCGCGACCACATATCGATGCGAGGAATCATGAAGCGTTGTTCTTCTGCGATGAATGTTCCTGAGGTACTACATGCCGCTGCCAGGAATCCGAAACTTTCGACTGTTGTGGCAACATCACTTGAAAATGATCCGTGTGGATACGAGAGTGTGTAGATTGCTGTACCCGTAAGTTGTTCAAGCCAGTCGCGAGACTCCGTCAAGTCTGCCAATAGTTCTGATTCAGAGAGTGTGGACATGTGATTGTGACGTGCTCCGTGAACTCCGAGTGTGACACCGGGCATGGCAAAAAGGTGCTTGAGATCAGC
>SXPV01000033.1 GCA_005793215.1 Actinomycetota bacterium
ACCTTCCTTGTCGGCATCCAGGATGGCGACCAAGGAGACCTCCGGCAAATCCAAACCTTCGCGCAAAAGATTGATTCCCACGAGCACGTCGAACTCCCCCAGGCGAAGCGCTCGAAGGATCTCGATTCGTTCGATCGTGTCGATATTGGAGTGCAGGTAGCGAACCCGCAAGCCCTGCTCCAGAAGGTACTCCGTGAGGTCCTCGGCCATCTTCTTCGTCAGCGTGGTGATGAGCACGCGATCACCCTTCGTCACCCGTTGCTGCACGTTCACGATGATGTCGTCGATCTGACCCTTCGTCGGCTTTACGATGACTTCCGGGTCGATCAAACCGGTTGGCCGCACCACCTGCTCGACGATCTGCACGGAGTTCGCCTTCTCGAACTTGGCAGGAGTCGCCGACATGAAAATGCACTGATTCACTCGCTCGAGTGCCTCTTCGAATCGCAATGGCCTGTTCTCGCACGCGCTCGGTAGGCGGAATCCGTGATCCACCAATGTGGTCTTGCGGGCGCGATCACCGGCGAACTGACCGTACAACTGTGGAACCGCCACATGGCTCTCGTCGACCACCAACAAGAAATCATCGGGAAAGTAGTCGAGCAAGGTGAAGGGTGGATCGCCCGGCGACCGACCATCGATGTGCATGGAATAGTTCTCGATCCCGTTGCAGTAACCCATCTCCTGCATCATTTCGATGTCGTACCGAGTACGCATACCGAGCCGTTGGGCTTCGAGCAACTTTCCCTGCTCGTTGAACCATGTCAAGCGCTGTGCGAGTTCCACTTCGATCTTCTCGATGGCCTTGCGCATGCGGTCCTCGCCCGCCACATAGTGGGTCGCCGGAAACACCACGATCTCGCTCGGTGTTGCGAGTGTTTCCCCGGTGACGGGATCGACCACGCTGATTCGATCCACGGTGTCGCCGAACATCTCGATTCGTGTCACGCTCTCTTCGTACGCGGGATGCAATTCGATGGTGTCTCCACGCACCCGAAAGTTTCCTCGACCAAGCGCGGTGTCGTTGCGTTCATATTGCAGATCGACGAGGCGGCGCAAAATACTTTGCTGGTCGTAGTCGACTCCTTGATGGAGCTCCAAGAGGTGACCGCGGTATTCATCGGGGTCGCCCATTCCGTAGATGCAACTCACCGATGCCACGACGATGACGTCTCGTCGAGTGAGCAGTGCAGCGGTTGCCGAATGACGCAGTCGGTCGATTTCGTCGTTGATCGACGAATACTTCTCGATGAAGGTGTCACTCGAGGGAATGTAGGCCTCGGGTTTGTAATAGTCGTAATAGCTCACGAAATACTCGACCCGGTTGTTCGGGAAGAACTCGCGCATCTCTTGTGCAAGCTGGGCGGCAAGACTCTTGTTAGGTGCCAGGATCAGCGTTGGTCGTTGCACACGCTCGATGGTCCAGGCGATGGTTGCCGATTTGCCCGAGCCGGTGATTCCAAGGAGTGTCTGGAAACGGTCCCCGCGCTCGACACCTTCGGAGAGCTTGGCAATCGCCGAAGGCTGGTCGCCGGCGGGTTGATATTCGGCAACCACCTTGAATTCGTGCTTGGCACGCGTATCCACCACTCGGCGAGCCTACGAGTCCGAGGCGGTCACCACCCGACCAGCGTCGGCATCTGCTGGTGGCAACGAACACATCCAGCGCCACGCCAGGCCTACTTGGCGTGCAAGGTCCAATCGAGAACCTGAATTGTCGATGATCCAATCGGCCACCGATCGACGGGCCTTGCGGCTTGCTTGGCGTGCGATTCGAGAACGCGCTTCTTCCCCCGTGTAGCCACGCTGTGCCACCAGACGCTCGACTGCCACTTCTGGATCCAAGTCCACCACGACCGTTCCACACAATCCCGTGCGAGGGTTCTCCACCAACAGCGGAACGTCGAGTACCACCACGTTCGTCGTCGATCGTTGATCGTCGATACGCCTCATCATCTCGCGTCCCACTGCCGGGTGAACGATTCGATTGAGATCCGCCAAGGCTTCGGCGTCGCCGAACACCCGGGCCGCAAGCGCAGCGCGGTCGAGATGACCGCTGGGGGCCACGACCTCCGGACCGAACCGTTGAACGATGTCGGCAAACACCTGCTGACCCGGCAATTGCAGTTCACGCACGATCACGTCGGCGTCGATGACAATCGCGCCGTGCGAGGCAAGCTGCAACGACACCGCAGATTTCCCTGCGCCGATTCCGCCCGTGAGTCCGACGAGGATCATCTCGTCACCCCGCCGTTTCCAAACTAAGTGTTCGGCTGACCTTCGGCCTGGAACATGTCGCCCCACGCGGCCTCGCGTGTTGCGTCATCGGTGCCAACCCAGTTGCCTTGTTCGTCGGCCTTGAATTGATCGCGGTATTCGGGAGCCAACTCGCCACCTTCGGCTGCTTGTTTGATGCTCAGGCTGATGCGGCGACGCGCGAGATCGAGATCAATGATTTTCACCCACAACTCTTCGCCCGGAGTGACCACTTGTTCGGGCGCCTCAACGTGATGTGATGACATCTCCGAGATGTGCACCAGACCTTCGATGCCGTCGCCCACCTGCACGAAAGCACCGAACGGAACGATCTTGGTGACCCGACCGTAGACCAACTGGTTGACCGCATGGCCGTGCGCAAACGCTTGCCATGGATCCTGTTGTGTCGCCTTCAACGACAGGCTGATGCGCTCGCGATCGCCGTCGATTTCCAATACCTTGACTTCCACCTCGTCGCCGATCTTGACGATGTCGTTGGGGTTGTCAACGTGCTTCCACGACAACTCCGACACGTGGATGAGTCCGTCCATGCCGCCCAGATCGACGAAGACGCCGAATGCAACGATGGACGAGACACGACCCTTGCGGACTTCGCCCACCTTGAGGTTGACCAGGAACCCGTCGCGGCTTTCGCGCTGCGTTGCCTCGAGCACTGCTCGGCGCGACAACACCACGTTGTTGCGCTGACGATCAAGCTCGAGGATCTTGGCTTGAATCTTCTGACCCACATAGGGTGCGAGATCCTTGACGCGGCGCAATTCCACCAGCGAAGCCGGCAGGAAGCCGCGCAGACCGATGTCCACGATGAGACCACCCTTGACCTCTTCGATGACGTGACCTTCCACGGTGCCGTCTTCGTTCTTGATGCGCTCCACATCACCCCATGCACGTTCGTATTGCGCGCGCTTCTTGGAGAGCAGAAGGCGACCTTCCTTATCCTCCAAGGTGAGTACGAGTGCCTCGATCTTCTCGCCCAACTTCACGACGGTGTTGGGATCGATGTCTTGGCGTATCGCCAACTCGCGGGCGAGAATCACGCCTTCAGTCTTGTAACCGATTTCGAGGAGGACCTCTTCTCGCGTGATTCGCACCACGGTGCCGGCGACGAGTTTGCCTTCCTTGATTTCAACGAACGTGTTGTTGATTTCGTCAGCGAATGATGCATCTCGCTCGGTGATCTTGCGAGGAATGTAGTTTCCGCTTTGGTCGAATGTTCCCATTGCGGCGGGATTGAGCGTTGTGTCGGTCACTGGTTGCTTTCGGTGGATGGAAGAGTAGGAGTAGGACATTTCCCGTCGTGTAACGGATAAGTCAGGCTACCTTCGCTGCCGCCCAACTGGCACCCCACGCCGCATTCACCACGAGGGGCACATCCAGCCGTGCGGCATTCTGCATGGCGCGCAAAACGAGGGCTTCCACCCGTTCGCGCTCCCCGGTGGTTACTTCCACGATCACTTCGTCGTGAACTTGCAGAACGAGCCGACTCGTCATCCCTGCGGCTTCCAAACCCTGATCGATCGCGACCAGTGCAATCTTGAAGATGTCCGCTGCCAAACCCTGGATTGCAGCATTCATGGCCATGCGCGCAGCTGCGGCTTGCACCTGACGAATCGAGCTGTGAATGCCCTCGATCTGGCGACGACGTCCGAAGAGCGTCGTGGTGTAGCCCTCTCGCGTGGCAGTCGCCACCGCATTGTCCATGTAGTGCTTGACGCGGGGGAAGGCCGCAAAATACGCGTCCAGAATGACCTTGGCTTCGACCACGTCGATACTTAGTCGCTGGCTGAGCCCGTAGGCCTCCATGCCATACGCCAGGCCGTACGACACCATCTTGGCCTTGCTTCGCTGCTCACTGTTGACTTCATCGAGCGGAACATCGAACACCTGTGCAGCGGTTGCCCGGTGGATGTCCACCCCCGCGTTGAATGCAGCGAGCAGCCCGGGATCTTGTGCGAGGTGCGCGATACAACGCAATTCGATCTGGTTGTAATCGGCGACCATGAACTCGCAGCGTGGTGCGGGAACGAAAACCTCCCGGAACACCTTCCCCGATTCGTTTCGAATCGGAATGTTGTGCAGGTTTGGTTGATCGCTGGAAAGTCTTCCGGTGCGCGCCACCGTCTGGTTGAAGCTCGCATGAATTCGTCCGTCCTTAGCAATGCTGTGCAACAACCCCGTGGCGTAGGTGGCCCGTAGTTTTTCAACCTCGCGGTACTCCATCAACGCATCGATGAATTCGGGCCACTCATCGCGAATCTTCTCGAGTGAAGCTGCATCCGTGCTGTACCCCTTCGTGGCCTTCGTCTTTCGACCGCCAGTCAGTCCGCGCTCCTCGAACAGGATTTCCTTCAGCTGCTTGGTGGAGTTCACGTTGAACTCCCTTCCCGCCAATGCGTGCAATTGTTTGATCAATTCGCTGCTTCGGGTACCAAGCGATTGTTCCAACGCCCTCAACGCATCGTGATCGACGGCGATTCCGACATGTTCCATCTTCGCCAACACCCGAACCAACGGAAGCTCCGTGGAGAAGTACAGTTGCGAAAGCTGCACATTCTGCAGTTCGCGCTCCAGTACCGGACGCACCAACACGGCAACCACCGCCTCGCACGCGGCTGCGTACTCGAGTGAATCCTGAATGGGAGTATCGAAGTCCAGTTGACCACTGGCGGTTGTGCCATCACCGGCAATCCGCAGATGCAACCATCGGCTGGCAACGGTGGCAACGTCGTATGCGCCCGAACCCGAGTCGACGAGGTACGCGGCGATGGCCGTGTCGTAGGACAGTTGCGTGATATCGATTCCCATCGCGAGTAAACCGCGCATTGCATTGCGTGCATCGTGCATGACTACGTGCGTCGACGTACTCAACGCCTCGGCGTGGGCTTTCTCCAGAAGGTGATCGACGGCAATCAACCAACATTGCCGAGGTCCAGGCGCCGTTGCCGATGTGCCCGACGCCGCAATGATCGCGCGAATGGCACTGCGACCCGGCTCGCCATCCCACACCACGGCCACCCCGAGCGGAGTCTTGGCTCGGAGGATGTCGAGTGCTTGCTCCCGAGACGCTGGTGTCACCGTCACGGAGATCTCCTCGAGCGACTCACCAACACCGTCGTGCCCGTCGCCCACCTCGCTCTCTCCGACCGGATTGCTGGCGGTTCTTTTGTCACTGGTCCCGCCGGATCCGGTGGTGCCACCACCGAACTTCGCCAGAATCGGTTTCCAGCGAGACGCCATGGAGGAGAACTCCAGCCGTGAGAACAGTCGTTGCAGCGCATCGACGTTCGGACGTGGCTTCCAAGCCGACGCATCCACCGCGACGGGAACATCCGATCGCAACCGCATCAACCCGGCATTGCGTAGTACTCGCTCGCGCGACTCGTGAAGTGAGGCCTTGAGTTTTGGGGTCTGCTCATCGGCGTGATCGAACACCGCCGCAAGTGAACCGTACTGATTGATCAACTTCGCTGCCGTCTTCTCTCCCACCCCGGGTACGCCCTCGAGATTGTCGCTCGGGTCGCCGCGCAATGCCGCGTACTCGGCATAGTGATGCGGAGTCACTCCCGTTCGCTCCTTGATCCCCGCCTCGTCGTAGAGGGCATAGTCGGAGACGCCGCGCTTGTTGTACAACACCCGAATGTTGGGATCGCTTACAAGTTGATACGCATCGCGGTCGCCCGTGACGATGAGCAATTCGTCGTTCGGCGAGATTCCTTGCGCGATCGAGGCGATGATGTCGTCGCCCTCGAAGCCGGCGCAATCGAGCGTCGTTACTCCTGCCGCGGGCAACAACTCGTCCCTCACCACTGCGAGTTGGTGATACAGCGTGTCGGGTTGCTTTTCTCTTTGTGCTTTGTACTCGGGGGCCGCTTCGTGACGAAACGTCTTTTCTTTTCGATCGAACACCACGACTACCGCATCCGGATCGTGATCCTTCACCAACGTGACGAACATCGAACAAAATCCGAATACTGCGTTGGTCACCTCGCCGCTTGCGGTGGCCATGGTGTCGGGGAGAGCGAAGAACGCGCGATACACCAGCGAGTTGCCGTCCAGGGCCATCACCTTCATACGACGGCAGCACTCTTTTTCATGCGGGTGGAACAACCTCACCCTTCAGGATCGACTCCGCCACAGCACGCATGGTGGCGCGTTGCGTCATCGCAGATTTCTGGATGAAGTTGAATGCGTCGGCCTCCTTCATGCCATGACCGTCGATGAGTCGACCCTTGGCGCGATCGAGCAACTTGCGTACCTCGAGTCGCTCCGTCAACTCCGAGTTCTCCGCCACCAATACTTTGGTCTCCGCATATCGAGCCGTCGCCAGCTCGATCGCCGGCACCAGATCTGCCTTCTGGAACGGCTTCACCAGGTACGCGACCGCGCCGGCATCGCGCGCTTGTTCCACGATCTCTCGTTGACTGAATGCGGTCAACATCAGCACCGCACAAATTCCTTCCGTCGAGATGAGTCGCGCGGCTTCGATGCCATCCATGCCGGGCATCTTCACATCCAGAATCACCAGGTCGGGCCGCAACTGTCGAACGAGGTCGACTGCCTGGTCTCCTCTTCCTGCTTCGCCGACGACGACGTAGCCCTCTTCTTCCAGCAATTCACGCAAATCAAGCCGGATGATGGCTTCGTCCTCGGCAATGACGATGGTGGTCACGGGCAGACTCTACGACGAAGTGCGACCAACACGAAGTACCGGGCTACGTGAGTCGGGTCAGCAACTCGCGACGTTCGGCTTCGTGTGCAGCAATCGCTCGTTCCAGATGCTCCAGATGCTGCGAGATCGCCAGATAGTGCTGCTGTGACTCGCGGTGGTCCGCCAGCGCACTCGGGGTTTCAGAGACGATGGCTCGTAGTTCATCCTCCGTGGATGCATCCCGCATTACTTCGGCTTGCTCGCGGGTCACCCGAAGATCCTCGGTGAGTTCGCGCAACGTTGCAGTACATCGAGCCAGTCGGTGACGCACCAAACGCTGCTCGATACCCGCTGGTAACTGCACGCTCATGGGGCCTTTCATCGTACGAGTGCCGTGGTGCCCGAGGTGGGAGTCGAACCCACACACCCTTTCAGGCAACGGATTTTGAGTCCGTCGCGTCTGCCATTTCGCCACTCGGGCAACGGCTTGCAAGGCTAGTGGCGTACTCACACGAGCGAACTCTCGTAGCCTCTACAGGGCAAGCTTGCGTCAGACAGGGAGGTCCGTTGCTCGCGTTCTTGTTTCCCGGACAGGGATCGCAACGGCCTGGCATGGGTCGTCCATGGCGCGACCATGAGAGTTGGGAACTGGTTGACGAGGCATCGGAGATTGCGCAACGCGATGTGGGGTACCTGCTCCTCGACGCGGGCGCCGACGAACTCAAGGACACCCGCAACGCCCAACTCACCACCTTCGTGAGCAGCCTCATGGTGCTCGACGCAGTCGAACGTCTCGGCGTTGAACCGAGTATCTGCGCAGGGCACAGCCTCGGCGAGTACACCGCCTTGACCGCCAACGGCGCGTTGGGATATGACGACGGTATACGGCTCGTACTCGAGCGTGGCGACGCCATGCACGAAGCCGGCGAGGCATCCCCAGGCGTCATGTCTGCGGTTCTCGGATTGGACGACGATCTCGTGGAGGTCGCCTGTCGTCGCGCAGACGACAACGTATGGGTCGCCAATTTCAACGCGCCCGGTCAAGTGGTCATTGCCGGTTCACCGAGCGGAATGGAAAAGGCCACACAGCATGCCAAGGAACTCGGCGCAAAAAAGGTGCTGCCACTTCCGGTCTCCGGTGCGTTCCACACGCCATTCATGAATGCCGCACGGGATCGACTGCGTGTGGCACTGGCAACCGCCAACCCGCGCGACACCGACATCCCGATCGTGTCCAACGTGGACGCCCTGCTCCATCAGCGCGGTGATGAGTGGTCGTCACTGTTGTCGGCACAGCTCTGTTCACCGGTGCGATGGAAGCACGTACTACTGGAGCTCGAGAAGCAATCCGTTGCGGGTTATGTGGAACTCGGACCCGGCGGGGTCCTCAGCGGCATGGTCAAACGAACGCTCGACAATGCGCGTGTCATCAGCGTGGCGACACCCGACGAACTCGACAAGTTGTTGGAATGGGTGAGCCAGGTGGCACCGCCGAATTCCAAGGAACATGATGGTGAGCGTCTCTTCGTGGTGGAGAGATTGGTGGTGAGTCCCGCAGCCGGAGTTTTCGTCCAACGAAAGGACATCGTCGACGGAGCACGAGTCGAAGTGGGAATGGTCCTTGGTCATGTCGGCGAGGTGGAAGTCAGGTCTGCATTCGCTGGAGTACTGCAGAACTTCATTGCGCACGAGGGCGAGCGGCTTGCGCTGCGCGAACCAGTTGCCTGGCTGAGGACACAATGACCACGGGCGGACGCATCATCGGATGGGGAACGGCACTCCCCGACAAGGTGCTCACCAACGACGACCTGTCGGCGATGATGGACACCAACGACCAGTGGATCACCGAACGTACCGGCATCAAACGCCGTCACGTGGGCGGGAGCACATCGTCCCTCTCCGTCGCCTCGGCGCAACGTGCAATCGCAATGGCGGGCGTGGATCCCTCCTCGATCGATGTCCTCGTCCTCTCCACCACCACTCCCGATCGCACCGTGCCTGCGACGTCGGCCACGGTGCAGAATGCGCTCGGTTTGCGCTGCGGCGCCTTCGACGTCAACGCCGCGTGTTCGGGATTCGTCTATGCATACGTCATCGCCCATGGACTCCTCTCGATTGGCGCCAAGCGGGCGCTGGTGATCGGCACCGACACGCTCTCGCGAATCACCGACTGGAGCGACCGTGGAACGGCGATTCTGTTCGCCGACGGGTCGGGTGCGTGTGTGGTCGATGCGACTGCCGATTCCGGACAGCTGCTCGGCTGGGACCTCGACGCGGATGGCTCGCTCGAGCACCTCCTCTACGCCGAAGTCGGTGGCTCCATCCACATGGACGGCAAGGAGGTATTTCGACGTGCCGTACGGATCATGGTGGACTCGGCCCACAAATCCCTCGCCAAGGCCGGTCTCGGAGTCGACGATGTTGCACTTTGTGTGCCACACCAGGCAAACGCACGGATCATCGACGCAGCCTGCCGACAGCTCGGCATTCCCCTGGAGCGAACCGCGGTGGTACTCCACGAAACCGGCAACACATCCTCGGCGTCGATTCCACTCGCGCTCTTCGATGCCGCGGACCGAGGTCGACTCAACGACGGCGACATCGTCCTCATGGTGGGTTTCGGCGCAGGGATGACTGCCGCCAGCGCCGTCGTCGAATGGAGGAAACCATGAGTCGTGTCGTGCTCGTTACGGGTGGAAGTCGCGGGATCGGTCTCGCCACCGCACAACGCTTCGTCGCCCTCGGCGACAAGGTTGCAGTCACGTACAACACCACCGCACCAACGGGCGACTTTCTCGCGGTGCAATGCGACGTGACGCAAGAGGCGGATGTGGAGCGTGCATTCGCCGAGGTGGAACAGGCGTTGGGTCCCGTTGAAGTACTGGTGTCGAACGCAGGAATCACCAAGGACGGCTTGCTGCTGCGCATGAAGGAGGACGACTTCGCCAGCGTCATCGATGCAAATCTGACCGGAGCCTTCCGAGTTTGCAAACGCGCAACCCAATCGATGTTGCGTGCCCGCAAGGGGCGCATCATCTTGGTGTCGAGTGTGGTCGGCTTGCTCGGACAAGCGGGGCAGGCAAACTACGCCGCATCCAAGGCTGGACTGGTTGGTTTTGCGCGATCGTTGGCCCGTGAGTTCGGCAGTCGCAGCATCACCGTCAACGTCGTGGCACCAGGACCCGTCGACACGGACATGACTCGCTCCCTTGGCGCAGAAAAGCTCCAAGCGTTCGCTGATCTGGTGCCACTTGGTCGCATCGCGTCTGCAGATGAGATTGCAGGAGCAATCGTGTTCCTTGCATCGCAGGATGCCGCGTACATCACGGGTGCCGTGCTCCCCGTCGACGGTGGTCTGGGCATGGGACACTAGGCTGAGTGCAACGAGGAGGCCCCACGTGAGCCAAGATCTATTCGAACGATTCACCAAGTGCGCCGTCAGTCTGTTGGCGGTCGACGCCGCAAAAGTAACGCGCGAAGCCCGCTTCAAGGAAGACCTGGAGGCCGACAGCCTTGATCTCGTGGAGTTCGTCATGGAGCTCGAGAGTGAGTTCGGTGTCGAAGTTCCCGAGAAGGAGTTGGAAGGCATTACGACCGTGGGTCAGGCCTTCGACCTCATCGTCGCCAAAACCAAGTAACTCCCCCCATGCAGGGAGCGGGTCATCGAGTAGCCGTCACGGGCTATGGCGTGCTGGCACCGTGTGGAATCGGGAAGGAAGCCTTCTGGAACGGCCTCCTTGGTCCTGGCATCACCAACGCAAAAACCGTCGAGATCGAACATTGGGACCCGCAGCCCTTCTTTGCCAATCCGAAAGAGGCACGTCGCGCCGATCGTGTGGAGCAATTCGCCCTGGCTGCAGCGCACGAAGCACTCACCCAATCCGGACCACTCCCCTATGCGCCAGAGCGCATGGGCAGCATCTTTGGCACCGGCATTGGTGGATTACGGACGCTGGAAGAACAAGTCATCACCAGGGTGGAGAAAGGCGAACGACGCGTCTCGCCATTCCTCGTTCCCATGATGATGTCCAACGCCTGTGGCGCCGCGATCTCCATGCGGTATCACTTGCAAGGCCCCGCTGAAACCATCTGTACGGCATGTGCGGCCGCCACTCACGCTCTCGGCTACGCGGCACGTTTGGTTGCATGGGGTCGATGCGACGCGGTCGTGAGCGGTGGCGCGGAATCGGCTGCCACGATCACCGCGGTTGCCGGATTTGCGAACATGACCGCGCTCTCGAGTTCTGGTACGAGCAAACCGTTCGATGCAACGCGGGATGGTTTCGTGTTCGGCGAGGGTGCCGCGGTGTTCGTTCTGGAGCGTTACGACCTAGCGATCGCGCGCGGCGCCACCATCATTGCCGAGATCCTCGGCGCTGCCAGCAATGCCGATGCTCACCACATCACCGCACCATCACCGGGCGGTGTCGGAGCCATTGCCTGCATGCAGCAAGCGTTGGACGACGCAGGTCTCGTGCCCAGCGACATCAAACAGGTGAACGCCCACGGGACCTCCACACCGCTCAATGATCAGGCAGAATCCCAAGCGGTCGCTGCCGTGTTCGGGAGTCCTACGCCACCTGTGACGTCCATCAAGGGCGTGACCGGACATCCGCTGGGTGCTGCTGGCGCGCTCGAAGCTGCGGCAGTGTTGCTGTCGTTTGAACACAAGCTGATCCCACCAACCGCCAACACCACGGAACTCGGCGACGACATCGCATGCGATGTGGTCATGGGATCTCCGCGACCATGGACGCCCGGACCCACGATTTCCAACAACTTTGGTTTCGGCGGCCACAACGGCTCGATCATCCTGGCACCGGCCACGAAGTAGACGCCGACAGAAGCGCTGGTTGGCGTTAGCGGTCGACCAAGACGAACATCAATTCGCACTCGCACGCCAGCTCGCCGTTCACGTTCACCGTTCCCGAACCCTTGCCGGCCCGCGCACTCATGCGTCCGAGTTGCACGGCAATCACCAGCTCGTCCCCAGGAATCACCTGCCGACGAAAACGCGCAGAATCCAAACCACCGAACAGGGGCAACTTGGTAGCGCGTGCAGGATCGCTCAGTAGTGCATAGGCACCAACCTGGGCGATCGCTTCGCACATCAACACTCCCGGCAACGTGGGCCGCCCGGGAAAGTGACCCGGGAAGAACCACTCGTCACCGCGTAGACGCCACCGCCCCGTGGCGCTGACACCCACCTCGAGGGCCTCGATCGTGTCCACGAACAGGAATGGAGGCCGATGCGGCAGTACCGTCTCGGGACGGGCAAACCGTTCGCTCATTTCCCCAATGCCTCCAGCAGGTACGCAGGCGTGTCCTTGGGTGAGATCTTGTACCAGGCGTGAAGGATTCTTCCGTTTGCGTCGATCAGAAATGCCGAGCGCTCGATGCCCATGTACTCACGACCGTACATGGACTTCTTCTTCCA
The DNA here is from genome assembly GCA_005793215.1 of Actinomycetota bacterium. Classification (GTDB taxonomy): domain Bacteria; phylum Actinomycetota; class Acidimicrobiia; order Acidimicrobiales; family Ilumatobacteraceae; genus F1-60-MAGs027. Next base: position 12,363 of record SXPV01000033.1, read on the forward strand.
CACCTTGTATGCCTGTGCCACCTCGTGCGTCTCGTCTGCAAGCAGGGGAAACCCCAACGTGTACTTGGTGTCGAACTTCAACTGTCTTGCTGGTGCGTCGGGGCTGATACCAACGATGGCCGTGCGACCAATCGTCTTCCTGAGATCCCTCAAGAGACAGGATTGTTGCGTGCAACCCGGCGTGTCCGCTTTGGGATAGAAGTACACCAGCACCTTGCGCTTGGCGAACTCCTTCAGCGTCCGCTTCTTGCCGTGCTGGTCCACGAGGGCGAAGGTAGGAGCTTTGTCGCCGGCTTTCAACATGTCACGAAACTACTCGTCGATGGCGCCACGTACGTCGGCAATGTATTTTGCAACGGAGTCGACTCCCTCATCCATGAGACGACGCATCACCGAAGCGCCCTGTATGACGCCGTCGGCTTGCGCGCACGCTGCTTGTGCCTGTTGTGCATCGGAGATGCCGACTCCCACCAAGACCGGGAGGTCCGTTATCTGCTTCACTCGCCGCGCGATGGTTGTGGCACTTTCGGACAACGTTTCGCGCTCCCCCGTGACACCAAGGAGACCCACTGCATACACGAATCCGCGCGATCGCTCGGCGATCCTCGGCAGTCGGTCGTCAGGTGCGGTCGGGGCAGCAAGCATCACCGTGGCAACATCGGCGGCATCGGCCGCCGTGCACCACTCCGTCGACTCCTCCAGCGGAAGATCGGGAACGATGGCCCCGGAAATTCCTGCAGCCGTCAGCATCTGAGCAAAGCGATCGTGTCCGGCTCGAAAGACGGTGTTGTAGTAGCACATCACCACGAGCGGCACACCGACATCGAGCGACCTCACACCATCGAGAATCTTGTGGATCGTCGCACCGCGCAACAACGCATCGCGTGAAGCGCGTTGAATGACGGGTCCGTCCATGACCGGATCAGAGAACGGAATTCCGATCTCGATTGCATCCGCTCCATTGGCAGCAGCTGCTCTGACCGCGTCGTCCCAGTGCTCCGCATATCCGGTGATATACGGAACCAGAATCTTGCGTCCGCCGTCGCGGAGAGCCCGCAGACGGGACTCCAGGTGGCTCACACGCCACCCATGGTCGGACCAAGGATCTGCATCATTTGGGCCACGTCCTTGTCGCCTCGCCCCGACAAGTTCATCAGGACGGTCGCACCCTGCATGGTTGGCGCTTCGCGAGCAATCCAAGCCACCACGTGGGCACACTCGAGCGCCGGAATGATTCCTTCGGTGCGCGACATCAATTGGAAACCCTCGATCACTTCCGCATCAGTCACGCTCGGATACTCCGCTCGACCGATTGATGCCAAGTAGGAGTGTTCCGGCCCCACGCCTGGGTAATCCAAACCTGCCGAGATCGAATGGGCCTCTTGCACCTGGCCTTCTTCGTCCTGCATGAGGTAGCTCTTCATTCCGTGCACGACACCCGGAACACCGCGACCCACGGCAGCACCACCGGCTGGCTCGACACCGACGAGCCGCGCCGCGGTATCCACGAATCCACTGAAGATGCCCATCGCGTTGGATCCACCACCCACGCACGCGGTCACCACGTCGGGATCACGTCCCGTGAGTTCGCGCATCTGCACCCGGGCCTCGTCGCCGATGATGCTCTGGAACTGGCGAACCATGAACGGATACGGATGTGGCCCCATCACCGAACCTATGCAGTAATACGAATGTTCCACACTCGCCACCCAGTCGCGCATCGCCTCGTTGACTGCATCCTTCAGCGTGCGGCTCCCGGAATTGGCGGCCTCGACTTCGGCGCCCAACAAGCGCATTCGAAAGACGTTCAAAGCTTGGCGCTCCACATCGACCGCACCCATGTACACCTTGCAGTCCAAGCCGAGGAGTGCCGCAGCCGTCGCAGATGCAACACCGTGCTGCCCGGCCCCTGTATCGGCGATGAACCGCTTCTTGC